>JBDHAF010000013.1:0-48174 GCA_039588255.1 Gemmatimonadota bacterium | reverse complement strand
GGTGAGCTTGGCGACCTCTCCGGTTTCCATCCAGCGCACGTACAGCTGGGTCGACCCTTCTTCGTTGGAGGCGTACAGGAGTCGCTTCCCGTCGGGGGACCATCGCGGCGAGCTAAAGTTGTGGTTGCCGCTGGTCAGGGGCCGGAGATCGGATCCGTCGTAATTCACGACCCAGAGGTTGGAGCGCGGCTGGTCGGTCATGATGTCCATGAAATTCCGGACAAAGACGACTCTGTCGCCGTCGGGAGAGATCTCGGGGTTGGACGCGAACTCGAGCTCGAACACGTCTGCGAGCTCGAGCCGGGCGTCACCACCACTTGTCTGGCGGAATGCCCACGCTGGTGTGGAAAGCGTGAGTGACAGGATCGACATCCACAGCAAATACCGAATGGGCCTCATGGTCGTCTCCGATGCTTTCGGGTCGGTCTGGAACGGGGCTGAGAAAGATAGCCGCCGATCCCGGAAGGGCTCAATAACCTCCAGGGCGAACTTCCTGGCGAGGGGTCGGACCTTCGAGTAACCTTCCGCTACGGAACACGTTATCTCGCCTGAGTACACCTTGCCGTGAGTGACATCGTGTTTGAGAAAAAAACGATAGCTGTCGTGACAACAAGAAGACTGATCGGTTTTGCTACGCTGGCATTGCTTGTCACCGTCGCACGTCCGTTATCGGGGCAATCCGCGCCACAGGATGACCCCCTCGCCCTCATAAGGGCCGCGGCCGCCGGCCAGTTGGACACGGTGGTAACGCTGCTGGGCCAAGGGGCGGACGTCAACGCCCAGGCCGAAACCGGCTTCACGGCCTTGATGGCTGCGGCTGGGCCCGGGCACACGGTAATCGTGCAGCTGCTGCTGGCCCGAGGAGCAACGGTGGATGTCCGATCGAATGATGGTTGGACGGCGCTCGCGCTGGCGGCGTTCGAGGGCCGAGCGGCGGTGGTGGCGACACTGCTCGAACGAGGTGCCGATCCCGCGTCCGCCAACGACGAAGGCAATACGGTGCTGCACGTCGCCCTGGGACCGACCAACGGCGAGGTCGTCAGGCTCCTCCTGGAAGCGGGTGCCGATGCCAACGCTGTGGACAGTAGCGGCCTACCGCCGATTGTCACCGCAGCCATCGCCGGATATCCCGACGTCGTCATTGCCCTCCTGGACCACGGGGCCGATCCCGATGCGCCGGGCGGACCGGCCCTGACGGCGCTGAACGCCGCCGCCATCGGCGGCTACACCCTGATTGCGGCGGCGCTACTGGCCAAGGGGGCGGATCCCAACCACAAGAACGCGGTTGGCACAACGCCCCTGCAAGTGGCGAGCGTGCTTGGGAACGCCGCGCTCGTCGACACGCTGATCGGGTACGAGGCGGACGTGAATGCGGTGAGCGGCCTGGGGATGACGTCGTTGATGCTCGCGGCGCTGGAAGGGCATTCCGCGATCGTGGAGGCGCTGCTGGCGCACGGAGCCGACCCCAACATCCGAGACCCAGACGGCGCCACGGCGTTGACTGCGGCACGGATCAATGGAAACACCGACGTGATTCAAGCTCTCGAGGCGGCTGGAGCCGAAGCGGAGGTGGTTGCGGTGGATTCCTTGGTTGTCGCGCCGACCGACGTGGGGGTCGCCGAGGTGGACGACCTGCCGCAACTGGTGTCCAGCCCGCCACTGCGGTATCCCGAAATGCTGAAGCAGGCCGGGGTAGAAGGTGAAGTGCTCCTGGATTTCGTGATCGACACGACGGGACACGTCGAGCCCGCGTCCGTCAGGATCCTATCCTCAACGCATCCGCTGTTCAACGCCGCCGCGAGGGAAGTCATTCTGGGTGGCGTCTACACACCGGCCCGGGTCGACGGAGTGCCCGTGAGGGTTCGGGTGCAGCAGCAGGTGACGTTTGCCTTCCAACGCCCGGAGGGAACACCCTATGAAAGCATTCAATAGAGTGAGTGTGCCCACCCTGCGATTCGTGGTCGTTGCCGTGCTCGCCCTCGCCTGCAGGAGCGAGGCATCCATGCAAGGTGCCGCCCTGGGGCAGAACCCGTCCCCCTCCCCGTTTCCCCGAGTAGCACCTGAGAGTCTGGGACTCTCCACGGCTGAGCTCGGTGCCTTGGTGGATACGATGGAGCAGTGGGTGAGCGGCGGAGACGTGGTTGGTGCGGAGTTGCTGATCGTCAAGGACCGGAAGATCGTGTGGCACGAGGCGGTGGGCTGGAAGGACCGGGAGAGGGAGATTCCTTACGAGCCGAACACCATTGCCCGGATTCGCTCGATGACCAAGCCGTTTGTGGGAATGTCTATCCAGATGCTGGCGGAGGAGGGAAAGCTGCGTCTCGCGGACCCGGTTTCTGCCCATATCCCATCATGGGACAACGACCGGTCGAGGGACATCACGATCGAGCAGCTCCTCCATCACCGAGGGGGTTTTACCCAGCCCGGCTATCCGGGCGCCCTGGGCAGTTTCGGCAGTCTGCGGGAGGCGGTGGATGCGACGGGCCGGGCTGGACCGCAGCACGAGCCGGGCAGCCGATACTTTTACAGCGACGCGGGGTCGGCCACTCTCGGTGCCATCGTCGCCCAGGTGTCGGGTGTGCCGGTCGAGACCTTCATCGAGACGCGTATCCTCGACTCGTTGCAGATGAGGGACACCTTCACGATGCTCACGATGAACGATCCCCGGCGTCCCCGCGTGAGCAGCACATACAGCCGGAACAGTCCGGAGGCTCGTTTCGGAAAATATTGGGAGAACACCAAGCCCCAGGCCATGCAGTTTTTCCGGGCCAGCGGCGGCATGTACTCCACGCCAATTGACTACGCCAAGTTCCTGGCCCTGTGGATGGATTACGGGCGGGCGGGGTCGCGTCAGGTATTGCAGCGGGAGACCGTGATGCGCGCGCTGGACGCCATGTCCACGGGCGGGTCCTATGCATACGGTATGCAGTGGCAGGTATTTCCGGAAATGGGCTCTTCGGAGGATGGCCTTCCCGTGTTCGGCCACGGCGGCTCCGACGGGACCATCGCGGTGGCCGATCCAGGTGAGGACCTGATGGTGCTCTACTTTACGCAGTCGCGTGGGGGAAGCACACTGAGTCGGATGGTCGAACTCGCGCGGAAGGCTATAGGAGTCGACAACTAGGAGTCGTGGCCGCGGTTGGCCGCCCGTCCTTCTACGTACGCCGACCGCAGCATGGCCAGCGCTGCGTAGAGCACCACCGCCACCACCAACCAGCGCATCGCGTTCAGCGGCAGCGATTTCACGATGAACGCGGCGATCAGCACCGCCGGGATGCCTCCGATGGCCAGGCCCACGGCGGCCCGAAGGCTGTACTTGTTTGCCTTCAAGAACCGGATGCTCGCCACCGGCATGAGAAACGCGGACGACCCCATCATGACCGGAAACGCGGTGATGGGGTTCATGCCCAGGAGGCTGAGGGTGATCATGCACGGCGCGTAGAACCCTACCCCGATGGTCATGAGGGAACCCAGCACGAAGCTGACGGCCACGGCCACCGCCAGGCCGGCCCCCCGCATGCCCAGTGCCGTCCCACCGGCCGGAAAGAATCCATAGATGGACATGATGAACGACGCGGCCGCCACCAGCAGCGCGATGCCCATGCCGATCTGGATCGAGCGCCGGGGCAGCCTCGCCACCACACCGGCGCCGAGCTAGGCGCCGAGCACCGCGGCGGTGATCATGCTGACCAGGGTCACCAAGTCGATCTGAATGATGGCGATGAAAATGAACGCCTGAACGATGACCGGGGGCGTGTGACCCACGTGCATGGTGCCGGGGATGTGCTCGTCCCGTACCATCTTCTTGAGTTTGTAGATCGACGTTGTGGGCGCAAACGAACCGATCCCCAACGTGTCGAAGAAATTTGTGACGAACCCGACGGCCGATTCGAGGACTGAGGGCCGGACGGCGGATGTCGACCCCTGACCGGCAGTGCGAACCTGCCGGATCCAGCGCACGAGAAATACCAGGCCGAAGACGCCCAGTGTGATGAAGAGCAACGTGCGCACGTTACATGCGCTCCGGCACTTCGATCCCCAACAGCTCCAGCGTGAACTCTAACACCCGCACACAACACTCCGACAACCCGAGCCACGACGCCCGCCGCGCGGCATCCTCTTCGCTCAAGATGTGGTGCTCGTGGTAGAACCGGTTGAACAAGGTCGCCACGTTGTAGCCGAACTCGCAGAGGTGGTTGGGCGCCCTCCCGTCCCACGCCCGCTGCAACACGTTGGGGAGCTCGGCGATCTTGAGCATCACCTCCCGCTCGGCGTCGGTGGCCGGGGGCAGGAGTTCTCCCGAACTGAAACCCCGGTCCGCAGCTTTTCGGAGGATCGACTTCGTCCGGACCGTCGTGTAGAGGAGATAGGGACCTGTTCGCCCTTCGAACGAGGAGAAGCGATCCAGGTCGAAGACGTAGTCCTTCGTGCGGTGGTTCATGAGATCGGCGTACTTGAGGGTCGCCATCCCCACCATGCGGGCAATCCCGGCCCGTTCCTCGTCACCGTAGTCCTTCGCCATCTCGGCCTCGGCCATGCGCTCGGTGGCCTTGTCGGTGACGAGCTGCATCAGGTCCTTGAGTCGCATCACGCCGCCCGCCCTCGTTTTGAACGGCCTCCCGTCCTTGCCGTTCATCGTGCCGAAGCCTGCGTGCTCCAAATGCATGGACCCCGGAGCGATCCCCGACTTGTGGGCGGCGCGGAAGACCTGCTCGAAATGATCGCCCTGCCGGTTGTCGACGACGTAAATGGCGACCTCCGCGTGCAGCTCCTGCACCCGCTGCTCGATGGTGGCCAAGTCCGTGGTACCGTAGAGGACGGCACCGTCGGACTTGAGCAGCATGAGCGGTGGGATCTCCTTCTTGTCGTCCGGCTCTGCGACGTCCATCACCAGGGCGCCTTCGCTCTCGTACGCGAGGCCCCGGTCCCGAAGGTACTCGACGATTCTCGGTATCCGATCTTGCGTATCGCTCTCCCCGAGCCAGAGATCGAACTCGACGTTGAGCGTCGAGTAGTCGGCCTTCATCTCGGCGATGGAAACGTCGTGGAAATGCTGCCACACGGCTCGGTACCCGTGCCGTCCCTGCTGGAGCTGGAAGGTGGCGGCCCGGGCCGCCTCCATGGCGTCCGGATCTTCTTGGGCCTTGGCGCTGGCAGCCGGATATATCTCCTCCAGGTCGGTAATCGTCACCGGAGACTCTTCCGGATAGGGGCCCTCAGATTCGGCGTCGAAGTACGGGAGATCGGGTTGCCGGCGGGCCAGCTCGGAGATGAGCATCCCCATCTGCAGTCCCCAGTCTCCCAGGTGGACGTCCCCCCACACATCGTGGCCGAGGAATCGGGCGATGCGCTTCACGCTCTCGCCGATGATGGCGGCACGGAGGTGCCCCACGTGCATGGGTTTCGCCACGTTGGGGCCGCCGTAGTCGATGACGACCTTTTGCGGAGCCGAAATCCGATCCACGTCGAGGCGGTCGTCGCGGGCGATCTCCTGGGCGTGGCCGGCGAGAAACGTGTCGGTCAGCGTGAGGTTGATGAATCCCGGGCCGGCGAGAGACACGTCCCGGAAGGCATCATGGGCCGTGAGAATGTCCGCCACCCGTTGCCCGATCTGGCGGGGGTTGGCCTCTTGGGCTTTGGCGGCGGCCAACGCCCCGTTGCACTGGAACTGTCCCAGGTCGGGACGATCGGAGACCTCGACCTTGCCGTACTGGCGGTCGTAGCCGCACTCGGCAAAGGCACCCGAGACAATGTCGGTCAAGCGTACGGTGAGTGATGCCATGTTGTGGGCAGCGTCTTAAGCTCGTTCTTTCCACCAAAGGCGCACGCGTCCGCCAAGAAGCTGGCCGGCAAAGAACGCACCGACCGTCACCGGAAGCGTTGCAAGTTGCCACCCCAATCCCGAGGAAACCGGAGCGCGATCACCAAGGGGACCGGAGCGTGGATCGCCACCCACCAGGGGATGGTCATCCGCTTCTCCCCGGATCGCCAATAGCCAAAGGGGAGGTTTATGAAGAGAACGACGGCTGCTACCGCCCAGATGCTGTGCATTACGCGCGCCTGCTGTCGTCTTGCCGGTTCTACTGTCGCTGGAGGATAACGCACCACCCTACCTGTGCGGTAGGAGGTGGGGACCGGGGGGTCCGGGGAGGGTGAACGGACGTGTATTCCTTCCCCAAACCGTTATAAATTCATCCCGTGCGTCTCTTCATTGCCATCAACTTCCCCGACGGCATGCGCAAGCGATTGTGGAGTGATACCGCGCCGCTGCGAGATGCCGGCTATCCGGTGAAATGGGTGCACGCCGACAACATCCACCTGACCGTGAAATTCCTCGGTGAGGTGGACGGTCCCCGAGTCGACAACATCTGCGAGTGCGCCACGGCGGCAGTGGGGGACACCAAAGCGTTTCGGCTCCCCGTGGGCCGGTTCGGCGCGTTCCCCACAGCGAAGCGACCCCGAGTACTTTGGGTAGGGTGTGAAAACCTCCCCGTCCTGGAGCTCCTGACCGATGCAGTGGAACGCGAGATGTCCAAGCTAGGATTCGAGCCGGAAGGGCGTGCCTTCCGTCCCCATGTGACCATTGGGCGGATGCGGCGCGACGCACGGCCGTCGGACCTAGAGGGCCTCGACCGCGACCTCGAAGACCTGGAGTTTTTCGAAGAGCCGCTCATTGCGTCGCTCGACGTGATGCGGAGCCACCTCGGTCCCAAGGGCCCCCGCTACGAGTGTCTCCACGCCGCCGAGATGGCGCCATGATCGGCGGCTGCCTCAAGAACGTGTTCGCCATGGCGGGGTGTGCCACCGTCTTTCTGATCGCCGGGGTTGCTGGATGGCAGTATCGCACCCAACTGACCGAAGCGTATCGTGCGTTTCGGGGTGAGAGCACCGTGGCCGAGGAGGCATTTCAGGAGGGGCCGGGCAGTCCCTCGCCCCAAGCCCGGCAGTCGGCCGTGGCAAAGTACCAGCGGATGGCCCGGGTCGACGGGCCGGAGTTCGTGATTCTGTCCGCGGCGGAGATGGCTTCTCTCATTCGTGACGGCCTCGATCCTATCGGCCGCCGTGCGCTGGATTCCCTGACTGTCACCTTCGAAACGAGTTTGCCGTGCGGTCGATCCCGTTCCCCCGTGCGGCGATCCCGTCCATCGTGAATCGGTTGACGGGCGGAGACACGGGGCAGATGCTTTTCGGCGTTCCCTCGACGATCGCCCAGATTCGGATCGAGCCCAACAAAATGACCTTCTATCGGCGGGTGCAGTGATGGCGAAGCGCGTACTAGTGGTGGACGACGAGCAGGGAGTGCGTGAGGCGCTCAAGCAGCTCCTGGAATACGAAGAGATGGAGGTGCATACGGCGGAGTCCGGCGTAGAGGCGCTCGACAGGTATGCGGAGGTCCATCCTCACCTGGTGCTGCTCGACGTGAAGATGGCCGGGATGGACGGGCTCGAGACCCTCGCCAAGCTCCGTGAGGTCGACGGCAACGCCCAGGTGGTGATGATCTCCGGTCACGGCACGATCCAGACGGCGGTGGAGGCCACCCAACTCGGCGCCTATGACTTTCTCGAAAAGCCCCTCGACACGGATCGGATCCTCCTCACGCTCCGCAACGCGTTCGACCGCATTGCACTGGAGTCGGAGAACGAGCGCCTCCGGGCGAGCGTCGCCGATCAGTACGACATGGTGGGCTCGAGCAAGGCGATTCGGGACGTCCTCGATGTCATCGAGAAGGTGGCGCCGACTCCGGCACGAGTGTTGATCGCCGGTGAGAACGGGGTCGGCAAGGAGCTGGTGGCTCGGGCGATCCACAGCGGGTCACCCCGGGCGTCCAAGCCCTTCGTCGAGGTCAACTGCGCTGCGATCCCCAGCGAGCTCATCGAGAGCGAGTTGTTCGGGCACATGAAGGGGTCCTTCACCGGCGCCTTCGCCGACCGGGCGGGGAAGTTTGAGCAGGCGGACAGCGGCACGCTGTTCCTCGACGAGGTGGGGGACATGAGCCTCGACGCACAGGCAAAGGTCCTCAGGGCGCTCCAAGAGGGGGTGGTGACGCGCATCGGGGCGACGAAGTCGTCGACCGTGGACGTGCGAGTGATCGCGGCTACCAACAAGATCCTCGAGGAGGAGATCGAGAACGGACGCTTCCGGGAAGATCTCTACTACCGCCTCAACGTCGTGCCCATTGACGTCCCGCCGCTACGGGCCCGCAAGCAGGACATCACGCCAATGATCGAGCGGTTCGTCAGTGACCTCGCCGTGTACGGAGGCCTCAAAGACAAGAGGTTCTCCGAGGACGCCGTGGCGATGCTGGAGCAACGGGACTGGCCCGGGAACGTGCGGGAGCTTCGCAACGCCGTGGAGCGACTCTTGATCCTCTCGGCCGGGGCCGAAGTCACGGCGACGGACGTCCAGCGACTCTCGGCCGGCGGCGCCGACGCCACGGTCGGCACGCTGGTGCAATGCGAAACGTTCGAGGAATTCAAGGTGGAAGCCGAGCGCTCGTTCCTGACGGGCAAGCTGGAGGAGAACGATTGGAACGTGAGCGAAACGGCCAGAAAACTCGCCATGCCCCGGAGCAATCTCTACAAGAAGATCGACAAGTACGGGTTGCAGAGAAGCAAGTAGAGCAACGTTTCGACAAGACCCGCGAGATCCCGGTTACACGCCGGACCTGAGACCTGTCATTGTTGGTGTCATGGTCTCCCCCAACTCTTCCGTTGCCATCATCATCAGCACAAGCGGCTCCGTGCTCGACCATCCCGCCGTCTGCAACATTCCCGACGCTCGCATCGTAGAGGCCGATTTTGCCGCCGCGGAAACGGTGTGTTGTGCGGCGCTCCGGCTGTCACACGAGTGCTCCCGCGAGGAGTTACAGGCGGGCCTTCGGGTGTGGGCGGGGGCGCGAGGGTGGTCGGTGGCAGTTGCGCCTTGCCCTGAGAGCGGGTAACATAATGTGACACGCTAGTTTAGAGCATCGCACCTTCTGGGTTTCTTTGGCCGTCGGAACGATCGCATACTTCCTGACGCTGTTTCGATATTCGTTGACTCACAGCCCGCCTCATGAAGGCAGTAATAGCTGGATGGAGGTTGGCGCCTCGAAGTACACGGCTCTTCCGAGCATCGCGGAGGAATTGCGAGTCCCATGCGAGTAAGCGCTGCAAAGAAAGTCGGAAAAGAAGAGGGCTCCCTCGACCAGTATCTGCGAGAGATCAGCAAGTACCCCCTCCTTTCGCGGGAAGACGAAGTCGACTTGGCGGTGCAGATCCACGTTGACTGTGAGGAATCACTCGACAAGCTCGTCCGCAGCAACCTCCGTTTCGTGGTGTCGGTGGCGAAGAAGTATCAGAACCAGGGCGTCAGCCTCTCGGATCTGATCAACGAAGGCAACCTGGGACTCATTCGCGCCGCCCACAAATTCGACGAGACAAAAGGCATCAAGTTCATCTCCTATGCCGTGTGGTGGATCCGCCAGGCCATCCTCCAGGCACTGGCGGAACAGAGCCGCATCGTCCGGGTCCCCCTGAACCGGGCTGGCACGCTACACCGTATCGGCAAGCGGTCGTCGGCGTTGCAGCAGGAGCTTGGCCGGGAACCGACCATCGAGGAAATCGCCGATGGCATGGACATCCCGAAAGAAGAGGTCGCTAAGACCCTGGCCATCTCTCGGAGCCATCTCTCGCTCGATGCACCGCTCACGCCCGGTGAGGACAACAAGCTCCTCGATTACTTGCCCGACGATCAAAGCCCTGGTCCCGACGACCAGACGTTCGAGCGGGCCTTGAGCAACTCCATCGAGGAGGTCCTCGGCACGCTGAAGGAACGGGAGGCGAAGATCCTGCGGCTCTATTTTGGGCTGGACAGCCAGGAAGCGATGACCCTGGAGGAAATCGGCGGCCTGCTGGGCATCACCCGCGAGCGAGTGCGCCAGATCAAGGAGAAGGCCCTGGCCCGACTGCGACACGTGAGCCGGGCTCGGTCGTTGGAGAGCTTCCTATCATAAGCAGTGAGGGGTGAGCAGTGAGCGGGCCACCCCACCTCGAACCGGTGGGGAACGGTCGGACCCGCTCACTGCTCACGTTGCACCGTCTATATTCCCCACCATGCAATCCACACATTCACCGCGTCCGATGAGCGCGGCTTCCTCGTGAAGCTCGGTGTCATCTCCATGGGGTGCGACAAGGCCACCGTGGACTCGGAGCGGCTCGTGGGAGAGTTGGTGGGCCACGGGGCGCGGGTCGTGGCCGACTTGGACACGGCGGATGTCGTGCTGGTCAACACGTGTGGGTTCATCGACGCGGCCAAGCAGGAATCGATCGAGGCGATGATCGGGGCCGGGGAGCTCAAGCAGCGCGGGTCGGTCAAGGCAGTGGTGGCCGTGGGATGTCTGGTGCAGCGCTACCAGAAGGAGCTTGAAGCCGAGATCCCAGAGGTGGATCTCTTCTTGAATTTCGGGGAGCTGCACAAGCTCGCCCCCGAGCTCGCCGCCCGCGGTCTCATCGAGGATCCCATCGCCGACCACCCCGGTGTCCGTCACTACTTCGGCGACGATACCCACGTCCGATATCTCAAGATCTCCGAAGGCTGCGACCACACCTGCGCGTTTTGCGCCATCCCGTTGATGCGCGGCAAGCACCGCTCGGAACCGTTGGAGCGGCTCGTGCAGGAAGCGCAGCAGTTGGAGGTACAGGGCGCCAAGGAGATCAATCTCGTCGCGCAAGACCTCGGGCATTGGGGTAGGGATTACGGACGCCAAGGGCCCAAGCTCCCGGATCTCCTGAAAGCGTTGCTTGGGGAAACCACGGTTCCGTGGTTCAGGCTGTTGTACGTGTACTCCGCCGGCTTGACGGACGGGTTGGTGAATCTCATGGCGTCGGAACGGCGTATCGTTCCGTATATAGACATCCCGATCCAACACGCATCGGATCGGATGTTGGAGCGAATGCGGCGGCCGGAGCGCAAGGAGACGATTCGGGAGAAGGTCCGCTGGCTTCGCGATGCCGTGCCGGACGTCGCGATCCGGACGACGACGATCGTGGGCTTTCCGGGGGAGACCGACGAAGACTTTGTGGAGCTGCGCGACTTCGCGGAAGAAATGGCGTTTGAGCGCCTGGGGGTGTTCACCTACTCGAGCCAAGAGGGCACCCGTGCTCAACAACAGTTCACCGACGACGTTCCGGACGACGTGAAGCGCGCCCGCCAAGAAGAGCTTTTCGACCTCCAGCGGATCATCTCCGAGGAGCAGCTGGGGCGATACGTAGGCCGTGAGACCGACGTGCTGATCGACGGGGTGACGGATCCCGACGAAGCCGGCGCCACCCATGTGGGTCGCGTCATGTGGCAGGCGGACGACGTGGACGGCGTCACCACCGTCGAGCGGGGTGGTTGGGCCAAGCCGGGGGAGTTTGTTCGTGGCCGGATCGAGGACTGTACCGACTACGACTTCCGCGTGGTGGCCCTATCATGACAGCGGGCCCGTCGTGCGAGACCCGGCGAGCCCATTTGAAGCGGCTGGCGGCCATCGTCGGCGGTGCGGTGGGGACGTCGGCGTGCGCGTCGGGTGGCGGTTCAGGGGGGGCGACGCCGGATCCGTTGCCGTCGGGCCGTCGGGTCCGGGTGGGGATCGCCGTCGGCGCCGGATCGGTCCGGATCGGGTCTCGCGGCGACGTGGTGGCGACGGAGAGCGGCCGGACGGCGATCCGCCTGACGTCGGGCGAGGCCGTGGATGTGACCCCCGCGGGCAGCGGCGTGTCGGCGGCGGGGGGAGGGCAGGCCGCTCGGTTCGACGCGCTCATGTTCCGGGGGGCGCGAGGGCTCATCACGGTAGACGGGATTCCCTATCGGGGGACCATCTCCGTGGTGCAGCACGAGGGAACCCTGACGGTGGTCAACGAGCTGGGGCTCGAGGATTACGTGGCCGGTGTAATTGCGGTGGAGATGGGTCGGCGGTCCGGCTCGGAACGGGCCGCCCTCGAGGCCCAGGCGATCGCCTCCCGGACCTACGCGGTCGCCAACCTCGGACGATTCGGTGTGCAGGGCTTCGACCTTCGTGCCGGCGTCAGCGATCAGGCGTATCGCGGCGCCCAGGCGGAATCTGATCTCGGAAGTCGGGCTGTGCGCGACACGGCCGGACTGGTGTTGACCCAAGATGGCCGGGCTATCTCGGCGTTCTTCCATTCGACCTGCGGATTCGCCACCGCATCGCCTGAGGAGTCGTTCCGCAACGTGCGGCCCCAACCGTACCTGCGGTCGGTTTCGGATGCCTACGGTGGGGGGTACTATTGCGAAGGATCGCCCCGGTTTCGTTGGCGGGTCGAGTGGTCGGGCGCGGAGCTGACCGCCGTGCTGCGGCGGACGGTTCCTCGGACGCTCGGGATCGACGAGTACTTCGTGTCGGACGTGCGGGACGTGGAGGTGAGGGGAACGGGCGTTTCGGGGCGCGCCACGGAGATTCGCGTGCAGGTCGATCAAGGGGAGATCCCGGTGTTCGGCCCGGATGTCCGTGCTGTCTTCCAGACCCCGAACGCGGAGTCGCTTGGGAGCACCGCCGTGCAACTCACCAAGGAGCGTGCCAACGACCGCTTGACCCGGTTGATCGCGGCCGGAGCCGGGTGGGGCCACGGCGTGGGTATGTGTCAGTGGGGTGCCTTCGGGCGGGCGCGGACCGGGCACGACCATCGGGCGATCTTGGGCGCGTATTTTCCCGGCACAACGGTAACGCAGTGGTCGGAATGACGAAACGACGGAAAGGCGGAAGGCCGCCAACCAAACACCCACAATCTCTGCCAATGTCTGCCAAAGAAATACTCCTCACCGCCGCCCTCTTGATTACCCCGGTGTCCGTCCGGGCACAGGGGTTTCTCGACGAGTTCAGCTACGAAGGACTCGGGTTCTCGGGCATTGGATTCGAGGTGGGTCCGGTGGCGTCGGATCGCGTCACGACCGAGGTCTCTTTCGGCCTCCGCGTGGATTACGGCATGATCGCTCCCCGGGTGCGGGTCATGTTCGGCGCCAATTATTTCAAAGGCGAACTCGATCAAGACGAAATCGCCGATTTCGAGAGCCGGGTGCTCCAGATCGTGCAGGACCCGACCGGCGACGCTACCGTGGACATCGGGCAAATCGGGTGGTCCAACCTGGAGGCGACCCTCGATCTGCAATACATCTTCCAGTCGAGCCCCCGTTACCTCACCTATATCGGGTTGGGACTGGGTGCCCACCTCCGCAACGGGTCGGGCCCAGCGATCGAGGACACCTTCGTCGAGGATGCCCTCGACACCATTGCGGCCAGCGCCGATCTCTCTCTGGGATTGGAAATCGCTCTCACCGACCAATTCCATTTCACCACCGACCTGCGAGGCGTCCTGAGCAGTGAGCTGCTGCTCGCGTCGGCGCGGGCGGGTTTCATGTATCGCATTCTTCCGGGAGGGAATTGATGGCTCCGCCGGTGCGGGTCGCGGTCGTGGGTGCGGGCGTGGTGGCGCAAGTGGGCCACTTGCCGATGATTGCCCGCCGGGAAGAGTTCGAGCTGGTCGGCATCTGTGACAATGACCTGCCAAAGGCGCGCTCCCTCGCGACGCGTTTCGAGATCCCGGAGGTGTTCGACGACATCGAGTACCTCTTGAGTCGCTCCAAACCCGACGCCGTTGCGGTGTGCACGCCGAACCACCTCCACCAGGTGCACGTGAAAACCGCGCTGGCGGCCGGCGTGCACGTGTTGTGCGAGCGGCCGCTCGCCCTGACGGTGCCGGACGTGGAGGACATCATCGCCGCGCAACAGCGGGCGGACAAGGTGGTACTGGTCGGGATGCAGGCCCGGTTTCGCTCCGACGTGCAGGCCGTGAAGCAGTTCCTTGGTGGAGGCGAGCTGGGCACGCTTAAAGCCGTTCGCACCGGGTGGTACACGTTTCGTCCGGCGCGACAGGCCCTCGGGTGGAGGCGGCACCGCGCCCAGTCGGGCGGGGGCGCGATGCTCGATCTGGGGCTCCCCCTCATCGACTTGGCGCTCTGGATGCTGGATTGGCCCACGCCGCGTCACGTCAGCGCGTCCCTCGACTCGGAGAATGGTGATCCCGAGATCGTGGAGGACTCCGGCGTCGCCCTCATCACGTGCGACGGCGGGGCTTCGATCGTGGTCGATGTGTCATGGCACTACGTTGGGAAGTCCGAGCGGTACTGGTTCGAGCTTCTTGGATCGGGAGGATCCGGCACGGTTGCCCCGCTTGCCGTCTTCAAGGAAATGCACGGGTCCCCGGTGAACGTGACGCCGACGGGGACATCGGAGCGGAAGAGCATCTTCAATGCGGCGTACATGTCACAGTGGGCGCACTTCGCCGCGTTGATTCGTGGGGAAGTGGAACGACCGGACCTTGCAGAGCAGCTAGCTGTGCACCGTGTGCTCGAGGCGGTGTTCCAGTCGGCGGAGCAGGGAAGCCCCGTCAAGTTGTAGGGGAGTCTGCTGTCTCGTCGAAAACCCGCGCTTCGTGGAAAATCTGGAATAGGTCTGCGTCCAGCATCCCGCTCTTCACCTCGCTCGCCAGAATGTCCAGAGCGCTCTCGGCCGGAACCGCTCGCTTGTAGGGGCGGTCCGAGGCGGTGAGGGCGTCGAAGATATCTGCAATCGTCATCATCCGCGTCTGAATGGGGATGTCGTCGCCTTTGACGCCCCTGGGGTATCCGCGCCCGTCGAGCTTCTCGTGGTGCCCGTAGGCTATGCGCGGAATGTCCTGGAGTTCGTTGGTCCACGGGATCTGCATCAAGAAGCGATAGGTGTGGTTCACATGGCTTTCGATCTCGACCCGCTCCGTTTCGTCCAAGCTCCCCTTGCGGATGGTGAGATATCGCACCTCGTCACTGGTCAGAAACGGCTGGTCTTTGTCTTCCGAGTCCTGATAGTAGCGATCGGCGTACTGTAGGAGATCGTCGAAGCTCCCATCGGGGAGGATGGTGGGCTCGTTGGATTCCAGGACCAGCGACAGGAAGTGATCCAAGGAGGTGATGTTGTCTTCGTATTCCTTGCGCATGCGTTCGAAAAACGCCTCGTACCCCTGGGTGCCGTGCTGTTCCAAGTATTCCGCCCGCTGCTTGTAGAAGTTGCGCTCGGTGGTGCGGCGCACGAACGCATATCGCTGCTTGATCAACGACAGATCCGGCGGGTAGAGCTTCTTCGACTTGATCAATACCTGCTCGCGCACGCCCACCTTGCCGAAATCGTGCAGTAGGCCGGCGTACTGGATTTCGCGCAGCTGCTCCCGGCTGAAAGCGAGGTCCTTGAACGGTCCGGTGTCGATGCAATCGGTGGCCTTCGCGATGCCGACCGTCATGGTGGCCACACGCCCCGAGTGTCCGAACGTGGTGGGGTCGCGTTGCTCGATGGCGGTCACCGCTGCGGTGACGAATCCTTCGAACAGGCGCTCGATACTATCGTACAGTTGGCTGTTCTCGATGGAAACCGCGGCCTGGCCAGCGAGGCCCGTCACCAGCTCCACCGTCCTCCGACTGTATGGGGTCACCTGTGCATCGAAATCCTCGGACGCCTCGAGCACCGCCTCGAGGTCCCGCTTCCGGTTGATGAGCTGCAGTACGCCAATCACTTCGTTTTTGTGATTGCTCATCGGGATCGTGAGCATGGACTTGGTGCGATACCGGTTGGCTTTGTCGAAGGACCGGTTGATGGAGTACTCGACGTCCGGCGGCAGGAAGTAGGCGTCGTCGATGACCAGCGGCTCGCCGGTGCTCGCCACGTATCCGGCGATGCTGGTGTGATCGATGGCGATCGTGAACTCGCTCAGCGGCAGGTTGGGGCGGGAGTGGGTCTGTGAGAGCTTGAAACGCAGCCGCTGGGTGCCGTCTTCCGCGGTCTCGACGAGGTACAGGCTTCCGGCGTCCGAGGACGTGATGCGGCGAGCCTGGGAGAGCACCAGCGATTGCAGCGTGTCGTAATCCCGCTCGGTGTTGAGCGCCACCCCGATCTGTGTCAGCTCGTCCAGCTCTTGGGTGCGCGCCTGGGCACTCTTCCTGAGTCGGGTATTCTCGGTTCGTGTGGCGGCATCGCGGAGCGCGGTTCGCAGTGCGATCAGGAGTTCCCTCTGATGGTACGGCGTGCGGATGAGCGCACTCATGAGGTGTTCGGGAATCCCCTTGGGAGAGCCGTCGTCGCCCTCTGTTCTCAACACCACGAGCGCCCCGCCGCCGTCCACGAACGACCGCAACTTTGGCGCCGGAAATAGCTGACGCGCGGCTGGATCCAACACGAGGATCGTGGGGCGGTCTCCCACGACCAGGTCGTCTGGGGCCCGGATCGTCGTGGTCTCGATGCTCTCGTTCGCCAGCATACCCGCGATCTCACTGGGATCGAAGCTCGTGGCGTGGAGAAGCTGGTATTTCATCGACGCATTTCCGTCGTGTCCGGGGGCGGTAGCGTGACGCCCGTCAGCAACCGGGTGGGCCGCCTCGTGATCTGCTCGGCGAAATAATCCAGCAACAAAGTCGTATGGTTGAGCCGTTCGAGAGCTTCCAGCACGACGCTGCGATTCTCGTTGAGCAAGCCGTGCGCGGTCATGGCCAGCGTGTCGAACGAGCTCAGGATCAGTCGGGCGTGGGACAGTGTAGCCATGAGGCTGTCCTGCATCGGTCCGACGCGGGGCGAGATCTCGGCGAGGATCTGATCTGTTCGTTCGAGGCTCGTCGCCAAGAGGCTCAGCGCGTCCTCGATCTTCGGCGTCGTCGCTTCGAACACCCCCTCTGCGAGCTCGATCACCGCATCGGCCTCGGCGATCCGCGCCGTGCTCTGTTCGATCAGCGCCCGGGATAGTGCGAGGGTTTGCACAACCTCGGCTTTGAGCTCTGTCGCCACTTCACCCAGCAGGTCCATCGCGCTGGGGATCCGATGGGCGTCGATCGTGTCTCCCGGTTCGAGGAACACCGTGCCGCCTGTTTGCCGCGGGATCTCCAAGTCCACCTCGGCTGCGGAGATTGGCAGTGGAGCGGCAATGACCGCCTGGGTGCCGACGGGGAGTTGGAGCGGGGTGCCGTCGGGATACGTGCGTTGCAGGCTCAGCCGGGCGACGAACGAAACACCCTGGACCTCAACCCGCGGATTGACCTCCGTCACTGTTCCGACCTGCAGGCCTTGCAGAAACACCCTCGTGTCTTCGTTCAGTCCGTCGGCGGTTGTGGCGCGCATGTAGAATTCCTGGCGGACGTCCAGCGCATTGCTCGTCACCACGAGCAGTCCCAGTACGATCCCGATGATCGCCAGCATGAAGAGGCCCACCGTGAAGTCGCTATACGATTCCACCGCTTGAACTCATCCCTCCTGTTTCAGCACGCCGTGAATCAACCGATACCGTATCTCGAATCTCCGGGTCACGCTCGCCGGGAGACTGGGACCCACCGCCAGAACCGTGCGGCGTGATCCCTGTTCCACGTCGCCCCCCCGGGCCCCCTCCAGGATGAAGCGGGCGGCACGATCGGTGAGACCGACGAAGGGATCCTCGAGGATCACGAGCTTGGGATCAAAAGCCAACGCGCGGGCTAGGGCCGCACGGCGCCGCTGCTCGTCGTTGGCCTGCGCCGGCCGGAGATGGCCGGTGTCCGCCAGTCCTGCCGCAGCCTGCATGATGTTGAGCCGACTGTCGATCTCGTTCTCGGAGTAGTCGCTGCCAAACCGCAACGGTAACGCAATGTTCTCCCGGAGCGTGAGGTTTTGCAGCAACCCGTCTCCGGCGGGAAGGTAGCCCAGGTGCCGACGATACGCGAGCAACTCACGGCGAGACAGAGTCGACAGCTCGGTGCCCATTACGGTCAGCTGTCCGGCGGATGGCTCGAGAAGGCCCATGGCCAGTCGACCTAGGAGATCGATCCCGCTGTCCACGCCCCCCACAACGGAAACCGCCCGGTGTTCCGGGACCTCTAGCGTGACGGTGGGCGCGTCGCCGCCGTTCAGGGGTATGTCGCTAAAGAGGAGTGATGCCGATGCCATCATTTGAGCGGGTTGAGTGCGACAAAAACCGCGGACAAGAGAAAGATCCCGACGATGCTGGCGACCACGGCCTGTCCGGCAGCCACCGGCACTTGGGTGGCGGCTTTCCGGGCTCGCAGTCCGTGAAAAGCCGGGACGGTGCCGATGACCGTTCCGAACGCGATGCCCTTGGCGACCGACAGCCAGACGTCCCCGAAGGTGAGTGACTCCAAGACGATGTCGAAGTATCGAGGGGCCGTCATGCCGTTGGCAACCGCGGCCCCCAAGCCGGCGAGGACGGCGACGAAATCGAAGAGGAGGATGAGGCCAAAGACCGAAACGATCGCGCCCAGGAAGCGGGGGAGCACCAGGTAGTGCACGGGATCGATCCCCATGCCTTCCAGCGCATCGATCTCGCCCATTACGCGGTTGGTGGCCAGTTCGGCCGCGATGGCCGTCCCCGATCGCCCGGCGACGGTGAGTGCGGTGAGCAGCGGGCCGAGCTCGCGCACGATGGCGATGACCATCAACGTGCCGATCAGCTCCGTGGCCCCGAGGCGCCCCAGCTCGCGGACGGCTTGCGAGATGACGAGGAAGCTCAGGATGCCGGCGAGCATGACGACGAGGGGTATGGCCTGAATCGCCGTAAACCAGACCTGGTTCATGAAGACACGGCGAACCACGCTGCGGCCGGCGCGGGGCAGGGAGCGCCAGGACCCGACAGTGACCAAGAGGAAACGCGCCAGTGCCCCGAACCGGGACAACCAGCGCGTTCCTATGTTGCCGAGTGCAGAAATGGGCGCAATCACGCGCCTATGTTATTACGATTCCTGCAGCTGTTGCAACCGCTCGGTGGCCTCGCTGTACTCGGGAAAGGTCTGCACGGCGCGGCTGTAGAACTCCCTGGCCCGGTCCGTATCCCCCCGGTCTTCGAAAAAGACCGCCCGGGAGAACAGCGTGAGGGCCTCGACCGGGATCTGGCGGGCCTGCTCCTCCAGCTCCTCCTCGTTGCTGAGGGCCGGGAGACTGACGTCCTCGGTGAGCTGCGTGGCCAGGTCGACGATCAGTTGGTACAGGTCCTCTCGCTTCTCCCTGAGCCCGATCGCCTTCACGAGCTCGCTGGTCTCGCTGTCTACGATTCGAGCGTCGAGTCGAAAGTCACCGTAGAAGTCGACGAATCCACCGAGGACCATGTACTTGGCACCGATGACCTGACCAACTTGGGCGGCTGAACTGGGATCTACCCGCTCTCCCAAATCCTGCTCCGCGATGAGGGCGTTCAGTTGCGACCGCTCAACCACTCGGAGGGCCGAGTTCCGAGCCAGCTCGGTCATCAGAATCTGCTGTAACCCGACCCGCAATGCCTCGAAGTCTTCGGCGTCTTGGCCATACGAGCCGCCGTTGTTGAAGATCCAGACCCCGATTCCGGGGCGGTTGTCTTGGGCATGCGCGACGGGAGGCGCCATGAACCCAACCGCGAGCGCGAGTGCTAATGTTGTCCGCCAGCGCATAGGACTCTCCTGACAGCTAAAGGGTAAGTTCCAATCCTTCTCGGGCCGCAATGATGTCGACCCCTCCCCCACCCGTTTGGACGGCCTTGTGTGTTTCTTCCAGCATGGCGTCCACCTGATCGTCGTCATGCTCCGGACGATGGTGGAACACCACCAACTGTCTCACCTGCGCTTTCAAGGCGAGCTCAACGGCCTCGAGATTGGACGAGTGCCCCCATCCGCGGTGGCGATCCAACTCGTCGGCCGTGTACATCGCATCGTGAACCAGCACGTCGGCGTCGGCGATGAACTGCACGAAATCGCCGCGCCACGACGGAGGAACATCATAATCTCCGCCTGAACCGAGCTCGTTGTCCGGAACGTACGCGAAGCTCGCTCCGCCGCTGCTCGGTGTGATGCGATACGCCAGCGTCATGCCCGGATGGCGCACCCGCATGGCCTGAATCCTGAAGCCGGCCAACTCGAACTCGCCGGGCTCGATGTGGTTTACGACCAGCTCGGCCGCCAGGCCATCGAGGGGTACCGGGAACACCACCGGACTCATCTGATTCCGGAGGATCTCCTCCAGGTCGACGCCGGCCTGCCGCGCCCCCCAGATCCGCACCGCGTTTCCCGGTTCGAACAACGGTATGAAGAACGGCAAGCCCTGGATGTGATCCCAATGGGTGTGACTCACCAAGAGATCCACGTTGACGGGTTTGCCGTTGGCTGCCAGGTGTCGACCCAGGGCCCGGATTCCCGTCCCCGCATCGAGAATGAGGACCTCACCTCCGTTCGAGGCGTCGTGCCGAACCTCGAGCGCCGGCGTGTTGCCGCCATACCGTGCTGTTCGGGCGCCGGGGCTCGGTATCGACCCCCGGGTACCCCAAAAGGTCACTCGGAACATGCCGTCATCCCTTTCACGGGAACCAATCTGGCAGTTGCGGGTCGCGCCAAGCTATGCATAGGGTCACCTGAGCTCCGTGAGATACCTCACCCCAATCCGGCGGCTTGCTCCATCGCCTCGCGGTCCGTCACGGTGATGGTCTTTCCGGTCACGGCGATGAGATTCTCCTCGGTGAGGGTCCGCATCGTGCGCGAAACGGTTTCCCGACTCGATCCGATCATCTGGGCAATCTGATGATGCGTCACCTTCTTGGTGATCAACACGCCGTCGTTCTCGTCGGCCATCTCCAGCAGCAGCCGCGCCACCCGACCGGTGACGTCGAGGAGGACGAGACCACCGATCTTGCTGTCCGCCAGGCGCAGGCGCTTGGTCATGGCCCGGAGCAGCCCCACGGCGATTCGCGGGGTCTCCTCGAGGCACCGCTGGAAGTCGTCGCGCCGCAACACCAGGAGATTCGAGTTCTCCATTGCGATGACGTGGGCGGAACGGGGCTGGTCATCGATCAGCGACATCTCCCCGAAGAAATCGCCGTCCGCCAGCGTGGCCAGGATGACTTCGCGCCCGTCCTCCCCGATCAGCACCACCTTCACCTGGCCCACGATCACCACGAAGAGAGCATCCCCGGGATCGTCCTCGAACAGGATCACACTACCCTTGGGGTACTTTCGCTGACGGGCCAACTGGGCCATTCGTTCCAGTTCGTCGTCAGCGAGGTGTTCGAATAACGGAACCGCTTGGAGGGCGCTAGCCACCGACATGTCGATGCTCTCTAGGGGAGACGCCCGTCAAGATTAGCGAGCCCTCGAGGCCGTGTCAAACAAAATCACTGGTCTCGCCCGTTGCTCTCAAGTTGGTGTCCCCATTACATTTCTGTGCTCGAATCCAGACGTTGGTCAGCTTTTGGAGGGAACGGTGCGGACAAAGATTCACCCAGATTATCATGTGGTCACGGCGGTGTGCGCATGTGGCAACACCTTCCAGACGCGATCGACGCTACCCTCGATTCACGTCGAGATCTGTGGGCGCTGCCATCCGTTCTATACCGGGAAGCAGCGTCTCGTCGATACCGCCGGGCGCGTTGAGCGGTTCCGGCAGCGGTACTCGTCGCAGGCCGCTAAGAAAGAGGGGTAGCCCTGCAGGCGCGGCTTGAGGCCGCGCTCACCCGCGCGGCCGAAATCGAAGAGCAGCTCGCCGATCCGGCGGTAGCTGCAGATCCCAGGAAACTCAAAGCACTGGGGCAGGAGCACGCGCGCCTGGAGGAAATCCGGCGTACAGCCAGCCGTATCGAGAAGCTCACCGAGGAGCTGGATCAGGCTCGGGAGATGGCTCGGGACCCGGACCCGGAGCTGGTGGAGCTCGCCGTGGCCGACGTGGAGCGGCTCACTCCGGAGATCGCCGGGCTCGAGGGAGAGCTCCAGACGCTGCTGGTTCCCCCGGATCCCCTGGACGACCGGGACACCATCGTGGAGGTCCGGGCGGGAACGGGCGGTGACGAGGCGGCGCTCTTCGCAGCCGATCTCCTCCGCATGTACCAGCGGTATGCCGAGGGGAGAGGGTGGTCGATCGAGACCGTCTCCCTCTCCGAGGGGAACGTCGGCGGGGTGAAGGACGCGGTGTTCAAGGTAAAGGGTGGGTCCGCCTACGGCCGGCTGCGGTACGAGTCGGGAGTCCACCGGGTCCAGCGGGTCCCAGCAACCGAGGCACAAGGGCGGATCCACACCTCGGCGGCCACCGTCGCCATTCTCCCGGAGGCGAAAGAGGTGGACGTGAACATTGACGAGGGGGATCTCAAGATCGACGTCTTTCGATCGTCGGGGCCAGGAGGCCAGAGCGTCAACACCACCGACAGTGCCGTCCGGATCACCCATATGCCGACGGGGCTCGTGGTCCAGTGCCAGGACCAGAAGTCGCAGCTGCAGAACAAAATCAAGGCCATGGAGGTCCTCCGGGCCCGGCTCCTCGACCGGACCGTGGCCGAGCAGGAGGCGGAGCGATCACGTGAGCGGCGGTCGATGGTGGGGACGGGAGATCGATCCGCCAAAATCAGGACCTACAACTTTCCCCAGAACCGCGTCACCGATCACCGGATCCACTTCACCACTCACCGCCTCGAGGCCGTCCTGGCGGGGGACCTGGATGAGGTGATCGACGCATTGCGTGCTGCCCGACTTGAAGAGCGCAACACGGACTGACCCGGTGCCATCCACCCTCGACGAGGCGCTGGAGTGGGCGGCAGGACGGCTTCGGGCCGGCGGATCGGGAGACCCGCGCCGCGAAGCGGTGGATATCTTGGTTCGGGTGACCGGGTCCGACCCGTCCGTGGTGGTGACCGGAATCGGCCGACCGGTGCCGCCCCGGGAGTGGGAGGCCTTTCGCGGAGCCATTGAGCGGCATGCCGCCGGGGAGCCACTGGCGTACGCCACCGGTGTCGCAGGGTTCCGGAGGCTGGACCTGCGGGTGGGACCTCAGGTGCTGATTCCTCGGCCGGAGACCGAAGGCCTCGTCCGATTGGTGCTGGACTGGGCGGACACCGAGGGACGCCATGGGGCTGCGGCGGATATCGGGACCGGGAGCGGGTGCATCGCCCTGAGCCTTGCCGTGGAGGGATCTTTTGCCCGCGTCTACGCCACGGATGTCTCCGAGGAGGCCCTCCGCGTCGCACGAGGCAACCTCGATCGCGTCCGGCCGGATACGCCGGTGGACCTGCTCCTCGGGGAGTTCTTCGAGCCGCTTGATGGAGCGCGGCTCGACGTGATCGTGGCCAATCCGCCGTATGTGACCCCGGAGGAGTTCGACGGACTGGACTCGAGCGTCCGGCTGTACGAGCCCCGGGAGGCGTTGGTGAGCGAGGAGAACGGGATGAAACACACGCGGGCGCTCCTCGCCGGTGCCCGGGAACACCTGGCGATCGGCGGCCTCCTGGCCCTCGAGATCGACGCTGGGCGGGCCGACATCGCCCTCGATGTGGCGCGGCGATGCGGCTGGGAGGCCCGGGTCGAGGCGGACATCTTTGGACGGCCAAGGTACTTGCTGGCGACCGCCCTGCGGGGGCGCCGATGAGCGGGGCCTTCATTGTGGTGGACGGCCCAGACGGGGCGGGGAAAACCACCCTGGTGAGCCGCCTCGCTGCCCGCCTCCGAGATCGGGGTCACGAGGTGCTGGAGGTGCGCCAACCCGGCGGCACGCCGCTGGCCGAGGCCGCCCGCCGGGCCGCCTTGGATCCGGTGATGCAGGCGAGTCCCCTGGCCGAACTATTCCTTATTCTCGCGGCTCGCGCCGACCAGGTCGCCAAGGTGATTCGGCCCGCCCTCGAGCGGGGGCGGGTGGTGCTGAGCGATCGCTACGATCTCTCCACCGTGGCGTATCAGATCGCCGGCCGGGGTCTGCCCAGGGGCCCCGTGATGAGCGCCAACGAGCTGGCCACCGACGGTCTCCGCCCCGGACTGACCCTCGTCCTGGATCTCCCCGCGGATGTGGGGTTGGAGCGGCAAGTGCAGGCCGGCAAGGAGCCCGACCGGATCGAGCGGGAGGGCACGGCGTGGCATGAGTGCATCGCAGCGGCATTCCGCGAGGCCTCGGGACCCGGAATCGTCCATCTGGATGCCGCGGAAACAGCAGATGCAGTGGAGCTGGCCGCCTGGGACGCGGTGGAGTCCCACATGAGGGAAACTTCTGGCGGGGGAGAGGGTTGAGAATGGGAGCTTTCCCCCGAAGAGGCGTGCCGTGCACCGACTGAGCAACATCCTCCTCATTACCGTGGCCGTTGGAGCCTTCGTGTCGGGAGCCTTGCTACTCCAACGCCGCGGGCGGGTTAGCTCGGAGCTTTACGGCAAAGCGCAGATCCTCTCCGGGATCGTGACACGGGTCGCAGAGCTCTACGTCGATTCCCTCGACCAAGCTCAGCTCTACGACCTGGCCATCGACGGCATGTTGGAGAGTCTCGACGACCCATACACCGGATTCCTCCGGGAGGACGAGCTGGAGGACCTGTTGTTGACCACCAGGGGAGACTACAGCGGGATCGGTGTGCGGATCGAGGTCACCGACGGCTGGCTCACGGTCGTCACGCCACTCGCCGGCGCCCCGGCGGACGAATCGGGGATCGAGGCCGGCGATCGGATCGTGCAAGTGGAGGGTGTCGGGACGTATGGCTGGTCGGCGGAGAAGGCCTCGGCGGCGCTCCGGGGAGATCCCGGAACGACTGTGGCCCTCGCGGTGGTGCGGCCTGGACTGCCCGAACCGCTGCGATTCGACGTCGAGCGGGGGGAGATCCACGTAACGTCGGTGCGCAACGCCGTCGTCGTCGCCCAGGGCATCGGGTACGTCCGCCTCGAGTCCGTCGGCGCTGAGGCGGCGGACGAGGTGACCGAGGCGATCTCCCAACTGCGGGATTCGGGCGCCCGGCGTCTCATCCTGGACGTGCGCAACAACCCAGGGGGACTGCTGGATCAGGGTGTCGCCGTTTCGGATCTGTTCCTGGACCCCGGCGACCTCGTGCTGTCAACTCGAGGGAGAGTCGGGGTCACGTCGCGGACGTATGACGCAAATCTCCCACAGCAGTGGAGCGACACGCCCCTCGTCGTCCTCGTCAACGAGTTCTCGGCGAGCGCTGCGGAGATCATTGCCGGAGCCCTGCAGGATCACGACCGGGCGTTGGTGCTCGGGACACCGAGTTTCGGCAAGGGGGTCGTACAGACCGTTTTCCAGATCAGCCGGACCGAGGCGCTCCGGCTCACGACGAGTCGCTGGTATACGCCCAGCGGTCGGTCGATTCATCGAGACCGCGATCCCACGCTCCCCCTGGAACTGGCCGATCTCGCCGACGACACCGTGGTGGTGAGTCCCGAATTCCGCACCGAAGCGGGGCGGGCGCTCAGGGGCGGCGGCGGCATTCATCCCGATCTGGTGGTGCGCGCCGACACCACCACGGTGGAGGAGCGTCGCTTTCAGCGGCAGTTGAGATCGCAAGTCCAAACCTTTGTGGACGTGGTGTCGAGTTACGCCCTGGAGTTGAAGGGAACGGACCTCGTTACCGATGCCGAGTCCTTTGCCGTGACCGCCGCGATGCGCAGCGAGGTTCTTCGTCGCCTGCGCGCCCGGGGGGTGCCGATGCCTGGGAACGTGTGGAACGGCGCCACCGACCTCATCGACAGCGAGCTGAAGCGGCGAACGCTGCGCTACACCTTCGGGCGCGACGTGGAGATGCGCTTCGAAATCGCTCAGGATGCGGTGATCGGGGCGGCGATCGATCTGCTGGAACGGGCGGGGAGCCAGGAGGCGCTGTTCGAGCTGGTGGAGGCGATGTAGGACGTAAACGCTTCCGTCCTTCCATCTTTCGCTACGGTGTGACGATCCTCGTGCCTCTGGGTACGCGGAAGATCAACTCCTCTGGCGGGATCGGCGCATTCACGATGATGGAATCGAACACCAGCGTGCGTCGCTGACCCGATTCCTCCACTATGTTCACCTTCCGCAACATCCCGTCGGCCGACAACGAGATCACCACACTGCGGAACGGGATGCCATCGACGCGGGGAATCAGCCGGACATTCTCCACGCGATACCCGCCTACCGAGTCCAGTCCCACATAAGTCGCCGTGTAGCGGTCCAGCGGCCGGTCGACGAACTGTCCGAACAGATTCGGCGTGGCGGGTCCCGCTTCGGGGATGGGCTGCCGGATCACCTGGTTGGGCGTCGTGCTGGGCGTGTGGAGCCAGAGCCAAGTGCCGTCGGCCACGATCCGGTCACCTTCGGGATCGGCGAAGCGCATGGAGAACCGGTCCGGTGGAGAGAGGTACAGGGTCCCGGTCGTCGTGTCGTCACCCATCATCGGGTTGACCAGGGTTTGCGTGAACTCCGCGTGCAGCGTGCCGATCTGGTGATAGGTCGCCTCGGCGGTGGCGAGAACCTCCGCCGCGTCTTGCGCTGCCGCCGGCGAGACACACACCGCGGTCGCCAACACGAAGAGCCGTCTCACAACGACGCTCCGGCCGGAGACGGGTTGGCGATGCGGCGATTGACCGCCGCAGCCACTTGCCGCGCACGTCGTACCATCTCACCGAACTGCTCAGGAAAGAGGCTCTGCGCTCCGTCGGACATTGCGTCCTCGGGATCGGGATGGACTTCGACCATCACGCCGTCCGCACCGGCGGCGATCGCCGCCAGCGCCATCGGCATGACGAAGCTCCGATGGCCCGTCCCGTGACTCGGATCCACTATGACGGGAAGATGTGACGTCTGTTGAATCCGGGGGACGGCGCTCAGGTCGAGCGTGTTGCGCGTCCCCGGGTCGAACCCCCGAATCCCGCGTTCGCACAGGATGACGTTGGCGTTGCCCGCGGTGAGGACGTACTCCGCCGATGACAGGAGCTCGGTGATGGTTGCCGCGATGCCTCGCTTCAGGAGCACTGGTTTCCTGATGCGGCCCACGCACTTGAGGAGTGAGAAATTCTGCATGTTGCGGGCGCCGATCTGGACGATGTCCGCATGGTCTGCGACGGCGTCGACGGTCTCCGGATCGATGGCCTCGGTCACGACCGCGAGCCCCGTAGCCTCCCGCGCCTTGGCGAGGTACTCGAGGGCACGACGTCCCAATCCCTGGAACGAATAGGGCGATGTACGGGGCTTGAACGCCCCGCCGCGCAGTAGCGTGGCGCCGGCCTCCCGAACCGCGTGGGCGACTTCGAGAATCTGTTGCTCGCTCTCCACGGAGCACGGCCCAGCGGCGATGACTATCGCGTCAGAGCCGATTTGAAGATCGTTGGGAAGCGTGACCACGGTGTCCGCAGAATGCCACGCGCGCGACGCTTGCTGATACGGTTGGCCCACTTGGATGATGTCGCGGACACCGTCCAGCGAGGCCAACCGGGCCGCATCGATGCGCTCGTCGCTTCCGACAACGCTGACGGTCGTTCCCTGTTGCCCTTGTATCGTCCGGGCCTCGCAGCCCAGCTCCGCTATCGCCTGCACGACGTGTTGGATCTGCTTGTCCGTCGCGTCGTGGCGCATCACTACGAGCATCGTCTACACCTACCTAGTCTCCAATCGTAAAACGGTCACCATCCTGTGCGGCAATGACCGTGCCACCGAACACACCGGCCGCGACGGCAGCCGGATCCACCTCCTCCACGGGGGGATAGAAATGGGTGAGGACCAACCGCCGTGTCCTCGCCCTCCGAGCCAGCGCTCCTGCCTGGGCAGGCGTCAGATGCGCCTCGATGGCCCGCGTGTCGGGCAGTGAACACTCGGACAGCAACACATCGCAGTCCAGGGCCCAATCGGCAAGGGCGTCACTCGGCCCCGTATCTCCAGTGTACACCAGACGGCCGGACTTGTCCCTCACGGAGTACGCCAAGCTCTCCGGGGTGTGGGGCGTCTTGCACGTGTCCAGGGTCACCTCTTCGCTCAACACATAGGAATCTCCGGGCCGCAGCTCGTGGAGTTCCACCGGGTAACCGGGGTCCAAAACCCACTCTCCCAGCGCCCGGGCCAGGTGATGCAGGCGCTCCTGCAGCCCCTCCGGTCCGACGACCCGGAGGGTTTTCTGCCGGGACGGTTCGGTTCCCCACCGCAGGGCGAAGAGCAACATGGGGAACTCACCCCAGTGATCGACGTGAAAATGAGTGAGGGCGACGTGCGTGACCGCCGGCCACGGTACGTCGAACGCCGCCAGCCTGTGCATCGTGCCGGCGCCGCAGTCGAGCAACAGGCGAGTCGAGCCCGCCGACACCCAATAGGAAGACGCAGTGCGCGTCGCCGACGGCGCCACCGTCCCCGTCCCCAACACGGTGAGCTCCATCATTCCTCGTTTCCACCTCGGTAGACGATGCGCTTCGTGAAGCTGCCGTCGGGTGTGACCAACATGGCGATGTACACTCCTCGGGGTGCTTGCGTCCCATCGTTGGCCGTGCCGTCCCAGGTGAAGTTCGGATCGCAGCTGCCCGGCTGTGGCGTCGCGGGGCGTCCGTACCGCCCGGCATCAAGTGTGCCGTCGGTGCCGGGGAAGGGCACGACCGTGCGGACGATGTGACCGCGGAGATCGAGAATCTCCAAACGAACGGTACCCGAAGTGGCCAGGTCGAACCAGATACACGTGGTGTTGGTTCCCACCGAGGGATTGGGGAAGGGGTTGGGGAAGTTCTGCAGCAACAGCGTCGTGCGCGGCACGTCTTCGTCCAGCACGAAAAAGTTGACGTCGCTCTCGGTCACTGCCGTGTCGGATCCGAGTGCCGCCGCCACGCGCCAGCGATACGCCGTGTTGGCACTCAAGTCGCTCGGCGGCGTGAAGCTCGTCGTCGCTAGGTTGCTGTCCGCCACTTCGACGACTCCGTCAGTCGATCGGAAGATCTCGACGAGATACCGAAACGGTCCCGGCGGCGTAGCGGCATTTAGCGATCGCCAGCGAAACGTGGGCCGGCGCTCCGTGGTGGTCGCGTCGTCCACGCTGTTGAACGTCAGCAGCTCGACCCACGAGGGGACGACGAACAGCCGCTGGAGCGCTACGGTTTGGGCGTTGGCCGCCACCGCGTCCAACACGACCATGATCGTGTCCCCGGGCCGTTGCGGCTGAGGGAGTGTGACCTGCGTGGCCGACGTCGTGGTATCGAGAAACACGTTCGTGAGTTGGACGTCTCGTGCGAGGCGGAGCCGATAGGTGACGGGGGACGCAAACGCGGCAACGCTTCCCGTCGTCCACCCAAAGGTCGGCGTGACACTACCGAGCACCGAGTCCGCGGGTGCGGTGAGACGGAGACCCTCGGGGAAGGTCGCCGCCTGGGCCACGTCCGGCGTGCCCCAGCCTACGTCGGAGTTCGGGCTGTTGGCGTTGGATCCGGCGGCCGTCAGCGCGTCTCGGATCTCGATCGGTGTCCGTGTGGGATGTACCTGGCGCATCAGCGCGACGGCGCCCGCCACTATGGGGGCGGCGAACGACGTGCCGTTCAGTCTTGCGAAGCCGGTACCCTGGGTGGGATCGGCTACGAAGACGTCCACCCCCGGTGCCGTGAGCTCCGGCTTGTTCCGTCCGTCCGCCGTGGGCCCCCTGGAGCTGAACGACGCAAGGGCTCCGAGGGAGTCGATGGCCCCGGCGGCCACGACGGAATCTCCGTCGGCAGGGGTCGAGAGCGTGTTGCTGGCCGGCCCGCCGTTACCCGCCGACGTCACCACCGCCATTCCCCGCTCGACTGCCATGTCCGCGGCGATGGTCGTCACGGCGATGTCCCCGTTGAGTTGGGCCGCGGTATACCCGGACCCGTCGTCGAAACCGAAGTAACCCAAGCTGGTGGTCACGACGTCGGCGCCGAGAGAGTCGGCCCACTCCAATGCCGCCACGAAGTTGTCTTCTTCGAGGCGGGTTTCCGAACGGATGTCTTCGGTCTTCGCGAGGAGGTACTCGGCATCCGGGGCGATTCCCACCATGGTGCCGGGGATATTGGCACCGAGGAGCGACCAAGTTCCCGTTCCATGGCGCGAGGCAAGCGGGTTGTCGATTCCTTCGTTCCGCACGATCGAGTCGTTGAACACGAAATCGTACTGGGCGACGACGGCGGTATTCTGGAACGCTGCGAGCTCCGTCTCGAAACCGGTATCGAGGGACGCAATGCGCAGCCCGCTTCCCCGAATGCCCATCTCCACCAGGGGAAACATGTTCAGCACCCGAAACGGCATGGCCGACGACCCGTACAGGGTGTCCGGTTGTTGGCTCGGTGCCGGAACGGTCACCGCGCCGCTGGAGGGCGGGGCCGGGCGATGCCGGAAGCGTACCACCGGTTGGATGTGGCGGACCACCGAACTGTTGAGCAACTCGGACAAGCTCGTCGCGGGAACGTTGGCCGACACCGCCTGCAGCCAGCGGCTCCGACGACGCACGCTACCCCGTGCATCGACCACGAGCTGGCTCACTTCCTCGAGCGATTGTCCGGGAGAGAGAAACACCCACACCGCGACGGTCGTATCGCGATCGAGGACCGGCTGGAGCTTGGGCGAGAGGGTGGCGCGTTGGGCGACGGCGTCGTGGGCCAGGATGGCTCCCAGGAGTAGCCCGAAGGCTGCGGCCCTCACGGTCAGGCGATTGCGGCGTGCCCGCCCAGCCGGACTCCGACGATCGAGGATACTCCGGGCTCCTGCATCGTCACACCGTAGACCGCGTCGGCGGTTTGCATCGTCCGCGGGTTGTGTGTGATGACGATGAACTGCGTATCCGATTTGAATTCGTCCAGCAGTCGCAAGAAGCGCTGCACGTTGGAGTCGTCGAGCGGTGCATCGACCTCGTCAAGCAGACAGAAGGGGCTCGGCTTGGTGAGATAGATGGCGAACAGCAATGAGATGGCCACCAGTGCCCGTTCGCCGGACGACAGGAGGTGGATGCGCTGCGTGCGTTTCCCGCGCGGTGCGGCACGGATTTCGATCTCGCTGTTGAGCGGATCGTTCTCGTCAACGAGGCGGACGTCGCACTCCCCAACCTCGAAGAGTGTGAGGAACACTCGCTTGAAGTTTTCGCGCACGGCCGAGAAGGTTGCGGTGAACAGCGCCCGGGCCGTGGCGTCGATCTCCCGCAGTGCCTGGAGCAGTGAGGTGCGGGCGGCGACCAGGTCGTCTCGTTGGGTCTCGAGGAATTCGAGTCGCGTCTTTTCTTCGTTGTGCTCCTGGGCGGCAAGGGGATTGACCGGACCGGCGGCTTGAATGCGGTCCGCCAGCAACTCCGCTTCTTGCTGCAGATTCTCGTCGTCGCCCTCCACCTCGGGTGCCGTTTCGAGCAGCTCCGCCAGTGGTCTGCGCCATTCCGCTTCGACGCGTTCTATGATGGCGTTGCGTCGTCCCACGATTTCCGCCTGCTCGAGCTCGACGTGGTGGGACCTCTCGGAAAGATCCTGTACCTTGGCGCGTGCCTCTTCCAGGTCACGATCGCTGATCGCGAGGGCCTCGTCGGAGGTTCGCACCGATCGCTCGGCGGCGGCGGCGGCGGTCTCGAGCTCGGCGACCTCTGTGCGCCGCTCGGCGAGCTGGTCGGTCCAAGTCGCCCGTTGTGCTTCCGCGCCTCCGGTGGACTCGTCGATTTCGGTGATTTCGCGCTCGAGGGTGTCCATTTCCGCGGTGCCCTCCTGGAGGGCCTGCTCCGCCCGTTGCTCACGCTCTCGCGCGGCTTCCTCTCTCACCGACACCTGGGCTTCTTCGACCTGCCAGTGCACCCGGTTTTCTCGCGCGGCCTCCTGCTCGGTTTCCAGGCCGTTCAGCAACGAGCGTTGGGCCTCGAGGTCGGCTTCGGCGCGCGCCCGCCCGCTCTTCAACGACTGGAGCTCGCGCTGCACCGTTTCCGACCGTTTGGTGCGCTCGGCAAGTCTCTCGACGACGCGGCTGCAGGCTTCGTTCGCTTCGCTTCCCTCGCGCTCGGCCCGCAGGGCCTCGCGCTCGCAGTCGGCATGGACGGTCTTGGCTTCCTGAAAAGCGTGTCGGGTTTCTTCGGCCGATTGCACCGCGGCCTCGAGCTGCCGCTCCGCCTCCGACAGCGCGCGCGCGGCCGCCTGGGCGTCCCGGGTCAACCGCTGGCCTTCCTCCTCGGCTTCGGCGGATTGCTTGCTCAGCCGCTCCAGCTCTGCGCGGCGCTGTAGCGGACCACTCCGGTCCTCGGCGGCGGGAAGGAACACGGCACCGTTGGAGCGTCGTATGGCCGTGCCACCGTCGTCCAACTGCACGTTCCCGGCCAGAAGCGCCAACGCCCAGGGGCGCGCGGGGTCCGCGATTTCGATCTGGAGGTCGTGCGGTGCCTCGCCGTCGGTGTTCGGGCCCGGCGCAACCGGGAGCAACACCAAGGGTCCGGGCTGTTGCTCCGCGTGCCAGCGTCGCACGGCCGTCACCGTGGCTTCGTCCTTGACGACGACGGCGTGCAGCCACTCCGCCAGCATCCGCTCGACGACTTCGGCGCCCTCACCGGACGCGCGGACGAAATCGCTCAAGGGACCCAGAATGGAGTCGTCTCCGAATTTGTCTTGGTTCTCGAGCAGCGTTCGGGCCCCCGGGGCCAGGCCGGCACGGTCCCTCTCCAGAGCCTCCAGAGCATCCCGCCGCGCACTGAATTGCGCGCGCCGCTCTTCTGCGGCCCGGCGTTCGACCAGGAGGGCTGCTTCGTGTTCCTTGGCGGCGGTGAGCGCATGACGAGCCCGCTCCAGCTCGGTGGTCGCTTCGTCGTCGGCCTGTTGCCGGAGCGACAGTTGCTGTGCCGCCTCGGCGAGGTGGGCTCGCGTCTTTTCGCGGTGCGTTTCGGCGTCCCGGCGGCGGGCGGTGGCTTCGTCCTCTTGAGACCGAAGATCCTCGAGTTCGCGTTCGAGGGCGTCCCGCTCGACAGCGAGGGCGCTCGTCGCTTCCGCTTGTTCCTGGAGGGCGTCTTCGAGCTTCCGGACACGATCGCGTTGTCCCAACAGTCGGTCGCGGGTCGCCTTCTCATCCGATGCGCGAAGGTCGAGCTCGGTTTGTACCGACTGGCGGGCGTCTGTCGCCGCCTTGCGCTCGGCCGCTGCAGCCTCCTTCTCCCTGGTGGCCTGTGCCGTGCGGCTCTCGGCCTGGGTGCGTTCTTCCCGGGCCCGGGTCTTTCGCTCCATCGCGTTCTTCAGACGCTCGCTCGCCAGTTGGAGATCGCCCTCCAGCTTCCCGACATCGAGGCGCCGTTCTGCCAGTCGCCGTTCGATTTCGGTGCGCTGCGCTTCGGCGGTCGCCCGAGCCTGCACTCTCTCTTCTCGCTGGCGTTCCTGTTGGTTGAGCAGCTCGCGGTGGCGGGGGAGGGCGTCGCCGATCTCCTGCTCCTGCCGCCGCAGCCCAGAGACCTGCTCGTCGAATTGCGCGAGCTGGCGGCGGGCCAGCGTCATCACGATACCGAACCGCTCTTCGGTCAACTTCTTGTGTCGCTCGGCCTTGCCCCGTTGCCGCGCTAGGCTGCGAACCTGGGTTTGAATCTCCGCGATCAGATCGTCCAGCCGCCTCAGGTCCTCCAAGGTCTTGTCGAGGCGTCGTTCCGTCGTCGTCTTGCGATCCCGATAGAGGCCGATGCCGGCCGCCTCCTCGAACAGCGCCCGCCGTTCGTCGGTGCGATCCGACAGCAGCCGGTCGATCTTCTGTGCTTCAATCACCACGCCGCCCTCGCCGCCCAACCCGGTGCCGCGCAGGAGATCCTGGACGTCCCGCAAGCGCACGGGCTGCTGGTTCAGGAGGTATTCACTCAGTCCTGTTCGGGTGAGGCGGCGGGTGACGACGACTTCCCGATACGAGATCGGGAGTGTCTCGTCGCTGTTGTCGAAGTGTAGGGAGATCTCTGAGATGTTGATTGGCTTGCGCTTTGCGGTGCCCTGGAAGATGATGTCTTCCATGCGGGCACCGCGAAGGATGCTTGCCCGTTGCTCGCCCAGGACCCAGCGCACGGCGTCGGATATGTTGGACTTGCCACACCCGTTGGGGCCGACGATGGACGTAATACCGTCCTCGAACGTCAGTTCGACTTTGTCGGCAAAAGATTTGAAGCCCGACAGCACGAGCCGGGTCAATTTCATGGCGCGTTTCCAGTACGTGTCATGAGCGTCGCGGTCAATCCGGCGGCCGTCAACAGAGACTCGACCACCGCGGTCTGATCGGGAGTTTCAAAGGCGCCTACGAAAATCCGTGCCCTACCCTGTGACGCCCCTATGCTGTACGCGGGAATGCCGCGTTCCCGGAGCCTTTGCGTCTCATCCCATGCCGCGTCGGCACTTTCACGGATCCCCAGGTCGAACGCCTGCGGGGTGCGCAAGATAGCGCCCTCTCCACTCGCAACCAAGCCGTCCCGCCAAAGTACGGCGAGGGCCTCCTCGGCCGCAGCCGCCGTCTGCATTGCACCCAGGATCACTCGGTACCACGTACCGCCTCTGAGCCTGACGGGTGTGACGGCCGCAACGAGGCGTCGGTCCTCGAGCGACGTAGCATATTCTAGAGCGCGGTCCAGCGTGTTGAAAGCGGCAACCTGGACGGAGTAGTAGAGCGTATCGAGGGACCCCGGCTCCACTGGTGGCTCCTCGGCCTCCATCGTGGGTGCGGAATCGGCCACAGGGAGTGGGGCCGCCTCGCTGGCGACCTCGGCGGGGGTCTGGGTGAGCCGCCAGACGGCCCAGGCCACGACGACTAGGATGACGATGGCGAGGGCACCGGCCAACAGCCGGGCGCGCCGATCCCAGCGCTTGGGTTCCCCGCCCGCACCCGGTGTTGTCGGGGCGACCCCTCCGGCAGCGGCCCCGGTGGTGTCTCTTGGCTGGGACACCACGGCAATCAGGGGGATGCCCTCGTCCAACCAGGTCGACACACCGAGGTATTGGCTCGCCGCTGGATTCCACTCTCCCCGGTCGAGGACGATGATCCCGTCCGGGCGGAGGGCTGCGTGGGGAATGGCCGCCGGTGGAAGAAAGAGCAGCAGCAGGGCGCCCTGACTCTCGAATCCGGCGGCCAGCCGGCTCCACCGGGGGTGCCCCCACACCTCCTGCGGATTGTCCGTTGGGGTCCCGACCCCGATGTAGTGCAACCCAGGTTCTTCTTGCGGTTGGGCAAGCCGCGTCAGTGAGGTGTCGTACAGGAGGGCGTCTACGATGCCTTCCTCCGACCATCGCGCCGCGCCCTCATCCAGGACCGGCATGTTGACGGAAAGGTCGACGAGTGCCACCCGGGGTTTTTCCTGAGCCGCCGCTCGAGCCACCGCCCACGCCTGGGAGGCGGCCCATCGGTAGTCTTCCGTCGCGGGGATGAGGGCAACCACGGTGTGGTTGGCGAGGGCAGCGCGTTCGAACTCGCCGCCGGTCATCGGTTCGTGGCCGTCGTATCCTGCTGCCGCATGAGAACGAAATACGGCTGCCCGAGACGTCGCCCGATGTTGTGCGCATCCTCCCGCGTGGGGTAGGGTCCCAGGACGACTCGGTAGCGGTCGTAGTACTCGTCGGGGTAGATGACCTGTGCAGGGAGCTGGGCCCCGCGCAGCTCGTCCCGGCGGGCCAGGGCCCAGGCCTCGTTGGACGTGCTGCTCAGCTGGGCGTAGTACTCATAGGGGTCTTCTCCCTCCGTCGGCTCCTCCGCCGGGTCGGTCTCGGTTTCCTGAGCCAGCTGCAGCGTGGGCCGCCGGGGGTCCCAGGAAATGGCGAGCCACCGGTCCCCGGCCGCGTCTTCGACACGCCCGACCTGCGTGCCGGTGGCCGGATCGATCGCGACCACGTCGTCTCCCTGTCGTACGAGGACGGTGCCGTCGGCGGCGATGTCAGGGAGATCCTCCTCCCAGGATCCGGCAACGGTCACGACCGTGGTCAGCTCGACCGCATCGGCAATCCAGAGAGAGTCGATCCCCTCCGGTTTCAGCAGGAGGAACCGGCCCTGGGGCCCGGTCCGCATGAACTGGACGCGATGCGTCGTGGGGTACCGCCGAAGGATACCGGCCTCGCCGTCTCCGTCGAAGAGGAATCGGTTGATCACCAGGAGCTCACGGTTGGCCGTGGCGACGAACAGGTGGTGCCCCGCCGCCGAGAACGTCAGCGCCGTGACATCGCTGGTGACGGGGCGGAATCCGATATTGCGGCTGCCGGTGGGCTCCGTTCTGAGGGCGACCAACCCTGAGTCTGTCGCCACGACCATCAAATCGCCCCAACGCGTCACCGCCAGGGGCCCCGCGGGAACATCGATGCTGGTGACCGGGCCGGCTCGGGAGAGCAGATCGAGACGCCGGCCCCGATCGGTGTCCATGAGGGCCAGCAGGCGCCCCCGGGTGGTGCCCCAGACCCGCTGCGGCTCCTCTGGGAGACTGTTTTCCCAACGCTGGGCGTGGCGGTCGACGACCGTTCCCAGTGCTCCCGCCACTCCCACCAGGTGGAGGGTTCCCGTGGGTCCGATCGCCGCGGCCACGACGGCGCTGTCCACGCTGTTGTCGAGCCCGCCTTCGAGATCGAGTGCCACGAGTCCCGAATCCCGTGTTTGCACGTAGATCTGCCGCTCAGCCGCGGCGAATCCCACGACTTGCCGGGTGGCGAGGCCCGGCGTGTCAAACCGCCAGTCCAGTTCCTCCATTCTCGGGAACGTGTACAGGCGGACTCCAGGACCGGGATCGGTGGGGAAGCGGAACACGACCGAACTGCTGGTGATCGGTGAGGACGTCTCCTCGGCGAAGGCGACGCGTATGGGATTGGCCGCCTCGCCCGATCCACAGGCGGCGAGGTAGGGAATGAGGGCGAGCAGCGAGCTCGCTCTGCGCGTGTAGGTCACCACGGAAGAATAACGTAGAGCGCCATGACGGGGGTAGCAAGCGGACGGAAGTGGGCGATCACCCCGATTCGATCAGTGCCGAGGGGGCCTCGCCCCACAGCCGCTCCAGTTGGTAGAACTCCCGCAGCGTGGGGTGAAAAACGTGAACCACGAAATCCACGTAGTCGATGAGGACCCAACGGCCTTCGGCAAGTCCCTCGGTGTGATGTGGCTTGCGTCCGTCGGCGGCCATCGCATCGAGCACCCGGTCGCCCAGTGCTCGGACGTGAGTGTCGGACGTCCCGGAGGCCAGGACGAAGAAATCCGTTGCTCCGCCGAGTTTGCGCAGGTCGAGCACCACGATCTCCGATGCCTTGTGCGCTTCCAAGGCGGTCACCGTCGCCTGGACATCGGGTTCCTGAGACACCCACTCCGTGGTCATTGCGGCTCTGGCGCGGAGTCGTCCTGCCGGGATTCGCCCGGTTCTTCGATCTGGTAGAACACCGCCCACGTTCCCGGTCCCACGTGGACCCCCAGCGCCGCCGTTGCATCGGCAAACAGGCACTCGCGAGGCCGGAACCGCCGTTGAACTTCGTCACACACCGCTTGGGCGGTTTCCTCCGCGTCAGCGTGCACGACCCCGAGGCGCAAGTGAACGGGGCGCGGCGTGAGCCGTCGGTCGATGTGTTCCAGGACCCGTGAGATGAGTCCCTTGGAGCCGCGCACGCGGTCAATCGGTGCGACCTTCCCGTCTCGGGGCGACAGCTCGAGGATGGGCGTGATGTTGAGGAGTCGACCGAGCCATCCGCGTCCCCGGCTCACGCGGCCGGAGCGTACCAGGTTCTCGATCTTCCCCACGACGACGAACCCCCCGGACCGCTCTCGAACGCGGACCAACTCCTCGGTGAGTTGACTCGTCGACATCCCCGCCTCCGCCAGCTCCCGGGCCCGTAGCGCGAGCATGCCGAGGCCCACGGAAATGGAACGCGAGTCGAAGACGGTGATGCCGTCGAGGCCGCTGGCGGCCACTGCCGATTGGGCGGAGGCAAACGTGCCGGACAGGCCACTCGAGAGTGTGAGGCAGAGCGCCTCACGGGCATTGCTCCGCGCGTCCTGATACGCCTCGGCGAATGCAGCCGGTGTGGGCTGCGATGTCGTGAACGGCGTCTTCTTTTCTCGCCGCATGCGACGGTAGATCTCCGCCGGGCTGATTTCGATGCGGTCGAGGTAGGTGCGGGTCCCGTCGGTGATCTGGATCGGGGCGAGCACAAAGCCGTAACGATCGATGGTCTCGTCGGGAAGATCGCAGGTCGAATCCACCACGATCCCGAGGTCGGACACCGCATCGTCGTGAAGGACCTGGTGCTGCACCCGCATGTCATCGGCCTTGGTCTGCTCGACCAGGCCCCACGCCCCGGCTTTGTCGTATACGGCCTCGGGTGAGTTCGTGTGGATGTGGACCTTGAGCACGCTCTCCGCCGACAACACCACTATCGACCCTCCCAGGGGTCGGAGCGCGGCTCGCAGTTCGGTCGAGGGAGGAAACTCGGTGCCCCGCACCAAGACTTCCGTGCACCACCGGTAGTCGCGGTCCTGCTCCACCACAGTCAGCGCTGCTGCTGCCGGAACGGCGGCGTCTTCGCTGGAGCTGGATGCCACAACGGGAGCGCCGTCCATCAGCCGCACGACACCCTCGAGGAGACGGACGAACCCCTTCCCACCGGCATCGACCACGCCGGCCTGCTTGAGCACGGCGAGGAGTTCCGGGGTCTTGCGAAGGGCCTCGTGCGCGCCGCTCAACGTGCGGCTCATGAAGTCTTTGAAATCTTTCGTGGCGGAGGCGGCCCGCTCCGCCGCGTCGGCCGTCTCGCGACAGACCGTGAGGATGGTGCCTTCGATCGGCTCGTCGAGCGCGGCGTGGAGACGGTCGGCGCCGGTTCGAAACGCCGCGGCAATGGTGGTGGGGCCTGCGTTGTGGCGGTCTCCGATGCCCTCTCGGAATCCCAGCAAGAACTGCGAGAGCAGCATCCCGGAGTTGCCGTGGGCGCTGAGCACACACGCGTCGGCCATGGCCTTGGTCACGACGGGCAGGTGCGCGTTTTCCAACGGCGCCAAGGCCTGCGCGACGGCACGCAATGTCAGCGCAAAGTTCGTCCCCGTGTCGCCGTCCGGTACGGGGAAGACATTGATGCGATTGAGCTCTTCCCGTCCGGCCTCCACCCACTCCGCGGCCGCCATGAGGCTGCGGCGGAGACGGGGACCGTCTACGTAGACGATGCCCATCAGGAAACCGCTACGAGTCCTTCGACACCGTTACGAGGATTTCGGGTCGCACTTCCGCATGCAATCGAAGGGTAACACGGTGCTCTCCGATCATCTTGATCGGCTCATGGAGCTCGATGTGACGCTTGTCGACGTGATGTCCCACCTCGGCCAACTTCTCGGTGATGTCCGCGGTGGTAATCGATCCGAACAAACGGTCGCCGTCTCCGGTTTTCGCCGTGAAGGCCAGTGTCACGTCGGCCAATTTGGCGGCAAACGCTTCCGCTTCGGTCCGCTCGAACGCGAGCCGCTCGGCGCGCCTCGAGTGTTCCACTTCCACCTGTCGCTTGTTGCCGCCCGTGGCAGGATACGCTTTCCCGTGAGGGATCAGATAGTTTCGCGCGTAACCGGCCTTCACGCGCACGAGATCTCCGATGCGGCCCAACTGTGCCACGTCTTCGCGAAGGATCACTTCCATCTTTCAGCTTCTCTCTTGCGGTGTCGCCCACCGCCGTCTCAGGTCCAAGCCCGCGTCTACCACTCCCACAAGAATGGTGCCTATGAGTACGACGGGCAACATAAACACTACTGAAAACGCGATGAGGCCCATTGTCAGGAATCCCGGGCCCCCCGATAAAGTGAGACCGTACCATGTCACGGCAGCTCCCCGCATGGCGTACAGCAGGCCTGACACCACGAGCACGTTGGCCGCCAGCAGCTTCACCGTCGCAGCCTTGGTGACCAATACGATTGCCAACGCCACCACCGCGACCCACCCGAGGTGCTCGGAGAAACGAAAATCTCTGAACCTGCCCATCGCCACGTTGGCGGCGGGAGCGAACCGGCGGTACAACGCGGTCGCCAACACCAGCCCCACGAACATCTGGATCGCAACGGTCGCCGGGAAATAATCCGCCATGAGGGGGGTGACCGCCTCAAACCAGTTTTCCAGTTGGCGCACCATGGCGTCGTCGCCGAGCGGCTCCCCGCCGAGGCCGCCGGACAGGCGTGTCACTGCCAGCTGCGCGGCGAACTCGATGCGGGACTCGACCCACCAGCGGATCTCGGGCCACGAAATCCCAAGCAGGGCGAGGCCCGCGGTCGTCCCAGCCGCCGCAGCTCCGATGGCGACCAGCGCTCGGTGGGTCAGCGACCAGCTCGTCACAAATAACATCCCGACGAATACCGTCGTTCCCATCAAGGCGACGGCTCGGACGATCTGGTCTGGCGGTTCGCCGATCTGCACCAGCCACCAGAGGCTGACGCCCGTTAGGAGCGCGGCCGTGACGACATGGCTTCTCGCCCTGCTGACGAGTACCAACCCCGCGAGCGGTACGGTGAGCAGCCCGATCGGCGCGAAGATCGCAAACGCGATCCCGGCCCCGATCCACAGCAGCAGCCCGAGCCCACCCTTCCGGGACTCGGACGGGGACGACATTACGCTCTCGAACGGATGAACGGCAGCAGCGCGATGTGACGGGCGCGCTTGATCGCCGTGCCGAGCTGGCGCTGGTGTCTGGCACAAGTGCCCGACAGCCGGCGGGGAAGAATCTTCCCGCGATCGGTAATGAACCGCTGTAGCGTCCGCTCGTCCTTGTAGTCGACGACCCGGACCCCCATCTCACACACCGGGCAGGTCTTTCTAGCTCGCCGCATCGGTGGCCTCCTCCCGCGCCTCGAAATCGCCGTTCGAGCCCTTGGCCTCGCTGTCCGAGCTTTTGGCCTCGCTGTCCGAGCTTTTGGCCTCGCCGTCCGAGCTTTTGGCCTCGCCGTCCTTCTCCGGAACCGGTGCGGGCACCGGGACTTCGCCTTCGTTCAACACGACCTGGTAGCGAATGACGGACTCCTCGAGCTTTACCAGACGCTCGAACTCCGGCAGCAGCGTGGGATCCGTCGCGAACTGCATGACGACGTAGTATCCGATCTCGTGGCCACCGATGGGGTACGCGAGCGTGCGCTTGCCCCAGTGATTGAGGTTCTTGATGGGTTCGGGGTTGTCGCTGTTTTTGAGCAGCGCGTGAAACCGCTCCAGCTGCTCTTCGACTTGAGGCTCTTCAGCCGCGCTGTCGAAAATGTAGACGATCTCGTATCGACGAGTCACAACACCTCCCTTTGGACTTGCGACCCCGCCCAGGTGTGGGGCGGAGTAGGTGGTATGTAGGCCGGCCCAGGGGCCGCTTGCGAGGGGGGAAGTGTAAGCGGGCCGGCGTTTGCTGGCAAGGAGCGCTACTCGGGCTGTGTACCTCGCCGATTGTATCGGTTCATGGCGGTCTCGACGCCCTCCCGGATCCAGCACTCCACCGCCTCGGTCATGACGGGCAGCAGCTCGTCGACAGTACGGCGTTCGGCGTCTTCGAAATCCGACAAGAGGAAGTCCACACCCTCCTCGTCTTCGGGCCGGGGACCGATCCCGATGCGCAGCCGGGCGTAGTCTTCCGACTGGAGCCGGCCGGCGATGCTCTTGAGCCCATTGTGCCCCCCGGAAGACCCTCGGGGTCGGATACGGAAGGTGCCCAGCGGCAGCGCAATCTCGTCGACCACCACCAGGAGGTCGGTGTGCGGATCGAACGCCGGATCCTTCAGGAGGGGACCCAGCGCTGCGCCGCTGCGGTTCATGTACGTCTGGGGCTTGACGACGACGATTTGGTGATCGCCCACCACACCCCGGGCCACCCGCGCGCGCCACCGCCACGGACGCTTGAACGGGCGAAACCCCCACGACTCGGCGATGGCGTCGGCCAGTAGGAACCCTGCGTTGTGCCGGGTGATCGCGTACTCCCGCCCCGGATTGCCGAGGCCCACGACGGCGCGCAGTGTCTACCCTTCGTCTTCCGCGCCCTCGCCCTCCTCCTCGGCTTTGGGCTTGCGGATGAGCTCGGGCTCGGCTTCCTCTTCCTCTGCCTCGACCTCCTCGCCCTCGACGGCGACCGGTTCCTCTTCGACCCGCGGGGGGATGATGGAACAGACCGTCTTGGCCGGGTCCGTGAGGATCTTCGCGTTCTCGATCACGAGGTCACTCACCTGAAGCGACTGCCCGATGGTGAGGTCCGTGACGTCCAGGTCAACCCTCTCGGGAATGTGGCGCGGCAGAACCGAGACCTGGACCTCGCGCAGCACCTGGTCGAGCGTCCCGCCGGCGTTGCGCACACCGTCGGGACTCCCGTCGAGGTGAATCGCGAGGGTGACCGTGATGGTCTCACCCTCGTGAATCTCGTAGAAGTCCAGATGCGTGATATTCCGCCGCACCGGATGGCGCTGCACTTCACGGATCAACACCTTCATGGAGCTGCCCCCGACCCCCAGCTCGATGATCGTGCTGCTCGTGGCGTGGACCGACAGCAGCTTGTCTACGTCGGTCCCTGCGACCGAAACCGGTTCGGGCTCTCGCCCGCGTCCGTAAACGACCGCTGGCACGCGACCGGCCATGCGCATTTGCCGCGCAGGACCCTTTCCATTGGCATCGCGGCGCTCGGCCGCTAATGAAACCGTCGTGATCATAGCTCTACGTCCTACCCTTGTTCTTCTGATGCTTCGAAAAGCGAACTCACCGATTCGCCGCTGTGAATGTAACGAATGGCCTTCGCCAGGAGCGGTGCCACGGACAGGACCTTCAGGGTCTCGAACCGCCGCTCCTCCGGAACATGGACCGTATTGGCAACCGCCATCTCGGTGAGCGGCGCCTCGGACAGGCGCTCCACCGCCGGTCCCGACAGCAGTGGATGCGAAGCGCAACAATATACCTTGTTGGCGCCCAAATCCTTTAGGGCGTGCGCGGCGCCGGACAGCGTCCCGGCCGTATCCACCATGTCGTCGGTGATGAGACAATCCCTTCCCTCCACCTGTCCGACCACGTTGAGGACCTCGGCCACGTTGGCCGCGGGCCGTCGCTTGTCGACAATCGCGAACCCGCCCCCGAGGCGCGTCGCGAACCCCCGGGCCATCTTGGCGCTTCCCACGTCCGGGGCCACCACGACCAGGTCGTGGAGAGTCTTCTGCTGGAAGTGCCGGACGAAGACCGGTGCGGCGTAGAGGTGGTCCACCGGGATGTCGAAGTACCCCTGGAGCTGGTGCTGATGGAAATCGATGGACACCACCCGGTCGATGCCGGCCTTCATGATCAGGTTGGCCATCAGCTTCGCGCTGATGGCGACCCGGGGCTGGTCTTTCCGGTCCTGGCGGGCATAGCCGAAGTAAGGGATGACCGCCGTGATCCGTGCCGCGCTGGCCCGCAGCGCCGCATCGGTGAGGATCAGGAGCTCCAGCATGTTCTCGGCGGGCGGGTTGGTCGACTGGATGATGAAGACGTCGCGCCCCCGGACGTTCTCGTCGATCCGGACGAAGATCTCCCCATCGGCGAATCGCTTGATGGTCACCTGGCAGAGGGGCTGCTCCAGACAGCTCGAAATCTCCTGGGCGAGGGGCTCGTTCGACGACCCTGCCAGGAGCATCAACTTGCTTTGGGAAAGAGATCCTTCAGCCATGCGGCGACCACTTGGTCAAAGAAAACGCTCAGTGCAACCGCGGAAAAACTTAGCCGGGGTGACCCCGAACGCCAAGGGAACCCCTCACCACCCGGTCCAGCCCGGTCCCCGCACCACGCGGCCCGGCTCGGCGCCGGTGGGTTCGCCGTCGCGAAGTACGGGGGTGCCGTTCACGAGAACGTGGGTGACCCCCTCGGAGTACTGATGCGGCTCGGCGAAGGTGGCGTGATCCACGATCGTCGTCGGATCGAACACGACCACGTCGGCATAATACCCACTCCGCAGGAGTCCCCGGCGCCTGAGTTCGAGGTTCTCGGCCGGCAGTGACGTGAGACGCCGGATTGCCTCGCCCAGGGGGATCACCTCGCGCTCCCGGACGTAGTGGCCCAGCAGGCGGGCGAAGTTGCCGTATCCTCTGGGGTGGGGATTCGACTGGAGGAATACGCCCTCAGGCGCCATCGACCCGGCATCCGAGCCGAAACTCACCCATGGCAGCGCGATTTGCTTCTCGATGTTCTCCTCGGACATGAGGAAGTACACGGTACCCACTCGACTGTGGTCGGCGATGACCAGGTCCATGGCGGTTACCTCGGGCGAGGTGCCGCGCATCTCGGCCACCTCGGCCAGCGTCTTGCCGGTGAGGTACTTGAGTGAGTCCTGGCGGAATCCCACGAGGAGCACGTTGTCGGGGCTCCCGGCCGCCGAGTACAGGTTCTCCCAGTCGTCTGGCTGTGAACGCATCTCCCGGGCCACCCGGGTGCGCACGGCTGGGTCTCGCAGCCGCTCCCGCCAGGCATCGAGCCCGCCCTCTTGGACATCCGGGGGCATGGCGGCGTCCAGCCCGGTGGCTCCCGCCGGGTATGTGTACATGTCCGCCGTGATCTCCAGCCCCTCGGCCCGGGCGGCCTCGACCATGGCAATCACCAGGTCCATCTTGGGCCAGTTCTCGCGACCGGCCGCCTTGAGGTGATAGATCTCCGCCGGCAACCCCGCCTCGCGACTGATCGTGATGAGCTCTTGTACCGCTTCCGCGAGCCCGTTCCCCTCGCTCCGCATGTGGGAGATGTACGACCCACCGTACTCCGCGGCGACCGTGGCGAGCTCGATGAGCTCGTCGGTCTGGGCGTAGAACGCCGGTGCGTAGATGAGGGCGGACCCCAATCCGAGGGCGCCCTCCTCCATGCCCTGGCGCACGAGATCCCGCATGCGGTCCAGCTCGGCGGCCGTTGGGGGCCGGTTCTCGTATCCGACCTCGTGGATTCTGACGGTGGTCGCGCCGACGAAGGAAGCCACGTTGGTGGAGATCCCGCGCTCCACCAGGTAGTCGAGGTATTCGCCGAGCGTCGTCCATTCGATTTCGTATGTGATATCGCCCTGCTGAGCCCGCTGGGTGGCTTTCATCTCGTCGCTCAGTGGCCCCTCCGACCATCCTTCCCCGAAGACCTCGAGCGTCACGCCCTGGCGGATGTCGCTTTGCGAGCGACCGTCTTCGATCAGCGACTCGGTGGCCCAGCTCAGCATGTTGATGAACCCCGGTGACACGGCGAGACCGGCGGCGTCGATCTCCGTTCGGGCGGACGCACCGCTGAGGTCCCCAACCGCGGCGACGGTATCGTCGACAACACCGACGTCGGCGACCACGCCGTTGCCGCCGCTGCCGTCGTACACCGTACCGCCACGGATGATGACGTCGTAATCAGGTGCGCAGGCCGCCGTCGCGGCGAGCAGCAAGATGGCGAGATTCTCTCTTCCCATTTTCTGCAGCCTGTTCGGTTAGTGATCGTCGCGACCGACGAGATCCATGGAAAAGGCCGGCAGGCAGACGGCGATGTACTCGGCGCCTTCCGGCGAGGGACTGCTGTATCGCACCCACTCGCCGTGGTGGGCGATCACGGCCTGGCCGGCGTCGACGTCCAACGCGCCGTTGGCGTGTTCCACATGGAGCGTGCCTTTCAGCACGACGGTGAACTCGTCGAACATAGGAGTCTGCCCCGGCTCGATCCAACCGGACGGACTTCGCATGTGGGCCATGCTCACCGAATCGGTGCCCGAGTTGACGCGACCGACGTACTCATCGATCACCTTGGGGGGGTCGCCGGCCGCCGGGACGGTTGTCGGAGCAGGGATCAGCGTCGGCATCGGTTCTCCTTTGCAGGTCGTCGTGTGGGTCGGGGTCGCGCCATGTGCATCAACCCGCGGCGCCGCTGGTGATCTCCTGTCGCAAGTGCGCCACGAAATCGGAGGTTTCGGTCCCACCCTTCCGCAAGGCGCGCTCCGCCGCCGCGATGGCCCGGCGCGCCGCTCTCTCGGCGCCGGCGACGTGTGCCGCCCGGGCGACTTCGGCAGCGGCTTCGGCCGCCTCGGGACCGGGCTCGGCTTCGGCGCGCAACTGGGCGCAGAGAAGACGCGCTTCCAACTCTTCCCGGGGTGAGAGTATTTCGATGGCACGCCTCCGAAGCCGTCGCCGCTCGCCGGCGGTTATCAACTCGCCACGCATGACCTGGGCGATGAGCGGAGCCGCGAACGCGTACCGATCACCATCGAACGTCAAGAAGTGCTTCCGTTCCAGCGTGGCCAGCTCGGCTTCGACGTCCGGTTCGGGTCGCCCCAAGAGGGTCGCAACGAGATCGACGTCCACGCCGAGATCGAGTGCGCTCGCGGTGGCGGCGACCTCACGCGTGCTCTTTCCCATTGCCGTGCAGCTGGCAATGATGGCAACACGGGCCAGGTCCGGCACCGTGATGGGCAGGGGATGATCCAACGTTGCGTCCCGCGGCGGCCAGGCCTTGATGTCGTCGCGCAGCGTAACGGCGTGTTCCAGGCCTCTGAGCAGCGTGACGGCGAGAAACGGGTTGCCGCCACTCTCGAACGCCACGCGCCGGGCCAACCTCTGGCGATCCCCGTCGTCCTCGCACCAGGTGGCGAGGGCGGAGACGAGCTCGATCAGATCGTCGTCGGTGAGGGAGTCGAGGCGAATGGCCTTTCCGGGAATCGATCGGCCGACCTCTCCCCGCAATCGGAGCAAGGCACGAGGTGCGCTTTCCACGTCACGAAGCGATGACACCACGAGGAGGACGGGCACCTCCGACAGGGTCAGCAGCGCCTCCTGCAAAGCCTCCAGCGTGTGCCCGTCGGCGAAGTGGGCGTCGTCGAGCGCCAGCATGATCGGACGCTCGTCGGCGACCGCTCGGAGGAGGTCGGCAAGGGCGTGAGCCACCTGCGCCGTATCGCGGGGCGGGCCCGGCGCCGCCGGGGTCGACAGCTCGGGGGCCACCGCCGCCAGGGCGGCGAGCTGCTCCGGAGCGGTCCCGGTCACACCGGGGGCGTCGCGCAGGCCACCGCGTACCAATGCCCGGAGCGTGCTCCACGGCGCGTCGTGATCGTTCTCCAGAGGCCTGGCCGACGCGACGGTCCCTCCCTGCAGGGCAAAGCGGGCGGCACACTCCGCCAACAGGCGAGTGCGTCCGGCGCCGGGATCGCCGTTGATGACGAACCCCCGGGGACCCGTTCCGATACCGCCCTCCACGAAGGAAAAGGCGGTGTGATAGGTGGATGTTCGCCCGACGAGAGGCGGCTCCAGATCGGCGTAGTGGGCCGAGACGCGGAGCCACCGTCCGGAGCGGATCCGCTCGGCCAGGTCGCGCAGTTGCTTGCTGGGCGTCTCTCCCAACTCTTCCTGCAAGGCGCTAGAGCACTCGGCGTAGGCTGCGAGGGCGCTGGTCGTGTCACCCGACAACGCCAGTGCCCGCATGAGGATGTCCACCGCGGGCTCCGAGAACGGGTTGGCGTGGAATGCCTGCCAGGCCAGGTCGCGGGCTCGGCCGTAACGAGACGCGGCGAGGGCGGCGTCGCCCGCTTCGATCATCAGGGCGACGCCCCGTGCCCGGAAGTGCTCGCGCCACGTGGACAGCCACGTCTCGAAGGCGTCCGAGTTCGGTAGCGAGAACCCCTCGAGAAAGTCGCCCTGGAGGAGCTCGAGGGCTCGGGTGCCGTCGCTGTCGGCCAGCCGGTCGAACTCGAGCGCGTCAACTGTCAGGCCTTCGTCGGCGAGGGTCAGGTTTTCTCCCGACCCCGTGGACTTCAGCCGATCGGCTCCCAAGCCGGCTCGGAGACGGCGCACCGCTTCGTTGAGTGAGTGTCGCGCCCGTTGATCGGTGGTCTCGGGCCACAACACCCCGATGAGCTGGGCCCGCGTGCGGGTTCGGTTGGGCGAGAGGGCCAGGTAGCAAAGGAGAGCGATGTGCTTGCGCCAGGCCACGTCGGACGGCGGTTCATGACCGTCGACCCGGATCGCCGGCGCGCCGAACGTGATCAGCTCGAGGTTTGGTAGTCGTGTCACTGCGCGCTTGACATTGGCTGGAGGACCGGGTGCTCTGCGGATCCGCGTTGACCTAAGAGAATATCGTGCGGGTCGCCCGCGGGCGCCATTGCCGGTCCGATGGTACTTTGGTGCCCGCAAGGATCATCGACGTGAGTTCATTGCCGGGAGTGAGTATGGCTTGGATCGAGGAGAACAAACGCGAGGAGGCCACCGGCCTGCTCAGGACCGAACTGGACAAGGCCGTCGAGCGGGCCGGTCGGGTGTGGAACGTCGTGCAGGTCATGAGCGTCAACCCGCTCGTTCTCAAGACGAGCATCCAGTTGTACGGCGCCATCATGTTGGGCCGCTCGGATCTCAGCCGCTTTCAGCGCGAACTGCTCGCGACGGTGGTTTCGGCCGAGCTGAATTGTCGTTACTGAACGCAGGCCCACGCACACGACCTCCGGGCCGAGGTCGACGAGGATGCTCTTGGAGTGGAAGGCGCCGACCTGTTGGTGCACGCGGTGGTGCGCGACTGGCGCGACGCTGGA
>JBDHAF010000012.1:0-41456 GCA_039588255.1 Gemmatimonadota bacterium | reverse complement strand
GAACGCTCACGTTACCCGGACGAGATCCTCAGCCTCGTGCGGCAGAGCCAGGAGTCGGGGCATTTCGACACCCAAGACGTCCAGCTCATCAAGGGCGTCCTGGAGTTCACGGAGAAGGCCGCCCGGGAGGTGATGACACCCCGCACGGAGGTGATCGCGCTGGAGGCTACGCTCACGGTGGAGCAAGCTGCTGCACGCGTTGCCCAAGAAGGACGCTCCCGTTACCCGGTCATTCGCGAGTCACTGGACGACATCGCCGGCGTGGTGCATGCCAAGCAGATTCTCGCGAGCCTGCCCGGTGCCAAGTACCAACGCCTCGACCGCATCATGCAGGAAGCGTTCTTCGTTCCCAGCTCCCGTGAAATCGAAGACCTCCTGAACGACATGCAACGGCTGAAGCGCCACATGGCGATTGTGTTGGACGAGTACGGAGGTACCGCCGGCATCGTAACGATGGAAGATCTCCTCGAGGAGATCGTGGGTGAGATCCACGATGAGTACGATGAGAGTGAGGCGGACCTCGAACCCGGTGAGGATGCCACCACGCTGCTTGGCAGCATGGAGATCGACGAGGCCAACGAGCGGTTCGACTTCGGTATCGACAGCGACCATTACACCACGGTGGGGGGATACGTGTTCGGCGCCCTGGGGCGACTCCCGCGAATCGGCGACCGGGTCCCCGTCAAGAACGCCGTTTTGGAAGTGATGGAGATGGACGAGCGGCGAGTGGGAGATCTTCGAATACGGCCTGGCGCGCCCGACTAAACCCCTCGTTGCCCTGCCAACCGGATCGCCAACTCGACGGCCCTGCGCATCGAGCCGGGATCGGCAATCCCCTTCCCTGCAATGTCGAACGCGGTTCCATGATCCGGTGACGTCCGGACGAACGGGAGGCCCAACGTGACATTCACTGCGCTCCCGAACGCCGCCATCTTGATGGCGGTCATGCCGACGTCGTGATACGGAGCCAGCACCGCATCGAATTCCCCACGGGCTCCCCGAACAAAAACGGTGTCCGCGGGCAACGGTCCAGCTGCCCCGAGTTGCCGAGCGGCGGGAGCCAGTACCGCGGCGTCTTCGTCGCCGAACAGCCCCTCTTCCCCGCCATGGGGATTCACCGCACACAGCGCCAAGCGGGGATCGGCGATGCCGAACCATTCCCGTAGGGCGCGTTGGGTGATCTCACCGACCCGTACGGCGCGTTTCGTCGTCAGCACCCGGGTGACCTCACGGAGCGGGATGTGCGTCGTCACGAGCACCACCCGCAACGTGTCGGCCGCAAGCATCATGGCGACGTCCACGCCGCCGGCTAGGTCCGCCAGCCATTCGGTGTGACCCGGGTAGTCGTAACCGGCGAGGTGCAGTGCGTACTTCTCCGCCGGCCCGGTCACGACGGCGCCCACGTCTCCGGCCATCGCAAGATGGACGGCCTTCTCGACCGACAGCGCGGTGAGCCCACCGGCCGCCTCCGCCGACGGGGGACCTGGCGGGTACTCCCCCACCCCGATGGATTCGGTCGGGTACTGTGCAACGAGCTCAGTCGGTCCAATAACGACGAGATCCGCCCCGGGAGGCGGATCTCTGACGACTTTCTCGACTATTTCTGGTCCGATCCCGCGGGGATCGCCTACCGTGACGGCAACTCGGAGAGACACGACACCTCTAATAGCGAATATCGATGTACGTCGCGGCCCTCAGAGTTGCGACGTATTGAGCGATCCCGTTTTCCTGCGCAATCATGTCCCGCAGATTATCCCGCATCTCCTCGAAGGTGTACTCTCCGGCCTCGAGTCGCTGTTGGAAGAGGATGACCGCATACTTCTCGCCGGCCGCCGCAGGAAGCGTCATCGGACCGATGACATCACCCTCCACCGCGCCGGCGATGGCTTCTTGATACACCGGCGGGAGATTGGCGTCCTGAATGCGATCGGCGAAGCTCTCCTCGTCCTCATCGTGATAGGTACGCATGATCGAATCGAGGGACACGCCGTCTCGCAGCGCCTGGGCAACCGTATCGGCCCGGGCCCGGGCCACCATTCGAGCCGCCTCGGTCATTTCCGGCGCGATGAGAATGTGCCGGGCCTGGACCTCCGCAGGCTCCGCGCGCCGCACCTGGATGATGTGGAACCCAAACGACGTGCGCACCAAGTTGGAGATCTGGCCCGGGCGCAGAAAGAACGCCGCCCGCTCGAACTCCCGAGCCATGTTGCTTCCCCGCCGGAACCATCCCACGTCGCCACCCTGTTGCGCTGAGCCGGGGTCGTCGGAGAACTCGGCGGCGAGCGCCGCGAAGTCCTCGCCGGCACGCGCCCGAACCAAGACCGACTCGGCCCGCGCCCGGGCCGCGTCCAGGGAAGCTGAATCGGGCACGGGATTGACCACCACCTGCCGGAACGTCACCAACGGCGGGCGGAGCTCCCCCTGTTGTTGCTGCTCCACCGCAGCCGCAAAAATCTCCCGCAGCTCATTCTCCGTCGGAGGAATCGGGCGGATGGTTCCGGCCTGTTGCAGGATCGACAGCAACTCATCCCGCAGCATCTGCCGTCGGAGGCCCCGCACCAACCAGAGCCGATACTCGTCAGGCGTGGCAAACCCGACTCTCCGAATCTCTTGCTGGAAATCGAGCTCCGACACGAACGCGTTACGGATATCGCGAAGTTGATCGTCCGCCCGGCTCTGCACTTCTTCCTCGACGATGACCACCATGGTGTCCCGCTCAGCGGCTTGTACCAACATCTCTTCCACGATCAGCGTGTCGAGGATGAGCCGGCGCACTTGATCGATTCCCGCGGAATCGGTCGGGAGGTTGGAGCTCTGGAGCCGCAGTATCTGCATCTGCTCCTCGACCCGCGAGATGGGAATGGGAACCGTCCCTACGACGGCCACAATCCGGTCCACCACCTGATACTGGGTGTCCTGCGCCTGTAGCGGCGGTGCAGCCGCGGCGACGGCCAGTGCCACCAACGCTGCGCGGCGAATGTGTGCAATCACGGTACGTTCTGCTCCGTTGGGGATTCCGGCTGTCGCTCGGTGGCCGCCTGGAGCCTGCCGGCGAGTTGCAGCGCCGCCTCCAAACCGGCTGGAGAGATCTCCCAATCCACTCCCTCCCGAAGGTGCTCGGCCAGAGCCGGAGGCAACGGCCGCAGCGGAGTCTGCCGTGCGGCGACGGCCTCGAAATAGCGGTCGACTTGCTGGCTTGCCAGCTGCGCCCGCGCCGCCGGCGTCTGGCCATACACCGCGAGTGAGTCCGGCCACAAGCCGATGCCCCCCCACAGCACCTGCATTCCCAGCCGGTATTGCTCCTCCATGAGGCCGAAAACACTGTCACTCATGCGCGTCCCCGCGCTGTCGGCCTGCTGCCACAACAACTCCTGCAACACGAGCTGCCGCGTGAAGTTCGAGATCTGATCATCGGGCGCCGCCCGCAACTGGTCAAACGTCTCCGACGGAACATACATCATCCAGCGGGCAAACTGGCTGGAGGTGAATTGCCCACCGTCGTACGTCGCCAAGACCTGGGATGACTCCAGTGCCCGTTCCAGCGAGCCAACTACTTCCCGCACGGCAGCCGGCGTCGTGGGACGCACCTCCACCCGCTTGTCCCCCAACAGCTGCTCACCGTAAGCCGAGTCCAGCCGCGTCGCCGTCGCCCGCCCCACGTACACCGTGAACACCTCACGCACTGCGTCGAGTGTGGGACGGTAGACGATGTGGTAGCCAAATTCGGTCTCGGTCACCGGTGAGAGCTCACCAGGACCCAGTGCGAACGCGGCATTCTCAAACCGCGGCACGGTCTGACCACGCCGCACGAGACCCAAGCTCCCGTTGTTCGCCTTCGCGACGGAATCCTCGCTCTGCTCATTCGCCTCGGCCCAGGTGCCGCCCGCCAACAAACGGTCGTGCAAGCGTAAAGCCGTGGCGAGCTGCTGACCCTTCACTCCCGGCGGGGTCTCCGCGGTCACGCGGCGGAGCACGTGGGCCAACACGCGCGTGTCTCCCACACGGTACGCGCTGTCCACCGCTTCTGTGCTCACGTCGATCTGGTCGGCGAAGAGCTGCTCCCGGAACAAACCCAAGAGGTATTGTCGTCGCTCGAACCACATCGTGCTGATCACTGAGGCTGAGTCCATCAACGAGTCCCCGGCGGCCGCTCGCTGCGACAGCACGGTGACATTGACCCAATGACGCGCCAGCTCGTCGGCGACACTCGCCTCCAACGCGAGTGGCTGCCCCAGGACCAGGATCTCCGCAAACCTGCTGACCGTGAGCTCCTCGCCGTCCACGCGCACCACGACATCGGGATGCGCCGTGAAGGCGTCGTCCAACGCGCCACATCCGGACAGCACGATTAACCCAACTACCAAAGGAAGCTTCCGCATCCCACTCCTCTCTCTACGTCTTTGCCGCGTCGCTGGTCGATCCTGACGTCGACGCCTCCAACACCGAACGGAAGGCGTGTATCAAACCAGCGCTCACGGGCAGCCCACCCAACCGGGTGAGTCGCATCGTCAATGGCTGAACGCGCCGCACCTCAGCCGCGAACTGCACCTCATCCATAGCCGCGTTCAGGCCGGCCATCCGCGGTGTGGCATCCGACCGGAACTTCAAGCGAGCTTCGTCCCCCTGAACCACGACCGACTGGAGGGCCAGGCGGGCTCCCAGCAGGCGTAATTCGAATACGGTCAGGAGACGACCGGTTTCGTCCGGCAAAGGCCCGAATCGGTCCCGTAACTCTTCCCGAAGGCTCGAAATGTCATCGACTTCTGAGGCCCGCGCCAGCCGCCGATAGAAATCCAGCTTCGCATCCTCGTCCGGAATGAACTCCTCGGGAAAATGCGCCGGGCCGTCGAGCATCACCTCCGGCGGTGGCGTGTCTTGGGGGACCCCCTCGCCTTTGAGGGCTGCCACGGTATCGCCGAGCCAGCGCATGTACAGGTCGAAGCCCACGGCATGGGCATGCCCGGATTGCTCCACTCCCAGGAAATTACCCGCGCCACGCAGCTCGAGGTCCCGCATGGCCAGCACATATCCCGAGCCCAGTTCGGTGTGATGCTCCAGCAGCTTCACCCGTCGCTCGGCGTCCGGGTCCATCATGTCGGGGGCGATCAGGTAGCAGTACGCCCGCCGGTGCCCCCGCCCGACCCGGCCTCGGAGCTGGTAGAGTTGGGCCAGACCGAATTGGTCGGCCTGGTGAACGACCATCGTGTTGGCGTTCGTGACGTCCAGGCCCGACTCGACTATCATGGTGGACACCAGAACGTGGACGTCTCCCGCCCCGAACGCCCGCATCAAGTCATCGAGCTGCCGTTCCTTGGTCTGACCGTGAGCCACCTCCACGCGCGCTCGCGGTGCGAGCCGCCGGACGCGCTCCGCGATCGTCTCGATCGTCTCGATGCGATTGTGCACGAAGAACACTTGACCGCCACGGTCCAACTCTCGAGAGATCGCTTCCATCAACAGCTCGTCGTCCCACGGCTCCACGAACGTCAGCACCGGCGAGCGGTCGCGCGGCGGCGTTTGAATCAAAGCCAGGTCACGTAACCCGGACAGCGCCATGTGGAGCGTCCGGGGGATGGGCGTCGCGGTGAGCGTCAGCACGTCCACCTCGAGACGCAGCGCCTTGAGCCGCTCCTTGTGCCTCACGCCAAATCGGTGCTCTTCGTCCACCACCAGCAGTCCGAGGTCGTGAAACGAGACGTCCTTGGACAGCAACCGGTGGGTGCCGATGACGATGTCGATTCGCCCACTCTTCAGTCCCTCCAGCACCTTGCGTTGCTCGGCAGGAGACCGGAACCGCGACAGCACCTCGATCTTCACCGGGAAGTCCGCCATCCGGTCTCCGAACGTGCGGGCATGCTGCTCCGCGAGAATCGTAGTGGGAACGAGCACCGCGACCTGCTTCCCGGCCACCGCCGACTTGAACGCCGCCCGGACGGCGATCTCCGTCTTGCCGTACCCCACATCCCCCACGACCAGCATGTCCATGGGGGTCGGCCGCTCCATGGTCATCTTCACGCGCTCGATGGCCGTGCGCTGATCCGGGGTGTCCTCGTACAGGAAAGAAGACTCGAGCTCAGCCTGCCACCGAGTGTCGGGGGGAAAGCCGAACCCCAGGGCGATGGAGCGCTTCGCGTACAGCTCGAGCAGCTCCGCCGCCATCTTCCGGATGGCGGATTCGGTCTTCTTGCGCTGGCGCTTCCAGCGGGTTCCCCCGAGCCGGTGCAGCTTCGGCGGTGCCTGGGAGGCAGCCTCTGTCGCCGTGCGGTACCGCTCGAGCTGGTCCAGCTTGTAGAGGGGCACGTTGAGCCGGTCCCCCCCCTCATACTCCAGCACCGCCACCTCAACCGTCCCGGCGTCCGTGGTCAGCGTCTCGGTACTGCGGTACACGCCGATGCCGTAGTCCAGGTGCACCACGTAGTCCCCCGGGGTGAGGGCTCCCGCTGCGGCCGATACCATCGCTTGCTTGTAGCGTCGCGGCCGGCGTATGCGACGCGCCCGCCGGAAGATCTCGTGGTCGGTGAGCACCGCGAGCCCGGGCAGGACGAAACCGGCGTGGAGCGCCCCGATAGCCAGTGTCAGGTTCCGCGGCACAGTCCCGTCCGGCGTGTCCGAGAGGAGCTCCTCGAGCCGCTCCAGCTGTCCCTCGTTGTCGCACAAGATCAACGTCGGCCCCGCGGCGATGATCGACGCCAGGCGTTTCATCTCCCGCTCGACGGCATCGGGTGGACTCAGATGGAAGTCGAAATCGTGGGGTTGCTGCTCGAGCAGAAGCCGCGGGAATGCTCCGAGGCGCGCCTCCCACCGCTCGGGGGGCACGAACAGGGCGTCTCGCTCCGGCGCATCTTCGCCCAAGCGGCGCGCCACATCCAAGTGGTGCTCCGCCTCCGACCACATGCGATCGATCTCCGCGCCGCCGGCGCCGGGTTCCACGAACACGACGGTCTCGGGAGGGAGCAGATCGAGCAGCGACTGCCGCCGGGCCGGTGGCGCCTCGTCGCCTCCCGACTCCTCCCCCGGGGCGGAACGGCGACGCGCCGCCACGGGCAACACGCGGACGGACCGCCGCTCCCCCTCGGACCGCTGACTGTCCAGATCGAACGCGCGGATGGACACGATCTCGTCACCCCACCACTCGATCCGCGTCGCCGCGGCCATCCCGAATCCGTACACGTCGAGGATGCCTCCCCGGACGGCAAACTGTGCCACGTCCAACACCGAGGGTCGCCGCTCGTAGCCCATTCCCTCGAGCGTCGCGATCGCCTCCGCGGGTTTGCAGGCGTCCCCCACCGACAACGTGAGCTGCATCGACCGCACCGACGCCGGCATGGCCGTGAGCTCGGCGGTGGCTCTGATCGTCGTCACCACGACGGCCACGTCCCCCCGCACCAGGGACTCCACGGTCTCAACGCGCTCCCCAGCGATCTCGACGTGGGGCTCTTCCTCACCGAAGGCTTCGCGCTGTGGGTACAGGCGCACGCGGGAGTCCATCAGGACGGAGAGGTCCGCCAACCATCGCTCGGCTTCCGACGGTCCCGGCGCCACCACCAGAAAGGTGCGCTGGGGGAGTCGCTCGGAGAGGGATGCGAGCAGCAGCGCGGCGCTCCCCCCGGGGAGACCGCCCACCCGAACGGCTGCTCCCTGGGATGGGAGCTTGTCGACAAACTCCCTGAAGGGCGGCAGCTCCTGAAACGTCCGGACGAGGTGCGGCAGCATTACGGTTCCCGTCGTGCCGCCCCGCCGGCCGAACTGAGTCCGAACTCCGCGACCGCCACCAGGAGCGCCAGGATGAGCAAGGCGCCTGCCAGGTCGGCGCGCCGGGCGCCGCGGAACAGCTCCCGATCGAGGCCCTCGGCGCTCAACAGCTGCACGTCACCACCAAACGTCGACTCGACGATCCGTGACGGCGCCTGCTGGAGGTCCGTCTCCCGAGGATCGTGGTTGACTTCGATGGCGCCGATCGTGTCGCCGTCCACATCCTCGAGGAAGTACACGCCCCGCTCCACCGGGGCCACGACCCGACGGTCCCCGGGGATCGGAACCGGCGTGCCGTGCACCGCCAACGACCGGGCAGCGGCAGGGACCTCCCGCACTTCACCGGGAAAGGCCGGGACGATCCACGAGGGTGCCGCTCCGATGCGGTTCACCATGAAGTCGAGAAAGGGCACGAAGGCCGCGTCCACCGGGAGCGCGGTCCAACCGACCTCCATGCGGCTCCCCACCAGAACCACGTTTCCCTCTCGCACTATCCACGGTTCGTCACCCGCGGTCCCGAGGACGACGCCGTCTCCCTCCAACCGGCGGCGGCGGTACACGTCGCTACCCACGGCCGGCCCCACGTCTCCCGAGACTTGCCACTCCCCCTCCACCACCGGGCCGAACTGCCAAGGGATTCCTCGACCGCTCAACCCGCGATTGAGGGCACCGATCAAGGCCGGGTCCTCGGGAGGGAAGACCACACTCACGCCCAGACCGATTTGGTCCGAAAACAACAAGCCTCGTCCATCGCGAATGCGGCCCGACTGGCGCAGCACCTCCAACGCCTCAACCAGGAACGCACCCGCCCCCGGGTCGGCCGCTGCGGCGCCGGGAGGAGCCGATCGAATCGCGAGGGTGCGCGTATCGTCCACCCGGAGCTCGTCGGGATCGAGTTTCACGGTGGCCACGAACCACCCACTCTGCGCCATGGAACCGGCCAATACGACCCGATCGTCGCGCCCACCGACGGACCGCGCAATGTCCCGGTCGGTGACGGTGAGCCGCACCGCCGTGGGGCTGGGGTCGGACCCACCGAGAGAAGCGATCACCTCCCCGGCCGGGGACCACACCGCCGGCTGCACCCGCACCGAGTCGACGCCCCGGTTCAGCTCCAGCGTCGGCGGGGCCCAGGCTAGCACCCTGCGGTCGGCCGGCGCGTCTCGGTCGGATCCGGAGGCGAACGCCGTGGCCTGTAGGTCGCTGAGCACCACGACCTCGTGCGCCGGGGACGGGTCGTCACGCATCGCCCCGGACACCGCCCGGACGGCGGCCGAGAGGTTGAGCCGAACCGGCCACGGCGACAGCGTGTCCAACACGCTGCGGGCTTCCGGAAGCGAGACCTGTCGTGGAAGGCCGTCGGCGAGCACCAGCCATACCCGGTCCTCGTCGCTGGCCCGATCGAACACGTGGCGTCCTTGATCCACCAGCACATCGAGGACCCGCCGGCCGTCCACCACCGCGCCCGACGAGAGGGAGTTGTCGAGCACCACCGCCACCGCCGACGGCTCGTGGGATCCACCCCAGGGCGCCCGCGCAATGGGCCGCGACGCCGCCAAGGCGATGAGCGCGATCAGGAACGTGCGCAAGAGGAGCAACAGCAAATTGCGGAGCTTCAGCCTCCGGGATTGGCGCCGCTCGGTCTCGCTGAGGTACCGCACCGCCGGGAACGGGACGACCGGGGGAAGTCGCCGCGCTAACAGGTGGAGGATCGGCGGAATCGACGCCGCCAGGAGACCGAGGAGCGCTAGCGGCTGCAGGAAGCCTATCACCCCAACCGTGCCCGTCGCGCAGTGGCCCGACGCAGCACGTATCCGAAGGGAGCGTCCGTGAGCACGTGGTGGTACGCGATCCCGCTGCGCCGACATTGGGTCCGCCAGGCATCGATGGCGCGGCGGACCGTTTCGTTATAGGCAACCCGCAAGTCCCGGGGCCGCACCGAGATGAGATCGCCGGTCTCGAGGTCCTCAAAGCGAGCCTCCGGCGGTCCCTCGAGAAAGAGCTCTGCCGGATCCATAACGTGGAACACCAGGACCTGGTGTCCCCGGTGCCGCAGATACTGCATCGCCAACAGAGCCAGATCTCGGTCGAAGAGCATATCGGAGATGAACACCACGAGACCTCGTCGGCGGAGCATTCCAGTCACGCGCCGCAGCGCGTCCGCCGCCGCCGTGCCGTGTCCCGCGGGCAGGTTGTGCACCGCTCTCAGGAGGGTCCACCACTGCTGCCGGCGCGCCCGCGCCGGGACCCGCGACCGCACTTCCTCGTCGAACCCGATAAATCCCGTGGCGTCCCGCTGCCGCAGAAACACCAGGGCCAGCGCCGCCGTGAGCCGCTTGGCATAGTCCAACTTCGAGAGGCGGCGCTCCGCACCTGACCAGTCCATCGACGCGCTCGCATCGAGGACGATCATGCTACGGAGGTTGGTCTCTTCCTCATACTGTTTGACGAACAGCTTGTCCGACCGGGCGAGCATGCGCCAATCCACGTAGCGGAGCTCGTCCCCAGCCTCGTAGGGGCGGTGTTCGGCGAACTCGACGGAAAAGCCCCGGAACGGCGATCGGTGCAGGCCGGCGAGAAACCCCTCGACCACACCCTCCGCCACGATCTCTAGGCCTCCCAGCTGGGCGACCTCGTAGGGGTCGAGCAGATCAATCCGGCTAGCGCTGGCCATAGGGAGCGGAACGTAGTCGGCGCGGGAAGGCCCTGCAAACTGTCACCTCAGTAAGACAGCCGACCTCGGCGGACAATGCCATTAAAATCTTATATACCAATGGTTTAACCGTTTCCGGCGGTCCTGGCATAACGTGTGCTCTATCTCTGGGCTGCAGCAATGGCCGCCACCGACTGGCCAGACGGCCTGGCGGCCGAAAGGATGGAGTATCATGACGTGGTTGGCCCTGGCGGCCCTCTGGATCCTCACCCCCAGCGATCCGATCGACCCCCCCGTGGCCCCGGCGGTGCCCGGGCGGCAAGGGGATCAATCGCCGTCCATCGAGCTGTGGATGGACCGGGAGGGTGTGTTCCAACCAAACGACGAGATACGCGTCTCCTTCCAGACGGCGTTCAATGCGTACACGACCGTGCTCCGGATCGACACGGACGGCCGCATCCAGGTGCTGTTCCCGGGGAGCCCGTGGCGCAACAACTGGGCCCGGGCCGGCAGGGAGTACGAGATCAAGCCGGGCCCAGCTCGCCACACCTTTCTGGTCGACGACTATCCCGGCCAGGGATACGTCATTGCCGTCGCCAGTCCCACTCCATTCAGCTTCAGCGGAATGGTGTCAGGCGAGGAGTGGGACGAGCGGTCTCTGGGCAGCGAGGGGTGGGTCGAGGGTGATCCGTACGAGGCCCTCATGAACCTGGTGGACGTGATCCTGCCGGGGGGAAATGGCGATTACGACTACGACATCCTGCCCTACGACGTGGGTGAGACCCACGAGTATCCGCGGTTTCTCTGCTACGACTGCCACGCCCACGCCGCCTTTCCCGCGTGGAATCCCTACGAGACCGCATGCACCCGCATGCGGCTCGTCATCTACGACGATCCCTACTACTACCCGGCGCGGGAGTCCCGCAGCATGCGGGTGGTCTTCACTCGGCCGCGGCGGGTCGAACCGCGATTCGTGTTTGAGCACCGCAAGCCCAACTTGCCGTACATCGAGAAGGCCAACCGGAGACCCGTCAACGACACCGGAGCACGCCGTAGCGTCACGGACCGGATAACCGTGAAGCGGCACCCCGACCCGGTCCACCTGTTCCGATAAACCCACTGGTCCGGCTTGCGTATTATCTTCCCTCCTCGTCAAAACAAAACTGGAGTTATCATGCGTAAAATCACCGTAATCGGTGTGTTGCTTATCGCCCCCCACGCGCTGGCTGCGCAGAACGGGGTGACCGACGCCGTCAACTCGATCACCGCCGAGGACTTCGTCCGGCGGGTCGGGGTCATCGCGCACGACTCGATGGAGGGCCGGGACACTCCGAGTCCCGGGCTCGACAAGACGGCTGAATACCTGGCCAGTGAATTTCGGCGGATGGGACTCACCCCCGGTGCCGATGACGGTTCCTTCATCCAGCGGTATCCTCTCCGGGGCGAGGGCGTCGACATTGTCGCATCCGGCATTTCGATCCCCGGAGGACGCACGCTGCGCTTCGGCACGGACCTGGTCATGCAATCCGGAGGTCCCACGGGGTCCGGGGGCGTCACGGGGCCCGCCGTAGTGATCAGCGGAACCCCCACCGGTCCCCAGTCCTTCGAGAACCTCGACCTCGACGGCGCCATCGTCTTCGTCGTCCCCTCCCAGTCCGGCGGGTGGTCTCGCCGGGTCCGGTTCGGGTTACGGCAACGGGGACCGGCTGCCGTGATCACCGTGGCCGACCACTCCGACAGCGAGTGGGCCAAGGCGGTCGAGAGCTCGAGCCGCGTGTCCCTGCGCAAGGCCTGGGGTCAATCCCGGGGTGGCACCCCGTCCCTCGAAGTGCGGGAGCAGGCGATCGGAGATGCTCTCGAAGCAAGCGGTTTCGACCTCGCCGCCGCCCGGCGCAGCAGCAATCGGCCCATCGAGGCCCACAGACTCTCGGGCTTCGATGTCCGCATCAACATCGCGTACCGCGTGGTCGACGAGACGAGCGCACCAAACGTCATCGCGATTCTCGAGGGCAGCGACCCGGCCCTGCGAGACGAGTACGTGACGTTCAGCGGACACATGGACCACGTCGGGGTGCGCAACCCGGTGAACGGGGACAGCATCTACAACGGGGCCGACGATGACGCCTCGGGGACGATCGCCGTGGTCGAGGCCGCCGAGGCCTTTGCCATGCTGCACCCCCGCCCGCGTCGGTCGATGGTGTTCGTCATCGTGAGCGGGGAGGAAAAGGGCCTGTGGGGCAGCGAGTATTTCGCCGAGAATCCCACCGTGCCCATCGAGAACATCGTCGCCAACCTGAACGCCGACATGGTAGGCCGCAACTGGACCGATACAATTGTGGCCATCGGGAAGGAGCACTCGGACCTTGGGGAAACGCTGAATCGCGTGAACACCCGCCACCCCGAACTCGGGATGACGGCCATCGACGACATCTGGCCCAACCAGCGGTTCTACTTCCGGTCGGATCACTACAACTTCGCGCGGAAGGGCGTTCCGATTCTCTTCTTCTTCAACGGGACACATGAGGATTACCACCGCCCCAGTGATCAGGTTGAGAAGATCGATGGAGAGAAATCGGCCCGGATCGTGAAGCTGCTGTTCTACCTCGGCCTCGATGTCGCGAACGCCGACCAACGTCCACGCTGGTATCCGGAGAGCTACCGGGCGATCGTCGAAGGCGGCAACTAGAGCTGCAGGACGGGGTGTCCGGCGGACGCACGATTATATTCTCCCCCATGCATCAACAGCTCGTCCGCAACTTCTGTATCGTCGCGCACATCGATCACGGGAAGTCAACGCTCGCTGATCGTCTCCTCGAGGCCACCGGGACCCTCGAGCAGCGTCGTATGCGCTCGCAGGTGCTGGACACGATGGACCTCGAACGAGAACGTGGCATCACCATCAAGCTCAACGCCGTACGGATGGGCTTCACGGCGCAAGACGGCACCACGTACGAGCTGAACCTCATCGACACGCCCGGCCACGTGGACTTCACCTACGAGGTATCTCGCTCGCTCGCAGCGTGCGAGGGCGCCGTGCTGGTGGTCGATGCCACGCAGGGCATCCAGGCACAAACCATCAGCAACCTCTTTCTCGCGATGGACGCCGACCTCGAGATTATTCCGGTGCTCAACAAGATCGACCTCCCCGCCGCCGAGCCGGAACGCCGCGCCAAGGAGCTCGAGAACCTCATCGGCACGCAGCCGGGAGAGATCTTGCACGTGTCGGCCAAAAACGGCACCGGGGTCGAGGAGTTGCTCGACACAATCGTAAACCGCGTTCCGCCGCCTCAGGGCGACGCCGAAGGGCCGCTACGCGCCCTGATCTTCGACTCGTATTACGACCGGTACCGCGGCGCCGTCCCGAGCATCCGGGTCGTGGACGGCACGCTCCTACCGGGCATGGAGATCGCGTTCGGATCGCATGCGAACGATCGGTACGAGGTGGCGGAGGTGGGCTACTTGCAGCTCGGGCGCCACAGCATCGACGCGCTCCGCGCTGGCGACGTAGGGTATGTCGTCGCCAACGTGCGCGGCGTCCAAGAGACAAAAGTAGGCGACACCATATTGGATGCCAACGCTCCCGCGCCGGAAATGCTTCCGGGGTATCGCGACGTCCACTCCATGGTCTTCGCCGGATTGTACCCCACCGAGAGTATCCGCTACGAGGAGCTGCGAGACGCTCTCGAGAAGCTACAGCTGAACGACGCCGCCCTGCACTACGAGCCGGAGACCTCGGCAGCCTTAGGATTCGGATTTCGTTGCGGATTCCTCGGTTTGCTCCACCTGGACATCGTGCGCGAACGACTCGAACGCGAGTGGGACCTCGAGCTCATCACCACCGTCCCCAACGTGGAGTACAACGTGTACTTCACGAACGGCGAGACGGAGGCCATCGAGAACCCGACCAAGATGCCCACCGGCGCCCATGTGGACCGTGTGGAGGAGCCGTACGTGAAGGCTCGGATCACCGCACCCGCGGATTACATCGGCGGGATCATGGAGCTCGGCCAGGAACGCCGAGGCACCTACGTCGGCATGGAGTATATCGACACCGAGCGGGTCCAGTTCCAATGGGAGTTTCCGCTCGCGGAGATCATCCTGGACTTCTACGACCGCCTCAAAACGATTACCCGCGGATACGCCAGCATGGATTACGAGTTCGACGGGTACCGGCGGGGCGACCTCGTCAAGCTCGACATGCTCATAAACGGAGACGCGATTGACGCCTTCAGCGTCATCATCCATCGCGACAAGGCGCATGACTGGGGGCGCAAGTTGGCCAGCAAGCTTCGCGAACTGATACCCCGCCAGCTGTTCGAGGTCGCCATTCAAGCCGCAATCGGCAACAAGGTGATCTCACGAGAGACGATCAAGCCCTTGCGCAAGAACGTCACCGCCAAATGCTACGGCGGTGACATCACCAGAAAGCGCAAGTTGTTGGAAAAGCAGAAAGAGGGAAAGCGACGGATGAAGCAGGTGGGAACCGTCGAAATCCCTCAGGAAGCATTCCTCGCCGTCCTGAAAGTCGAGTAGAAGAATCATGCGGGTAATCGTCGGAGTCGATCTCGGCGGCACGAACATCGTCGTGGGAACCGTGTCGGAAGACGGTGAGCGCGTTGCCGGCGTGCAGCACAGGCGAACGCCCGCCGCCCAGGGGCCTGACATCGTGGTCAAGCACATGGTGGGGGCCATACGCGAATCCATCACGCAGGCGGAAGCGGTGTGGGGCACCGACCTCGACGTGATCGGCGTGGGGATAGGATCCCCCGGGCCGATCGACACCAAGAACGGTGTCGTGGTGACCAGTCCAAACCTGCAGTGGACCAACATGCCGCTGCGCCAGTTGGTGAGTGAGATCGTCGATCTCCCTGCCACGCTCGAAAACGACGCCAACTGCGCCGTGCTCGGCGAGTGGTGGCGTGGCGCAGCACGCGGGGCGCAGATCGTCGTCGGCGTGACGGTGGGCACCGGCGTGGGAGGCGGCCTCGTGCTGGACGGAAAGATCTTCCACGGGGCCTCCGACGTGGCCGGCGAGTTCGGCCACATGACGATCGACTCGACGGGCCGCCGCTGCGCTTGCGGGAACTACGGGTGCCTCGAGGCGTACGCGTCCGGTCGCGCCATCGCGAAGCGGGCGGTCGAGTCGATCGAGGCGGGCGCAACGTCCAACCTCCCCAACTATGTCGATGGGGATCTGTCGAACATCACCGCGGAGGAAGTCTACCAAGCCGCGAACGACGGCGACTACCTCGCCCAGGAGGTCGTGCGCGACACGGCCCGACTCTTGGGAGCCGGTATTGCGAATCTGGTCAACATCTGCAATCCGGAGATTGTGGTGTTGTGCGGCGGGGTGACGGCGGCGGGAGAGATGTTGTTCCGACCCCTGCGAGAGGAAGTCACGCGTCGGGCATTTCGGCCGGCGGCCGAGGCGTGCCATATCGTGCCGGGTGTGCTGCCGGGAACCGCCGGCGTGGTGGGCGCGGCGGCCTCGTTCAAGCTCCAAACAACGGGTACGATATGAACCGACTCGGGGTGGTGGGCACGATGGTGTGGGACACCATCCACGGCCGCGGACCCCAATCGGAGCCAGTCGAAGAGTGGGGAGGGATCGCTTACGCCCTGGCGGCCCTCGAGGCATCGTTGCCGGACGACTGGGAGCTCGTCCCATTGATAAAGGTAGGGAAAGACCTGGCCCCTGAGGCCAACGCCTTCCTCAACCGCCTCACCCACCGGTCGGCTGCGGATCGCTTCGTGGAGGTCCCAGACTCCAACAATCGGGTGACCTTACTCTACGAATCGAGCAACCGCCGCGCCGAGCGCCTCAGCGGGGGCGTTCCCCCGTGGAGTTGGGACCAGCTGGGACCGATGGTCCGCGACCTCGACGCCATCTACCTCAATTTCATATCTGGTTTCGAAATGGATCTCGAGACCGCCACGTATCTCCGCCAGGGGTTCCAGGGTCCCATCTACGCCGACCTCCACAGTCTGTTCCTGGGCATCGCCAGCGACGGACTCCGCGTGCCAAGAATGATTCCCGAACCCGATCTGTGGATGTCGTGCTTCGACGCGGTGCAAATCAACGAAGACGAGCTAGCTTTACTCGGGCCGGAGCCGATGGAAGTCGCGGCACGGGCCCTGGCCGCGGGTGTTCGCCTGCTCGTGGTGACGTTGGGACCGGAGGGTGCCGTGTATTTCTCGACGCCTCCGTTCGATTTGTTCGCCCGATCGGAGTCCCCCCACATGGGAGGGCCGATCCGAACCACCCGCATTCCGGTGGACCGGACGCTGGAAGAGGGAGACCCCACCGGCTGTGGCGACGTGTTCGGCGGCACCTTGGTCGGACAGCTCGTCCACGGTGTCGAGCTGGAAGTCGCCATCGCCAGGGCCAACACGCTCGCGCGCCGCAATCTCACAGTACGAGGAGCCACGAACCTGCACTACCATTTGCGGGGGGAGATCGCCCCGACATGACACGGGTCGTCGAGGTCCCAGGGCACTTCGACCATCAGGCGTTCGACCAGTTCGCCCAGGCGTTCGGCGCGCCCGAGGACGAGCGGCTACTGTTCGATGCCCACGCAACCAAGTGGGGCTCGCCGTACGGGTTGGTGGGACTCCTCGCCGCCGGACAGTGGCTGATGGAACGGGAGCGGCCTAAGCCACTCCTCACGATTCCCAACGATCGCGATGTGGCTCACTACTGGGCCCGCACGGGCTTCTTCGGCCACGCCGAGGGTTTGTTCGAGCTGCACGGCAAGGTCCCATACGTCGCGGCGTCGGGGAGCTCCGACGTGCTCTTGGAAGTGACGCCGGTGCGTGGAGCCGACGACGTCCACAGCGTCGTCGACCGCATCCAAGACCGTGCAGCGGCCATTCTGCACGAACTGGGGCTCGAAGCGCAGGCGACGATGGGGTTCGCCATGGCGCTTTCGGAAGCTTGTCAGAATATTGTAGAGCACGCCGGCACCGGAGGTTGGGTCGCGGTGCAGACCTACCATTGGCGCCGGCGGCTCGGTCGGCGCGTCGCCGTCATCGCGGTCGCGGATGCGGGTGTGGGGTTCCGTGCCTCACTCGAGCCGACGCAGGCCCAGCGCGTGGGCGATAGGTGGAGCGACGCAGCCGCACTCGAGGCGGCCATCTTTCAGGGTGTTAGCCGGTTTCGCGATCCGGGGCGAGGCCAAGGACTCACGGGAATGCGCCGCTACGTAGGTCGGTGGGACGGCAAGCTCAGCCTCCGCAGCGGTACGGCGAGACTGTCGATCGTTCCCGGGTGGGATGACGACGTTCCCATGGCCGATGGGCTTCCGCCGTTTCCAGGCAGCCAAGTGCAGTTGATCATTCCGGCACAACAGAACAAGTGATACGGTATGCCATTCATTGATCTGCGAAGCATCCTGAGGGGGACTGTCTCCGGTTGGTACGGGGATCTGGTCACGCGCTCCACGGGACATGCCGTGCGATGCGGCGTAGAGGAAGTGCTCGCCGAGTGCGACGGCGAGCAGGTGGCCGTGATGGACTTCAGCAGCGTTCGGCTCCTCGACCTCTCGTGTGCCGACGAAATCGTCGCCAAGCTCCTGCTCCAGCACGGGCGCAGTCGTCCCTTCTTGCTCCGTGGAATCAGCGAGGATCACCAGGACGCCTTGGAGCCGGTGCTCGAGCGCCACGGCTTGGCTGCCGTCGCCCAGGATCGAGCGGGGGGTGTGCGCTTTCTGGGTGTCATCACCAATGAACTCCGCGGGGTCTTGAGCATGCTCGCGGAACGCGGATCCGCCGAGGTGGAAGATGTGGCAGACCACCTGGCCGTCCCGACCGCCGCCGCCCGCGAGGTATTCGACGAGCTGCTCGAACGTCGCCTTGCGCTGGCCGACGCGGCCGGCAGCCAGGTCATCTCCCTCGCATGAAGCAGCGCGAACTCGGCCTCTCAACACGAGCCGTGCACGGCCCGCTGGTTCGTCGCGCCTCCCACTCGCCCATCACAACGCCGGTGTACCAGAGCAGCACCTTTTTCAATCAAGTGGGCTCGTCGGATGAGGTGCTGTACACGCGGTATGGCAACAATCCCAACCAAGTCGAGATTGCCAGGCGCCTCGCCGCCCTCGAGGGGGGAGACGCCGCGATCTTTCTCGCGAGCGGGATGGGTGCCACGGCGCTGGCGCACCTCGCCGTGCTGCAACCGGGTGACCACCTCCTGGCCACGAATTGGATCTACGGCGGGACCAGAACGCTGTTTACTCGTGAGCTGAGTCGCCTCGGCATCGACGTGACGTTTGTGGACCCGTCATCGGCCCGGGAGTGGCGCAGCCGCATGCGAAAGAGCACACGGGCGATCTTCGTCGAGACGCCGACCAACCCGCTGGCGCGGGTGCTCGACCTGAAGCCCTTGGCCAAGCTGTGCCAGGTGCAGGGCATGGTGTTGATCGTCGACTCGACCTTTGCGAGTCCCATCAACTTCCGCCCCCTCGAACACGGCGCGGACATCGTCATTCACAGCGCCACCAAGTACCTGAACGGCCATTCGGACGTCATCGCCGGTGCCGTCGTCTCCAACACCGACGTCGTGGAAGAGGTGCGAAGCCTGCTCAAGACGTGGGGACAGGCCCTCGACCCCCATGCGGCGTGGCTCATCGATCGGGGGATGAAGACCTTGTCGGTCCGCATGGCGCAGCACAACCACAACGCCCTGGCGTTTGCCGGCTGGGCGGCTGAACATCCCCGCATTAGCGCGGTACATTATCCAGGGCTCGAGGATCATCCCGACCACGAGCTCGCCGGCCTGATTCTCGACGGGTACGGCGGCATTGTGGGATTGCAGCTCGAGGGAGGAGCCCAGGCGGCGGAACGGGTCCTGCGCCGCCTCCGTGTGGCGAGTCACGCCCCGAGTCTCGGGGGGGTGGAGACGTTGGTCTCGGAACCGCGACTCACGTCCCACGCGGCGTCGACGGCCAAGGAGCGGCGGGCCCAGGGCATTCCGGATGGGTTCGTCCGGGTCAGCGTCGGTATCGAAGACGTGGATGACCTGATCGCCGACTTCAAACGCGCGCTGTCAGGAGTGTAGCATTCGGCCTTGATCAAGTTCGCCGGGGTCTATAAGGCCTTTCCCAGTGGCTCACTCGCGCTGCGTGATGTGTCGTTCCACGTCGCCAAGGGCGAGTTCGTCTTCCTCACCGGCCACTCGGGCGCCGGGAAATCCACCGTGTTGCGATTGGTGTACGCCGATCTTCTGCCTACGCAGGGAGACGTTCGCATATCGGGCTTCAAAACGGCGAAGTTGAATCGGCGCGAAATCTCCCGCCTGCGGCGGCGCCTGGGAATCGTCTTCCAAGATTTTCGCCTACTCGAGGATCGCACCGCCGAGGAGAACATCGCGTTCGCCCTCGAGGTCACCGGCGCGAAGCGTAGCATCATCGTCCCCAAGGTGATGCGCGTCCTCGCGCAGGTCGGTCTGACGGCCAAAGCGCGGCAATACCCCGGTGAGTTATCCGGCGGCGAGCAACAGCGAATTGGCATCGCCCGGGCCCTGGTCAACGATCCCTTCGTGTTGCTGGCGGATGAACCCACCGGCAATCTGGACGAGCGGGCAACCCGGGGAGTGGTCCGCTTGCTCCGCGACATCAACGCCAACGGGACGGCTGTGCTGATGGCAACCCACGACTTGGACCTGGTGCGCCACGCCGATTACCGCACCATCGAGCTCCAGAGTGGCGCCATGGTCTTCGACTCCAAGGTCGACCAGCAGGTCGTCAGCGAGGGGACTGCATGAGACTCGCATTCCGTGAAGCGCTCCTGGCGTTCCGTCGCTGGCCGGCACTGTCGCTGCTCTCGGTGACGACCATTGCGTTCGCCCTCTTCGTCGCCAGCCTGTACGCGCTGGTCGCGCTCAATCTCCACCGCACGCTCCAGACCATCGAGGAGCGTGTCGAGATCGTCGTGTACATAACGCGAGCTACGCCGGTGGAGGTGATTACCCTGGCGCTGGGAGATATCGAGGCGTTCCCGGAGGTGGCCCAAGCCATCTATATCACCGCCGATGAGGCGCTGCAGCGCGCCCAGTCCGAGCTCGTGGAGTTCCAGGGGATCTTCAGCGAATTCGAGACCAACCCGCTCCCGGCCTCCATCGAGGTGCGTCTGCTGCCGGGGTTCCGCCAAAGCGAGGCGGTCGCCGCGGTGGCCGAGCGGCTGGAGGGATTCGCCTTCGCCGAAGACGTGCAGTACGGCTATGACTGGGTGGCCAAGTTGGACCGCCTGCGGAACATCGGCGCCTTCGTCGGGCTCTTGATCGGCGGGGCGTTTGCCATCGCGTCGATCGTCATCATCGGGACCACGATCCGCATGGCCGTCATGCAGCGCAGTCGGGAGATCACCATCATGCGGCTGGTCGGCGCGACGGACGGCTTCATTCGTCGCCCCTTCCTCCTGGAGGGGTGCATCAAGGGCGCGCTGGGTGGTCTGGTGGCCCTCGGGCTGTGCTATGCGGCGTACGCGGCCGTCTACCGGCTGCTGTTCCAAGCGGAGTTCTTCGATCCGACCCAAATGGCCCTGGTGGTGGCGTTCGGCACCGCCCTGGGACTGCTCGCAAGCGCCACCAGCGTCGGGAGGCACCTGCAGCAGGTATGAGAGCAGTCGTCGTCCTGTCGTGTCTCCTGGTCGTACTCCCCCAGGATGCCCTGGCCCAGCGCCGCAACATCGACCGACAGATCCGTGAGAACCAAAGCCGGCTCGACTCCATCCGCCAGGAGCGCGAAAGCCTCGAGGAGCAGCGGCGGCGACTCCTGGGCCAGGCCCGGAACATCTCCACGGAGATCGCCAACCTCAACCGCCAGCAGACGTCCACTAGTGGCATCGTCAACGAACTGGATCGGCAGCTCGGTACGCTGAATTCCCAGCTGGATACGTTGACGCTGGAGCTCATCCTCGTGGAAGACGCCATGGCGGAAAAACAAGCCATCCTCGAGAGGCGGGCCGTTGCGATCCACAAGCGGGGACCGATGTGGGCCTTCGAGGTCCTGCTGGCCGCCGAAAGCTTCGGGGACCTCTTGAGCCGCTACAAGTACCTCTACGTAGCGAGCCGCCAGGACCGATCGTTGGTGAACGAGATCACGAACTTGCGCAATCGCATCTCCGCCAACCGCCGGGACCTGGTCACCGTGCAGAACCAGGTCTCGACCCAACGTACCGAGCGGAATCGAGAACTCGACCGTTACTCCAGTCTCGAGCGCGAGCGGCAGCGCGCCCTCTCCACGACGCGGCAGAGTGAACAGCGGGCGGCCGCCCGGATCACGGAGCTGGAAGCTGACGCCGAGCGCCTCGACGAGACGATCGCCGCCTTGGTGCGGGCCCGGGGGAACGCCGTGGCCACGCTCCCCGCGGCGACCTTAGGTGAGGACGACATCGGCCGCTTGCCATGGCCGGTCGACGGAGAGCTCGTGTACCGGTTCGGCCAGCAACCCTTCCGCGACCGGACCACCATCACACGGGACGGGATCGGGATCCGAGCAGCGGTGGGCACTCCGGTGAAGGCCGTCCGAACCGGCATCGTCGCCCAGGTAGGTCCCTTCGGAACGTTCGGCCAGGTGGTGATTCTCGATCACGGCGCCGGGTACTGGACCCTCTACACCCATCTATCCGAGGTCCGTGCGTTTGAGGGAACCCTCATCGACGAAGGCGAGACCGTGGGCCTGAGCGGCGGTCGCAACACCGAGGAAGGCCCCCACCTGGGATTTCAGATTCGCCAGGTCCTGCCCAACAGCATTCGGTCCGTCCCCCTCGACCCGGTGAACTGGCTCCGGCGCCGCTAGGCCCCACACCCCACCCCAAGCTCGGTCTTGCCATCTGCCGACTCAACCATTAATCATACAAACGTATGAATGATTCCATCAGTACCCCAGAGGCCCTCCTCGAGGCCGCCAATCGGCTTTTTGCCGAGCGTGGGTTCGACGGATCGTCGGTTCGGGACATCACCGCCGAGGCCGGAGCAAACCTGGGCGCGGTGACGTACCACTTCGGATCCAAGGACGCCCTGCACCACGCCGTGCTGGAGCGGGCCCTGGTGCCCTTCCGGACGAAGCTCGCCGAAACGGCCGCGGCGCCGGGCCACCCGCTGGATCGGATCGAGGCTGTCCTGCGAGCCGTGTTCCAGCACCTGGCAGACCACCCCGACATTCCCCGGTTGATCGTCCAGCAGCTCGCCGCCGGGACCGAGCTCCCGACCGTCGTCCGCACCACCATGCAGGCCAACATCGGCCTCATGGCCCAACTCATTCGCGAGGGACAGCAACACGGGTCGATCACAAGCGGAGATCCCCAACTCCTGGCGCTCAGCGTCGGTAGCCAACCGATCTTCCTCGCCCTGGTGCGCCACGCCCTCAGGCAAGCCGTGTCCCTCGACCCCGCCGACCCCGCCACCCGGCAGGCGCTGGCAGACAGCGTGGTGCGGTTCGTTCGCCGGGGCCTGCAGGCAGAAAAGGAAGTCAGCCCATGACGTGTGGAACGCGGACCCTCGTCGCCACGATGCTCGCGGCGACCGCCCTCTACGGCGGGTCCACGCCGACCGCCGCACAGGATGAGCGCCTGACGGTGCACGACGCCGTGCGACTTTCGCTGGAGAACCACCCGAGACTCGCGGCGACGGAGGCCGCCCGGCAGAGTGCCGCCGCCGCCCTCCGGGAGACGAAGGCCGATCGGATACCCCAGGCGACCCTGGAAGCGTCGGCGACCCGGTTCCAGGAGCCGATGCTCGTGGCCCCCCTGCACAGCCTCGACATCGCCGCCTCACCTCCCCAATTCGAAAACACGTTGATCCAGAGCCGCTTTACCGTGGGGTATCTCTTGTTCGACGGCGGGCGTCGGGGCGCCGGCATTGGCCAGGCCCGCGCCCTCGACGAGTCTGCCGGTGCCGCCGTGGCATCGGCACGGATGTCCGTCCTCGAGGAAGTCACCTGGGCATACCTCGAGGTGCTGACGGCAAGCGGTGTCGACGAGGCAAACCGGCGGCGCGTTGCGGCCCTCGAAGCCGAGCGCCGTCGCGTGGACCAGCTCTTGACCGAAGGGCGCGCCGCCCGCGTTGAGCTGTTGCGGGTCGACGCGGCACTCGCCTCCGCTCAGGCCGATTTGGTGGCGGCGCAGTCGGCGGTCGCGGTGGCCTCCCGCACACTGGCCCGGGTGATCGGCGTCGAGCCGGGTGCGATCGTGCCAGCCGGGTTGGCCGCCGTAATCGCCACTCCCATTCCCCTGGCCGCGGATCCGATCCCCGAAGCCCTCACCACGAACCCGGACCTCGAGCAGGTCCGACAGCGCAGCAACGCGCTACGGGAAGCCGAGCGAGGTGCGCGGGCCACCTGGTTTCCCGCCGTGCGCCTGACGGGAGGCATCCAAACCTTCGGCTCTGCCAACGGTCATTTCTCCGCCGAATGGCAGGGCGCTGTCGTCGTGTCGTATCCCCTCTTCACGGGTGGCGCCCGAAAAGGGGGGACCGCGCGCGCCGCTGCCGCGGCCGTGGAAGCCGCAGAAGAGCTGCGCCTCATGGAGTGGCGGGTGGAGGAGGCCGTGGAGCGTGCCATGGCGTCGTATCAGGAAAGCCAGGCGCGCGTCCCTGCCCTGTCGACGGCCGTACAACACCTCGAGGAGGTCGCCCGCATCGAGCAGTTGTCCCTCGCGACCGGCGCCGGCGTGCAGACCGACTACCTCGCCGCCGAGGCCGAGCTGGCCCGCGCCCGCGCCGAACTGGTCCGAGCGCGCCACGTCGCAATTGCTGTGCGCGTGACCCTGGCTCGAGCAACCGGGCACCTCTCGGTCGCCTGGCTCACCGAATACCTGGAGAACGGATCATGACCCCGATACAGCGAGTCCGCATCGTCGTCCCGGTCGTGGTGATCGGGGTGGTGCTGTGGCTGATCCTGGGCCGCGACGGCCCTGCCGCCGGGGAGCTGACCGCTTCCGGCACCGTCGAGGCCGTGGAAGCGGACCTGGGGTTCCAGATTCCCGGCCGGATCGACCACATCACCGTTCGCGAGGGTGACGCGGTGACCGCCGGGAGCGAGCTGGCCCGCCTCCACAGCTCGGAGCTTGCGGCGCAGCGCGCCGCAGCCACCGCGCAGCTCGCCGTCCATCGTGCAGGGCTCACCGAGCTTCAAACCGGAACCCGCGACGAAGAGATCGCGCAGGCCCGCGCGGCAGAACGAGCCGCTCGTCGCCGCCTCACGGACGCCGAGCGGGAGCTCGATCGATCCCGCCGGCTGTTCGACGGCGGCGCCATCAGCCAGCAGGCGCTCGACAACCACCAGACCGCCCTCGAGATCGCCGAGGCCGATCACGAGCAGGCCGCCCAGCGGCTGCGCATGCTCGAGACCGGACCGCGGCGGGAGCGGATCGACGCCCAGGTGGCAAACGTGCGACACGCCGAGGCCAGCATCGCGCAAATCGACGCGGCGCTCGCCAACACGACGATTGCGGCACCGTTCGACGGCCTTGTCACGATTCGGCATCGCGAGCCCGGAGAAGTCGTCGGCGCTGGCACCCCGGTGCTCACCGTCATGAATCCGACCGAGCGGTGGGTGCGGATCTACCTCCGCCAGGATGTGGTGGGGCGGGTGTCCCTCGGCGACACGGTCGTCATCACGGCTGATTCCCATCCGGAGCGCTCCTATCGCGGCAGCGTCACCTATATCTCCAGCGAGGCCGAATTCACGCCGCGCAACGTTCAGACCACCGAGGAGCGCGTCAAGCTGGTGTTCGAGATGTGGGTCGGCATCACGGAGGATCCGTCCTTCGACTTGAAGCCCGGGCTCGCCGCCGACGTGCGCATCCTCGACCAGAGCGAGCGGTGACAGCGACCTCTCCGGCGCTCGCCCTGCGGAGGCTGACCCGTCGTTTCGGCGACCTCGTGGCCGTCGACGAGCTCACCCTCGATATCGCAGACGGAGAGTTGTTCGCCATCGTCGGACCCGACGGAGCCGGCAAGACGACGACGCTGCGCATGTTGGCCGGCGTATTGCGTCCCAGCGACGGTGACGCCCTGGTCAACGGAGTGAGCGTCGCGACGGATCCGGAGGGGGTCAAGCAGCACATCGCCTACATGTCGCAACGCTTCGGCCTCTACACCGATCTCACCGTCCGGGAGAACATCGAGTTCTACGCAGATCTCTATCAGGTCCCACGCCACGCTCGGCCCGCCCGCATCGAACGGCTCTATGCCTTCTCCCAGCTCGGGCCGTTCGAGAATCGCCTTGCGGGACAGCTGTCGGGGGGGATGAAGCAGAAGCTCTCGCTGAGTTGCGCCCTCATTCATCAACCCACCGTGATGCTGCTCGACGAGCCCACCTTCGGCGTGGACCCAATTTCACGACGAGACCTCTGGTTGATCGTTCATCAGATGGTGGCCGACGGGACCACCGTCGTCGTCTCCACGGCGTATCTCGACGAAGCCGAGCGATGCGATCGTGTCGCCCTGTTGCACAACGGGCTGGTGGTGGCCCTCGATGACCCGAGATCACTCCAGCGGCGGTGGGACGGGCGCATCGTCTCGCTGCAGGCCGACGATCCCCGGGCGCTGCGAGACGCGCTACAGCAGATCCCGCAAATCCAGGGCGCAACCCTGTTCGGCAACAGCGTCCATGCAGTCATGGCAGACGTCGAGGAAGGCTGGCCGGCCCTGGCTGCGGCGTTGGAGGCAGCGGGTGTCCGCGTGACTGGCAGAGAAGTCGTCGAGCCGTCGTTGGAGGACGTGTTTATCGAGACCGTCACGGGCGTGGAGGGACCGAATGGTTGACGCGGTGCGGGTGGAAAACCTGACGCGCCGGTTCGGGGATTTCACCGCCGTCGACTCGGTCAGCTTCGCGGTGTCACAAGGTGAGATCTTCGGTTTCCTCGGGCCAAACGGCGCGGGGAAAACCACGACGATCAAGATGCTCACCGCACTGCTGCGACCCACGTCCGGCCATGCGTCCGTCGCCGGATACGACGTCGTGAGCGAGCCCGGAGCGATCAAGCATCGCATCGGCTACATGTCTCAGCTCTTTTCCCTCTACGGCGATCTGACGGTCGTTGAGAACATCACGCTCTTCGCCGGGCTGTACGGGGTGACCGGTGAGCGGCTCCGCGAACGACGCGCGTGGGTGCTCCAGATGGCCGACCTCGATTCGCACCAAGACCAACTGACGGCAACACTCCCACTGGGATGGAAACAACGGTTGGCGTTGGGCTGTGCCCTCATCCACGAGCCATCGATCCTGTTCCTGGACGAGCCCACGTCGGGCGTGGATCCCATCGCCCGGCGCAGCTTCTGGGACCTCATCGACTCCATTGCCACACGCGGCACAACCGTCTTCGTGAGCACGCATTACCTGGAGGAAGCCGAGTACTGCCACCGGCTCGCGTTGATGAACCGCGGTCGTGTCATCGCGCTGGCGACACCGCAGGAGCTCCGGGCCCGGATGATCGACCCCATTCTGGAGATCGCCACGCCCGATCCGCCGCGGGCGGTGGAAGTCCTGCAGGAGGTACCCGGGGTCATCGAGGCCTCGATGTACGGACGGTTGGTCCACGCCGTCGTGGACGACCTCGCAACTGCGCAGCGCGCCCTCCCCGCGGCCCTGACCCAACACGGTCTGGGATGCGAAGGTGTGTCTTCGGTCACGCCCTCCTTGGAAGACGTGTTCGTGGCACTCGTCCGGCAACAGGGCGGCGCCACGGTCGGATGAGCGCTCGACGCCTTCTCGCCGTCACCCGAAAGGAGGTGCTCCAACTTCGGCGCGACCCGCGCAGCCTGTTGCTGGCCTTTCTCCTGCCCATGGCGCTGATCCTGCTCTTTGGCTACGCCATCTCGTTCGATGTCGACAACATCGCGCTGGGTGTGCTGGACCACGACCGCACCCAACAGAGCGCCAAGCTCATTGAGGCCTTCGAGAGCTCGGGATACTTCCAGATCAAACGAACCCTCGAACAATCCAACCAAGTGGAGTCGCTGCTCGATCGGGGGGCCGTCCGCGCCGTGCTCGTGATCCCGCCCGGCTTCACCAAAGACCTCTTGTCGCCCCGGCCCGCGTTCCTTCAAATGTTGCTCGACGGCGCCGATGCCAACACCGCGACGATCGCACAGAATTACGCCGACGGCATCGTGGCCGGTTTCTCCGCGCGTGCGCACCTTCGGGGTACGGTGGTGCGGCCGCGCATCGCCGCCGAGAGTCGCGTGTGGTACAACCAGACGCTCGAGAGCGTGAACATGATCGTGCCGGGTCTCGTGGCCGTGATCATGGCGATCATAGCGGCCATGCTCACCGCACTCACCATCGCACGGGAGTGGGAGCGCGGCACCATGGAGCAGCTTGCGGCCACGCCGGTGGGTCGCACCGAAGTCATCATCGGCAAGCTGCTGCCGTACATCGCCATCGGCGTGTTCGACGTCGCCCTCGCCGTTGTCGCCGGGATCGTGATCTTCGATGTGCCGCTGCGAGGCAACGTCTTCCTGCTAGCGGGCTTCACGCTGCTCTTTCTCATCGGGGCGCTGAGCTTCGGGATCTTCATCTCCGCAGCGCTGAAGTCCCAGGTACTCGCGACGCAGGCCGCAATGATCTCCACGTACCTTCCCTCTCTGTTGCTGTCCGGCTTCATGTTCTCGATTGCGAGCATGCCGCTGGTGTTGCGCGCCGTCACATACGCGGTCCCAGCTCGGTACTACATCGTCATAACGCGGGGGATCTTCCTCAAGGACGTGGGGGTCGATGTGTTGTGGATCGAAGGGCTCTCCTTGATCGTGTTCGCCGCCGTCGGCCTTGCACTCGCCACCCACATGTTCAAGAAGGAAATCGCGTAATGGGTATTTCCCGCTTGCGTGTGCGCGAAGTGGTCCGCAAGGAAGCCCGTCAGATGTTCCGCGATCCCCGAATGAAGCCCCTCGTGTTCGTGGCGCCGATCATTCAGCTCTTGTTGTTCGGCTACGCAGTCAACACCGATATCACCAACACGGGGTTGTTCGTCGTCGACCAGGACCGCACCGTCGAATCGAGACGCCTCATAGACGGATTCACATCCACGGTCTACTTTCGCAAAGCGGGTGAGTCCGATCGCTCCGCTGATCTCGTCGACGCGCTGAATCACGGAAGAGCCGTGATCGGTATCGAGATTGCTCCCGGCTTTTCCGCTGACGTGAAGGCCGGCCGCGGCGCGCAGGTCCAAGTGGTAGTGGACGGCACCAATTCCAACACCGGAACCATCGCGCAGGGCTACGCCACGCAGATCCTCCGCGAATACGGCGTTCGCTCTCCCGGCGGCGTCAGTCTCGGTCGCGGAGCCGTGGACCTCCGCGTGCGGGCATGGTACAACGCCGAGCTCCGGAGTCGGGTGTACAATGTGCCCGCGGTTATCGGGATGCTGCTCTTGCTCATGTGTCTCTTGCTCACCGCCCTGGCCGTCGTGCGCGAGCGAGAGCTTGGCACCCTGGATCAACTCATGGTCAGCCCGCTGCAACCTGCTGAACTCATGTTGGGAAAAACCATCCCCGTCGCTGTTGTCGGGCTGATCGACCTCGCACTCATCACCGTCGTCGCCGTGTTCTGGTTCCAGATCCCGTTTCGTGGATCACTGTTGGAGCTATTGCCCGCTGCGTTGATCTACATCGTTGCCGGGCTCGCAGCAGGGCTCCTCATATCGACGATCTCTCGAACGCAGCAAGAAGCGTTCATGACGATGTTCCTCTTCATCCTCCCGGCAATCATCCTCTCGGGGTTCTTCTACCCGATCAGCAGCATGCCGCTTCCATTTCAATGGCTCACGCTGGCCAATCCCGTGCGGCACTTTATCGAGATCGTGCGGGGCATCTTCTTGAAGGGAACGGGGATCGTCGAGCTGTGGCCGCAGTACCTCGCCCTCGTGACGATGGCGGCTGGCGGTTTGTGGCTGGCCGTACAGCGATTCAAACGGACGGTGGCATAGCGCAACCCACTCCCGCACGTTCAGAGCATGGCCTAGATTGTTATGTTTAGGGTACTAGCTCAATCCTACCGACTGTGGTCGCGATCGGCTTCTCCGACAGGCGCGCGGAACGGCGCAAGATGGTGCGGCAGCAATTGCAGCGGCGCGGCCTGAACAATCGCCGAGTGCTGGCCGCCATGGCGGCGGTTCCGCGCGAAGTGTTCGTCCCGCGCGAACTCCGGCGCCGGGCCTACGCCGACGGGCCGCTCCCCATCGGGAGCGGGCAAACGATCTCCCAGCCCTACATGGTGGCTCTGATGACGGGCGAGTCCAGAATCACCCGCACGAGCCGTGTGTTGGAAATCGGTACCGGGAGCGGATACCAGACGGCGATTCTCGCGAAGATCGCACGCCACGTGTGGTCCATGGAACGCCTGGTGGATCTTCTCGCCACCGCTGCGGATCGCCTGGCCGAGCTCGGCATCTCGAATGTGTCGCTCCTCCAGGGCGACGGCGCCCTCGGCCATGCTCCCGACGCACCGTTCGACGCCATCATGGTTACGGCGGCGGCCCCTTCCCCGCCACCGTGCCTATTGGAGCAGTTGGCCCAAGGCGGCCGTCTCGTGATTCCCATAGGGGACTTGGCGGGACAACAGCTGTTCGTCTACCAGCGCGCCGGCGACGGTTTCGAGCGGCGCGCCACAACGCCGTGCCGCTTCGTTCCCCTCGTGTCCCCTCAGGCCTTTGATTCTTAGGAGAGCCGGGAGCCCTGTAGAGTTTCTCGGTGCACACGTCTCCACCGCCGGAGGAGTACACCGCGCGCCCGCGCGCGGGACGGCCATCGGCGCAACCGCCATCCAGGTATTCACCAAGACGCCGAGCCAGTGGAGAGAGCCGCGCATTCTGGCGCCGGTCGCCGCCGCGTTCGACGAGGCATTGCAGTCCTCCGCGATACGGGCGGTCGTGGCGCACGACTCCTACCTCATCAACCTGGCGTCGCCCGACGGCGAGCTCCGCGCGCGGTCGATGGCGTGCTTCGAGGGCGAATTGCGGCGGTGCGCACAGTTGGGCATTCCGTACGTCGTGACGCATCCAGGGAATTACATGGTGGACCACTCTAAGGGCTTGCATAGAAACGCCGCAGCCTATACGGCATGTCTCGACCGCGTCGAGGGTCCGATGATCCTCATAGAGACGACGGCCGGAAGCGGCACGGCGCTGGGGTCGCGATTCGAGGAGCTCGCGGTTCTACGTGACGCGATCGTCCCCGAGCTGCACGAGCGTGTAGGGTTCTGTGCCGACACTTGTCACCTGTTTGCCGCTGGCTACGATCTGCGGGAAAGGTGGGACGCGGTGTGGGACGAATGGGACCGGACGATCGGACTCGGCCATTTGAAATGCCTGCACCTCAACGACTCCAAAACACCTCTCGCATCCAAGCACGACCGGCACGAGCTGATCGGCGAGGGGACCCTGGGTGTCGAACCATTCCGTCGCATCATGGAGGACCCGCGATTCGACGCCACGATCAAGATCCTCGAGACGCCCAAGGGCGAGGATCCGGTCTCCACCGACCGACGGATGTTGCGGCTCCTGCGTCGGTTACGCCAGAGCCGTTGATCTCGGGACTGAGTGAGACTGTCTTAGAGCCAGCTTAATCTTTCTTACTTCTCCCCGTTGTACCCCATAGTTAACTTGTGAACTCGTACCACCCTCACTCAAATAGCAAGAGCCCATCATAGCTACATACACATCTGCCGACCCCGCTTCCGAACTCGCTCCAGGACTGGAAGGCGCTTCCAAGGTTCACCGCAACCTGCGGCCAGCGGCACTGATCGAGGCAGCCATCCAGACCCATGAGGGGCAATTAGCCCGCCGTGGGCCGTTCTGCGCTATCACGACACCGCACACGGGCCGCTCTCCCCACGACAAGTTCGTCGTGCGGGAACCGAGCACTGAAAGCGACATTTGGTGGGGGAAGGTCAATCAGCAGATTTCCCTCCTGCACTGGGAAGCGCTGCGGGCCGACGTAGTCGCCTATCTGAGTGAGCAGAATCTGTACGTGCAGGATCTGTTCGCCGGGGCGGATCGCAAGCGCCGGGTGCCCGTACGGTTCATCACGACGGCCGCGTGGAGCGCCAATTTCGTTGACAACATGTTCATCCGGCCCACAGCGGATGAACTGGCGGATTTCGCGCCGCGCTTCACGGTGCTTCACGCGCCGGAGCTGGAAGCCCACCCGGAACGCCACGGGACGAACAGCACGACCGCCATCGTGCTCAACTTCGCCGAGCACACCGCACTCATCGCCGGGTCACGGTACGCGGGCGAGATGAAGAAGTCGATGTTCACGGTCCTCAACTACGTCTATCCCAAGCAGGGCATCCTCTCGATGCACTGCTCGGCGAACATCGGGCCGGATGGTGATACCGCCATCTTCTTCGGCCTGTCGGGAACGGGGAAAACCACCCTGTCGGCGGATTCTACCCGAGGCCTCATTGGTGACGACGAGCACGGGTGGAGCGACGACGGGATCTTCAACTTCGAGGGTGGGTGCTACGCCAAGGTCATACGGCTCTCGCGCGAGGGGGAGCCCGAGATCTACTCGACGACGGAGCGGTTCGGCACGATTCTGGAGAACGTCGTCGTCGACCCGGTAACACGGGCCATCGACCTGGATGACGATTCCATCACGGAAAACACGAGGGCATCGTACCCCATTCACTTCATACCCAACCACGTGCCGAGCGGATGTGGTGGCCAGCCGCAGAACGTCATCTTCCTAACCGCCGACGCGTTTGGGGTGCTGCCGCCCATCAGCAAGCTCACGCCCGATCAGGCAATGTATCACTTCTTGTCGGGATACACGGCCAAGGTTGCCGGCACCGAGCGAGGTGTCACCGAACCCCAAGCCACGTTCAGCGCATGTTTCGGCGCCCCGTTCCTTCCGCTTCCGCCTGGTGTCTACGCGAAGATGTTGGGCGAGCGGCTCGCGAAGCACAACGCACAGTGCTGGCTGGTCAACACGGGATGGACCGGCGGGCCGTACGGCGAGGGCGAGCGCATGTCGCTCAAGCACACGCGGACCTTGCTCCGGGCAGCACTCGACGGCAGCCTCAGGGATGTTGCGACGCGGACCGATCCGGTTTTCGGCTTCGAAGTACCGACGGAGGTCGTGGGTGTAACCACCGAGGTGCTGACGCCCCGCGATACCTGGGCCAAGCCCGACGCGTACGACACCATGGCGGAGAAGCTCGCCACGATGTTCCGCGAGAACTTCACCAAGTTCGAGGAACAGGTCACGGACGAGGTGCGTACAGCCGGCCCCGTTACCTAACAGGATGGGACGCCCGAACGGATTCAAGGTCGTTCGCGATCCGCTCTGGAACAACATCCGAATTGACACGCAGGCGCTTGCGGTGCTCGACAGTGAGCCGCTGCAGCGCCTGCGGTACATTCGGCAGCTCGGCCACGCCTTCCTCGTCTACCCCACCGCCAACCACACGCGCTTCGAACATGCCGTGGGAACGTACCACCTCGCCGAGCGGGCTCTGTCGCTCCTCGCCGACCGGGGCGAGCTAGACGACATCCCACAAGAGGAACGGACACTCATCAGGCTCGCCGGGCTGGTGCACGACGTCGGGCATTACCCCTTCTCCCACGCCCTCGAGGAGGCTGGCCTTCCTTCCCACGAGGCTTTGGCGCCGATGCACTTCGCCCAACCTTCGCTCCGGGACGCTCTCGAGGCCACCGGGTTCGGAAACGTCGAGGCGCGTCTTCAGGCGCTCATCGCGGGCACCAGCACGAGTCCCCTGCAGGGGCTCATTTCCGGCTCGCTGGACCTCGACAAGCTCGAGTACCTGACCCGGGATGCTCGCATGTGCGGGGTGCCGTACGGGGCCGTTGACGTGGACCGGCTGCTGCACGCCTTGGCCGTCGTCGAGACTCCAGATGGCCGGACCGGGGTGGGCATTCGGGAGAAGGGCATCAGCGCTCTCGAGTCGCTCCTCTTCGCGCGGTATCAGATGTATCGCAACGTGTATTGGCACCACGCCGTCCGGAGCGCCACCGCGATGTTCAAGCGCAGCGTGCGTGCCGTGATGGCCGGAGGACATCTCACCGTCGACACGGTGGCCCGCAGTACCGACGAAGAATTGATGGCACACCTCCGAGCGGCGGGAACGAATGACCTCGCACTGCGCCTCCGCCGCCGCCAACTCTACAAGCGCGTGGTCGACATCGCGGGCGAGGACGTTCCCGAGGGCGCCGGGGACTGGGTGGCCGAGTGCCCCGACCTCGTCGAGCAGGTGGAGAACCAATTGGCCGATGAGCTGGGACTGCAGCCGGGAGAGATCCTCCTCGACTTCCCGGCCAAGGCCAAGATGATCGAGGTCGACATGCCGCTGCTCAAGAAAGACGGATCCGTCGAGTCGCTCGGTGCTCCGAGCGGTGTGGCACAGCTGGGCATACAACGTGTGGCGGACGAGCTCCACGCCAGAGCCCGGCGGCTGCGCATCTTCGCAGCCTCGAATCGGGCAGTCGACCCCCGTGGCATCCTCCGTCTGGTGGAGAGCAAAAAAAACGAGGTCGAAAGCGACCTCGCAGGAAACGCGCAGCTGCTGGATCGAGTCTAGCTCCTCGCTCAGCCTCTCGGTGTCCCTCCTGCCTCAGCCAATAACCTCGCGACGGCCCGGTAGTACCTCGAGTCCTCTTCCCGCTGGGCGCTATCCATGGATTGGGCGCAGACCTCCAACGCATACAGCAACGGCCCCAGATGTTCCGCGGCCACTTCGCCGAGCGCCTCCGGATTCGGCCCCTCGCCAGCCGGTACGTCGGGTCCCGTCACCCCTCGTCAGACACTCCCGTTTCCATCCACCCGAACGACGATAACCGTGACGTTGTCCAGCCCGCCCCGGCGATTCGCTTCATCCACGAGTTCGTCGGCGAGCTGCTGCGGGTCCCGGAGTTTCCTCATCATCTCCATCAGGTCGTCGTCTTCGATCATGCCGGTGAGCCCGTCCGACGCGAGCAAATAGACGTCGCCAACCTGCATAGTACCCGAGTAGACATCCGGTGAGACGTCGACATTCGCGCCGACACACCGCGTGATCACGTTGCTGTACGGGTGCGTGCGGGCCTCCTCCGGACTCAGATAGCCCGCGTCCACCTGCTCCTGCACGTATGAATGATCCTTTGTGAGCTGCAGTAACGCGCCATCGCGCAACACGTAGGCGCGGCTGTCTCCGACCTGCCCGATCAAGTACTTGTCGCCGACAACCACCATAGCCGTAGCGGTGGTGCCCATGCCTCGTTTGTCTTGCTCGCTCAGCGTGCGCTGGAAGATGGCCGAATTGGCCTCGACAATCGAATGGCGAATCAGGTCGGCCGCTTCGGCGTTGGTCGTGTGGGACACGTCGCCCAATTCGCGGGCAATGATGCGAACCGCCATTTCGCTGGCAACCTCGCCGGCGGCATGGCCACCCATGCCATCCGCCACGATAAAGACGCCACGATCCGGGACCATGAGGTAGTTATCCTCGTTCCCAGATCGGATGACCCCGACGTCGGTGCGGCCAGCGCAAGTGATAGGCTGTTTCAGGGGCAAGTTACCGAGCGATGGGTTGAAGGTGGGGAGTGTGTGACGTGACACGCTCCTGCCGGTCTGCCGCGCCGGATCGCATCCGCGTCGTGATCATGTTTGTCCTCGTCATGCCATGCCCTCCGGCGGCTCGATCGCGCCGAGGATCTGTGTACCGCCATCCTGCTGCGCCGAGTCATCCTTCGTGGACTCGAACACCAGGCTGACTTCTCCAAAGCGAATCAACGCCCCGGGTGCAATGGGAGCTTCTCCTGACACCTGATCCCCGTCCACAAACGTGCCATTCGTCGAGCCCAAGTCCACCAGGATCCAGATCCCCTCCCGGAGCTGAATCTTCGCGTGAGCCGAGGAGACACTGGAGTCCGGCACGACGATGTCGTTGTACTCGGCGCGCCCAACGTTAACGATCGGAACCCGAATCGGAAACCGATGCCCTTTGAGCTGTCCCTTCCGGACGATGAGGTTGGCCAGGGTTCCACCAGCCGCCGCAGGAGCCACAGCCGGAGGAGCGCTTTGGGGCTGGGCGGGTTTGGGAGCCGGCTGGGACGGGCGGGCCGCCGGTGCCGGCGGCGGCCGAGCCGCGGCCGGGGGTGCCGCCGGTGCCGGGGGTGCCGTAGGTGCCGCCGCGGCCGGGGGTGCCGCCGGTGCCGGGGGTGCCGCAGGTTCCGCAGGTGCCGTAGGTGCCGCCGCGGCCGGGGGTGCCGTAGGTGCCGCCGGTGTCACTTGTGCCGCAGGCGGCTGAGCCGCGCCCAGGATGCCGTGCAGGGTATCCCCCAGGCTGTACTCCGCTCCGGGCGCCGCGGGCCTCGGCGGCTCGGGGGCGTCCTCCTCCGGTTCCGCCGCGGCATCGGCATAGAATCGAAACTCGTGGTCTCCCACCCGCACCACATCCGCCCGAGCGAGGAGATGCTGGCCGCTGATCCGGTCGCCGTTCACGAACGTGCCGTTGGAACTCATGTCCGTGATGATGTAACCCTTGGGCGTCGCGAGGATCTCCGCGTGGCGCCGGGAGACCCGCTTCTGGGGTATGACCACGTCGCAGATGGCCTCACGACCGAACACCAGAGACGTCCCCTCGATGGTATACTCGCGGCCGTCCGTCAGGCTCACCAACCGCCCCCCCGTTCCCGCCGTGGCCTTTCGCTTCGCAGCCGGCTTCGACCCAAGCTGTTGCAGCTTGGCAATATCGTCCGCGCTGACGAATTGCGTGCTCCCGCTCCGGCGCTCGTCGACGAAGGTGAGCTCGCGCCCGCCGACCTCGATCTTGTCTCCGTGCAGGAGCGGTGCTGGTTGGGGCCCGAGCTGAACCCCGTTTATGAAGATGTGTGCATCCTCCATGACCCGCCGTGCCGAAACCTGCCCGTCGGAAGACACCACGAGCACGACGTGCCGGGCAGCCATCCCGCTCCCCTGGAGCACGAGAAACGACGATGCATCGCTTCCGATCACCGCCTCGCCCGGCGGGATCTTGTGTCGGTCACCGTCGAGTTCTAGGTAGGACATCTGGTGTCGCTAATGAATCCGGCGTAGGTGGAGTCTTCAAACTTAGCGGGGGCCCTCTTTCGGTGCAACCGAACGCGCGCCTTCTTCAGATCTTGTAAGTTCAACAATAACAACCGTTTAGTTAACTCGAGCCTGTTCGGCTAGCTTCTACAGCCAGGCCGTCCCCTTCCGTCCGGTCCTCCGCTCCCTTCAGCCAGCGCCAAAATATCACCGATCCGAAACCCACCGTCAGGTACGACAGCACCAACCGCCACAGCAAGATGTAGGACGGGGTGAGCTCTCGGGGCACGTAGATCGGCATGACTGCCACCGAGAGAATCTCGGCCAGCCCCGACCCGCCGGGGGTGGGCGCGAAGTACAGGAGAAACGTGATGAGCGTCTGGAGGAGCAGGACGTCGATGAAGTTCACCTGGATGTCAAGCATTCTCAGGACGACGTAGCCGGCGAGCAGCTTGTTCGCATGGGCCAACGCCGACGCCAGCACTGCCGCCGCCAGTGCCAACCACCCGCGGCCCTTGAAGAACGCCACCATGCAATCGTGAGAGCGATCCACTCCCTCACGCATCGCCTGGATTCGGTGGGCCATGCGCTGACTGCCCCGGGCCTCGAACCACCCCACCAGAATCTGTCCCAGCCCCTTCGCCAGTCTCGGAAAGATGAAGAAGAACAACATCACCAACCCGATGCCGACGAACGTGCCGAGGCTCAGCCTGAAGAGGTCGTACAGGGTGAAGGTCTGGCCCAGGATTCCGTGCTGCTCCAGCGAGCGGCCGGCGCCCATGAAGATCGCGAACGGGCCGGCGATTGCGAAAAAAACCACGGTGGCGACGAACGTCATCAAACTGGAGATCATCGCCTCCGGGATCGGCGTGCCGTACCGCTTCAGGGTATAGATCATCATCGGACCACCGCCCGTTTGGGACGGCGTGAGATAGCTCGCCCACGCGGTCAGCCCTCCCGCGAGCAACGATCCTTTCAGGGAGGCCGCAGGGTGCACATGGCGGGTGAGGATCCACAGGCGCAGGCCACCGCCGAACCAATCCATCGAGGCAAGGGCAACACCGACCAGCAGCCATCCCCACTTGAGCGAGGTCATCGTGGAGAGAAAGAAGTCGAGGTTGTTCCCGTAGAACAGGAGACCACCGAACACGGCAAGAGAGAGCGCCGCGAATATCTCGAGCCCACGCCTCAGAACACGTGGAGAAATCATGCTGACCATTTCAGAGGCAACCTAGGGCCGGCTCCCCGGCCCCGTCAACGACTACCTCGCTTCGAGTGTTAGGTTTCGCGCATGCCCGCCGACAACGTCGTGCTCCGCAACGCACAGCAAAACAATCTGAAAGGCTTCACCGTTGAGTTCCCCCGGCGAAAACTCACGGTCATTACCGGGCCTTCGGGATCGGGTAAGAGTTCGCTCGCGTTCGACACTCTCTACGCGGAAGGACAACGTCGCTATGTCGAGTCCCTCTCGACGTACGCTAAGCAGTTCCTGGAACGGATGCCCAAACCGAACATCGATGGTCTCGAGGGGATTTCCCCCGCCGTCGCCATCGAACAGAAGAACCCCACCACGTCGAGCCGCTCCACGGTCGGTACGGCGACGGAGATCTACGATTACTTGAGACTCCTCTGGGCTAGGATCGGGCACCCGCACTGCACGTCGTGCGGGAGCAGGGTGGTCAGCGATTCCCCCAGCACCGCCACGGAACGTTTGACCGGCGAGTTGGGAGGCCGGCAAGTGCTGATCGCGTTCCCCCTTCCCCGGTCCGAGCAACCCGATCACGATCTCCTTGTCGAAAACCTCCTGGCCATGGGTTTTGTACGCATCAGGAGTGGGGGAGCGGTACACCGGATCGACGAGCTTCCACCGAACGTACGGCTCGATTCGGCAGACGTTTCAGTCATCGTCGACAGGGTCAAGGTGACCCCGGCCATGCGCACGCGCTTGGCGGACTCCCTCGCAACGGCGTTCACCGAGGGTGACGGGATCGCCGAGGTGCTGTTCGATGATGAGAGCATGCGGTTCTCACAGCGGCCGTGCTGCGAGTCCTGTGAAAACCCGGGCGTCACATTGTCCCCAAATCTCTTCTCGTTCAACAACCCACGGGGAGCGTGCCCGACCTGCAACGGTTTCGGAGCGGTGCTCGAGTACGATGAATCTCTCATCGTGCCGGAGGCATCCCGCACACTCGCAGAGGGAGCGATCGATCCGTGGACCAAGCCGCGCTATGTGGGCAGGCGCCGCCTCCTCCGAGAGGTTGCGTCCAAGCGCCGAATCCCGTTCGACAAACCGTGGAACCAGTTGAGCGCCGCGCAGCAGCGACTGCTGCTGGAAGGCAAGTCGGGTCGCTTTCAGGGCGTGTATCCCTTTCTCCGAGCCCTCGAGCGAAAGCGCTACAAGCAGTACATCCGCGTATTCCTTCGCCAATACCAAATGGCGAACACCTGCCCCATGTGCAACGGGTGTCGCTTGCGCCCTGAGGCAGAGGCCGTACGCATCGGCGGGAAGTCGATCGGGGAGGTCGCGCGCTGGACACCCGGCACGGCGCTCGACTGGTTGAACACCCTCGAGCTAACGCCGTTCGAGCGCGACGTGGCCGAATCCATTCTCCAGGAACTGCTGGGGCGTCTGACGTTCATGCAGGACGTCGGGCTGGGCTACCTGACCCTGGCCCGTCAGACCCGAACCCTGTCGGGCGGTGAGGCGCAGCGGATCGCCCTGGCCAACGCACTCGGTGCCCGCCTGGTGGACACCCTCTACGTCCTAGACGAGCCGTCCATCGGCCTACATCCTCGGGACATCGCCCGACTCGTCGGCTTGCTCGAGCGCTTGCGCGATGTCGGAAACACGGTGGTGGTGGTGGAGCACGATCCAGCCACCATGGTTGCAGCAGACCACATGGTGGAACTCGGTCCCGGCAGCGGCGTCAACGGCGGCGAGCTGGTGTTCTCCGGACCGATGGAGGACGCCGCGACCGCAACCACCCTCACGGGATCGTATCTCTCCGGAGAGAAAGCGATCCCCGTCCCCAGCACCCGACGACATGCCGGGCCGAGGTGGCTCACGGTGAAGGGGGCAACCCTCCACAACCTCGAGAACGTCGAGGCGGCGTTTCCTCTCGGGACGCTCACCGTCGTCACCGGCGTGTCGGGCTCCGGCAAGTCCACCCTGGTGCACGATGTTCTCTACCGACAACTCTCCCTGCGCTTCAAAGGCGCCCACGGCGCCAAGGAGCACCTCGGCGAAGCCGTGGGCTCGGTGACGGACCTGGTGGGCTGTGAGGGCTTGCACGACGTCGTGTTAGTGGATCAATCCCCCATCGGACGTTCACCTCGCTCCAATCCCATCACGTACGTCAAGGCGTTTGACGAGATCCGGCAGCTGTTTGCCGCCCAACCGCTGTCACGGGCTCGAGGCTACTCCCCGACCACATTCAGCTTCAACGCGGTTCAGGGCGGACGCTGCACGGAGTGTGAGGGAGCCGGTCACGTGCAGATCGAAATGGTGTTTCTCGCAGACGTGTTCGTGCCGTGCGAAGCGTGCGGGGGAACGCGTTACGAGGCCGAGGTGCTGGATGTCAAAATCAAAGGCCTCTCCATTTACGGTGTCCTGCAACTCACGGTGGACGAGGCGATCCAGCGGTTCCGGCACCAGGACAAGCTGGGACGAATGTTGTGGCACCTCCAGCAGGTGGGCCTCGGCTACCTTCGGCTGGGCCAGCCCGCAACGGCACTCTCGGGCGGTGAGGCTCAGCGCCTCAAGATTGCGCGACAGCTGGCCAACGTGCTCCGCAAGACCGAGCGACGGCTCTACATCCTCGACGAGCCCACCACCGGATTACACCTGGACGACGTGAAGACACTCCTCCGCGTCCTCGACCGGCTCGTCGATGCCGGCCACACCGTCGTGGTCATCGAGCATCACCTCGACGTCATCAAGCGGGCAGATTGGGTCATCGATCTCGGCCCCGACGGGGGCGACCAGGGCGGTCGGATCGTGGCGCAGGGGACACCAGAGGAGGTGGCCCTGTCCGGAACGCATACGGGGGAGTACCTGCGGCAGGCGCTGGCGACGTCGGCCGAACAGGCGGAGCCTCACGCATTGACCTCCCGAGATGCCTGACGCCATCACGCCGCCGCATTGACCCCTGCCCCAGTCGTCGCAATCTTAGCGGCATGCGCAAACTACTCGTACTTCTGCTCTTCGCCGTCACCGCCACTCCCGCCGCCGCCCAAGATCAAACCGCCCGATCGGGTTCCTCGTACATGCTCCGCTCTGGGGACGTCCTCCAGATCGTCGTGTGGGGCCGGGATGACTACTCCGGATCCTTCAAGGTGGACGAGACGGGGATCGTGCAGTACCCGGTCCTTGGAGACATCGACACCCGCTCCAAGACTGTGGCCCAAATCCGCGAGGAAATCCGAGCCGGACTGGCCCAGATCTTCAATGAGCCGTTCGTCACGGTCACACCGCAATTCAACATCGCGGTCCTCGGCGAGGTGCGGAGCCCGGGGCTCTATCCCGTCGATCCCACGTTGACGGTTCTCGACATCGTCGCCAAAGCCGGTGGGCCAAACCCCAACGGGAACATCAACAAGATCCAGCTCCTGCGGGGCGGTCAAACCCTCGACCTGCGGTTCGAGCGGGATCGGGTGGGCGGACTGACACTTCAGGAGGTGGGGCTGCGCTCCGGCGACCAGATCATGGTGGCCCGGCGAAGCTTCACCAATCAGGACCTGAGAACCCTGTTGTCGATCCTGACGGTCGGTTTGTCTGTGGCCATCTTCATCAACACGCTGAACTAGGTCGCTTGAAAGTCCTGGCGGCCGTGATTAGACTCGATCACCACAATCCCGAGTAGCTCAGTTGGTAGAGCAGACGGCTGTTAACCGTCGGGTCGGGGGTTCGAGTCCCTCCTCGGGAGTTCCGCAGAGCCCATGCGGGCTCTGCGTCACTCACGAGGAGTGACCTCTTTGCAACGCAGGCGCGGCCCCAGGCCGCGCCTTTTCGTTGTCGAGTCCCCTTTCTAGGGGCCCCACCACCCATGC
>JBDHAF010000011.1:0-52374 GCA_039588255.1 Gemmatimonadota bacterium | reverse complement strand
CGGGAGAACCGGCTATCGGCCATCCCCGCATTGCCCAAGATGGTAGCGACTGGATTGCCGTCGTAGTCGAAGATCCTGACACTGGCGCGTTCTCCATGGGCCGGTTCTCCGTAATCGCTGACTAATATTTCCTGACGGTTTGCATCCAAGGCAACACCCGTCGGCTTCCACAGATCGCGAATCACGAACTGGACTTCGCCTCCGATGTCAAACGCTTTTACCGTGTTTGTACCTCCGGATACCGCGAAGACCAGGCGGCGTATGGCGTCTACGGCGAGGTCAGTTGGATGCTCGACAATCCCCGGGGCAAATGAGTAACGCCATCGCCCATCAGATCCAAACACATCAACCGTGCCAGATGTCGCATTGGCCACGAAGATTCTGTCGCCCATCAGCGCCACTGCAGACGGCTTCCCGTCTACCCGGAAAGCCTGGTCGGGTTGAAGTGTGTTGGGATCCACTCGTAGAATGGCGCCCTGGTGGTAGTCGGCCACCAGCAATCGGCCGCTTGGCGTGGATGCCATACGCACCGGCGCCTTGACAGCTAGTAGTGAGGGGTCCGGCACGTTCGAGAAGTCGGGCTCGACTGTTGGCTCGGGCTCGATCGTAGACCTTTCCTCCGGCGGTGCAATTGGCGCATCGTCGAAACACGCCAGGAGTACGCCCGCAACGAGGATGGAAGGAATCAATCGTCTCATCATCGGTCTTTGCCCAAGGATATAGCCAAACGGCTTCACACCGGTATCCAAAATTTTTGCTCAAGGCAATGAAGGAGTGGTGAACCGCAGGTGAAGGCAGCGATTCGTCGCGAGATTGGTGACGCACATCACCCGGTGGTTGTTACGTAGGTAACAAACGGAGTTCAAATGCGATTTTGGAGATGTTGGGATGTGTGAAGGCCGCAAAATCCCGATGGTTGATTTTTGAGCGAGACTACCGTGTTAACGGGTGCCGCGGTCTCTGTAAAACGTCAACCCGCCACCGATCCCACCCGAAAACAAATCCAAGTCTCCGTCCCCGTCGATGTCGACGAGGACGGGTGCCGCCATGATGGGAGCGTCGATGGCAACGGTGGAATCCGCAACGAAAACGGCCTCTTGCGGCGTGCCGGTGTTGCGGTAGAAGACCATTCCGTTCGCTTCGGAGCCGATGATGAGATCCTGATCTCCGTCCCGGTCGAGATCGGCGAACGCCGGGTAACTCCGCCGGCCGATGTCGATGTCGTTGAATCGGTCGGAGACGAACTCGAAGTCGGGGCTCGCCGGCGTTCCGGCGTTGCGGTAGAAGTTGATCGCTCCCGACGCCTCGCCGATAAACAGGTCCAGGTCGCCATCGGCGTCGATGTCCACTAGGGCCGGTGTGGTGTTGCTGCCTCGTGTGATGGTGACGTAGGCCGAATCCACCAGCACGAACTCGGGTTCGGTCGCCGTGCCGTCGTTGCGGTGCAGCGCGACGTTGGCCTTCCACGATCCGAAGAGGGCGTCGAGGTCGCCATCTGCGTCGAGGTCAGCTACGGCAGGCGCGTAGTGATAAAGTCCCTCGAGCTCCAGAGCCCCCGACGACCGGAACACCGGTTGGTACACCGTCCCCGTGTTCACAAAGCGATAGACGCGCGACGTCTGGAGGTCGGTCGGATCGATCTTATTGGCCAGCAAGAGGTCGAGATCCCCGTCGCCGTCGATGTCGGCGAAGGTGGGAATGCTCTCGCTCCCCACGTCGATGTTTCTCACGAACTGCCTCGTGCGCAGCGTGAACGCGTCCCCGACATCCCTTTCGTAAGACAAGAAGTTGTCGACGGTGGTGCGATTGGGGTTGAACGCGCCCCCCAACACCCCGACGAACAGATCCACGTCGCCGTCGCCGTCGATGTCGCCGAAGGCGGGTGCGTTGTAACCGCTCGTTTCCGCGGGGTTCCCGACGGGGAACGGGACTGGTTTACCAATGAGGACCGGTGATCCGCAGGAGCCGATGTTCTCAATGAACAGCAAGCCGGCCTCGAAGAAATCTCCCCAAAAGAAATCTTCGTCGCCGTCACCGTCGATGTCGTGGAATGCCATCGTATTTGCGCCGTGCATGCTGCCGATCTGGGCGATGATCTCGATGTTCTCGAAGCGATCTGTGACCATTCGGAACAGCGGAACATCGGCCGAGTCTCGCCCGGCCTCCTCGTAGCGCATCACCGTACCGATCAACAGACCGATGAAGAGGTCCAGGCGGCCGTCACAGTCGATGTCGGTTACTTGGGGAATGTTCTGGCGGTCGGAGAAGATTGGGGTGCCGTCGATGTCCTTGAGGGTGTCGGCGACCAGCGTAAAGGATGCGTCCTCGGCCGAGCCGTCATTGCGGTAGTACCTGATGTAGCTGAACGGCCGCTCAGCCAGCAGGTCTAGATCACCATCGGCATCCATGTCGGCGAATCGGTACCACTCGCCCACGTCGAGGCCTTGATAGGCATCGGTGCGCCAGACGAAGTCGGGCTCGGCGGGCGATCCTGCTTGTTCGAACAACATGATCTGCCCCGAGGCTTCCTGGACGAAGAGGTCCAGGTCGCCATCGGCGTCGATGTCGACCAACTGAGGACGGGGGAGGTTGAGGCCGCCGAGGAACGGGTGGTCGTAGGGCGTGCCGGTTTCGTCGAACACCTCGAACGCGTCCACGATTCTTTCGAGGTGCGGTGGAAACGCAGCCCGGGCGGCCGGCTGGTCCGGCGCACTGCCGGCGCCGTGCGATCCGCATCCGACCAGGCTGCCGCCGAGGGCAATCAGGAACGCACGGGTTGCTGTCACGCTCATCGGAAAGCGAGCTTGCCGCTCAACGCCCCGTCGCCGCGCCGACACCTGCTGCGTAGCGGCCCACCTCGATGACTTTCTCGATCTCGTAGGTCTCGGTGTTGATCACAACGACCGTGCCGGTGCGGCTGTTGTCCCCGAAATTACGACGCGGGGTGTACTCTTCCTTGAGGTTATTACTCGACACGAAGAGATATTGGCCGTCGGGAGACACGGCGGCACCGTGGGGCTGCGCCAATCCGTCACCCTCGACGACGGCGGCCACCTCACGCGCCTCCATGTCGACGACCGTCACCGTGTTGGCATCCTTGTTGGGCACGTACACGAACCGCCCATCGAGGCTGAACACCGGATGCCATGGTGCGGCGTTCACGTCGATGACGTCCGTCAGCGTCATCGTCGGCGGTTCGCTGATGTCGAACATCATGACCTTTGCCGTGAGCTGGGTGGTCGCCACCAGCGTCGCACCGTCGGGAGAAATCGCGAACTGCACGAAGGTGTGAGTCGGTCCCTCTACCGCCGTGAACTCCGCCGCCTGCGTCTCGGTGTCCACACTGATGATCTGATTCTCGGCGAGGCTCGCGGTGAAGGCGTATGCGCCGGTGGGGACGAACGCCATGGCGTGGGGCCTGGGGTAGAACACTTCGATCTCCTCGATCGTCATGTCGGACCGGACAATCTCGCCGATGCGCATGGGGGGATTGACTGCCGCCATCGACCGCCCCACGTAGAGCATGTCTTCGGTGGGGTGAACCGCCAGCATGCCCGGTGTCTCGAAGTCGGACTGAGCCACGAGCTCGTTGTTGCGGTCGAACTTGAGGACCTTCCCGTCGGCAATGAGGGAGACGTACCAATAGGAGCCACCCGGCTCGACGGCCACGTGATGGGGCTTGGCCGTGGGCGAGAAGCCCAATGCTTGGAGGGCGATCTGGCGAATGACGACCTTGGCATCCATGTCGATGATGGACACGGTGGCGTCGTCCTGATTGCCTACATAGAGGAGTTGGGTCGCGTCGGCGTAGGGAACCTCGCCCGCCTGATTTCGCGCTCCCGTGTTGATCCACCGTTCGAAGATCTCGGTCTCGCCTTGAGTGAATCCTTCGGCGCCAAGCTCCTCGGGATGCGGCCCACCGACCAGCTTCGTGGTCATTTCGTACAGCAGGCTGTTCCCCGCGTCATACGGAATGATGGCTTCCCCGTGCCGCGATCCAGCGAACAGGTTGTCCCACGAATCCAGCCGAAGCCCCGCCTGGGCGGTCTGACCGGAGTGGCAGCTGGTGCATTTGGCGTTGAACATGCGCTGAATTGGGGGCGGGTTCTGCGGGCCCTGCTCTGAGCCCGCTCCGGCCTTCCGGTCGCTGGCGACCAGCACTTGCGTCACCGTGATACTCAGCAGGAGACCGGCAAAGCTAAACGCGTTCTGCATAGGAAGTGCTCGTCCGCATAAGAGTCACGAGTCGAGAGGTCGCTGCCGCCTCGTTCGTCCGCACGGGCATTCTCTCAGAGGAACGAGAGAGGGAGAGCCCCTGCAAGTCTCCCTCTCTCGGCGCAATCGAACGAGCGGTGATTCCTATAGGATCTCCGGCGGTTTCCGCTTCACGAGGAACAGTCCCTCGTTGCCGCTCGTCACCAGGATCACCCCGCTCTCGAAGAACGGGTAGTTGCTCCAGGAGCCACCCATTCCTGGGCCGTCTTCCCCGTAAGGTACGGTGTCGAGGAAGCCGACGGGAACCGGGTTCTCCCTGTCGCGGATATTGAACACCCGAAAGCCGCTGTTGTAGTTCGACTGGTACATGAAATCACCCCTGACGTACAGGTTGTGATCGCTGGCCGTGTTCTCGGAGAGGTACTCCTTGGCCAGCACCGGATCGTCGAGGTCCGTCACATCCCATATCAATGTCCTGGTGCCAACGAAGTTCCGCTGCAGTTCGTCGAGCTCGTCGTTCATGTAGAAGTACCGTTGGTCTTCGCTGAACCACCCTTGATGGGAGTATCCAACGTTCGGGTACGTTGCCTGCGACAGGGCGACCGGGTTCTTCTTGTCGGTCACGTCCGCGATGCTCAGCGCCGTTTCGTTGGCGCCCATGCAGATCTCTTTGCCTTGGTGCTCCCGGTCGGGGCCCTCATAGATCACGCACTGGGCGTCGTGCGAGTACCCCGTGCTGGCGCGGCCGGTGGTGGGATCGGCGAAGCATCCGGCGAACCTGGGATTGCGTGGATCTTCGATGTTGATCATGTGCAGCCCGCCACCGCAGGTCTCGCCGCCGGCGCTGCTGCCCACCGAGTACGCGTACCCGGTCGCTTCGTTGATCACGATGTTGTGTGCGCTGTGGATCCCGTCGTAGTGCGCCGTCTCCTCGAACACCACCGGTCCATCGCGGACGTCACGCAGTTGCGTGAGGTCGAACACCTGCATGCCGTGATCGCCTGCACCATCGGACACGATGAAGGCGTGGTCCTTGTACACCTTCATGTCTCGCCACGTGCTGGGGCGCGCTCCTTCGTGCAGCGGAAGCTTGCCGAGATAGACGGGATTGAAGACGTCGCTGATGTCCACGAACGACGCGGCGTTGCTCATCCCGACGATGGCGTACTCCTTGCCGGTCTGGGCGTCGGTCCAGCCCCATACGTCGTTGGTGCGGACCCCCCGCTCCCCGCCGATGGCGTGTACGGGAAGGAACGACACCAAGTCGACGTCGCTGCACCCGAAGACGTGGGCGTTGCCCTCATCGCAGTCGGCCTGGTCGCCGAGGACGGGGTCGATGCCCTTGACGTCACTGAAGATCTTGGCCTGCTCGCTCCAGGTGGCGCCGCCGGCGTCCTGCTCGAACACGATGGCGGTGCCGGCGCCGAAGTCGTCGCCAGGGGCGCCGGCTACGGCGATCTTGCCGTGCACGGCCAGCGTGCCGGAGAACCCGTCACGGCCCTCGGTCTGCCGCGAGGCCAGCTTGATAGAACCCATCCAGTCCCCCGCCGGATCACGGCGGAAGCGGTATACCCGACCTCCCCCCGCGGCTCCCGGAGCGCCGACCCACACTTCGGAGCCGGTGAACGCGATGGACGAACCGAATTGGTACCGTCGCACGCCGTCGAACGGTGAAAGCTGCGATGCCTGGCGCCACTCGCCGCCCGCACCGTCGTACGCAAACACAAACACCGTCCCGATGGTCCCGTTGGCGCCGGGCGCCCCGACGAAGGCAGTGTTCCCCTGAAGGGCGACCGTGCCGCCAAACCCGTTGCGCTGCTCGAGGCCATTCGCAGTGACCTTGGCGAGCTGGCGCCAGGTCCCGTCGGCTTCTCGACTGAACCCATAGGCGGCTCCGGCGGCCCGGTTCTGGCCCGGGGCGCCGATCAAGGCCCGATTGCCATCCAGGGCGACGGCCGCGCCGAACCGGTCAGCCGACGCGACGTCCTCGCCGGCGATCGTCTGCTGGTGGGACCAGGTCCCACCGGCATACCGCTGGAAGACGTGCACCGCTCCCGCCGGACCGTCCGCCGGGGGGGCTCCACCTCCGAAGCCGAAGCCGCCGGCGCCCCGCCCCGGGGCACCGATGAGCGCCACACCCCCGCTGAGGGCAATCGCCGCACCGAAGCTCCGGCTCTCGCCGTCTTCAGCCTGGAGCCGGGTGACCTCCCGCCATGTGCCGGTGCCGTCCGTCTCGTACACGTAGACCACACCGTTCCCCCCGGGAGCGGCGGCGACCATCATGACCTGTCCATCCACTGCGATGGCCTGGCCGAAGCGGTCTCCTGCCGTCGCGTCGGATGCGGTGACCTGGGCGGTTTCCGTCCATCGGCCGGAGCCGTCCCGACGGTAGACGTAGACCACGCCGGAGGACATCCGGTTGGCCGATTCCCCGACCAGGATGTCTCCGTCTCCCACGGCCACGGCCTGGCCGTAGCCGCTCTGGGCGTGGGCCGGTACGACCAACAAGAAGAGGGAAAGAAAGCCAAACAGGTGGTAGCCAGACGTTTTCATGCTCAACCTCGTGTAAGGGGCCCATCGATCGTTCACGATTGCTTTACCGCATGGCGCTGCGGTGCGGCAACCCCAGGCTGCCACGAGCTAGAAAAGATACACTTGAGCGGGAGAAAAGGACCCCGGGCGGGCCGCCGCCCGGGCTCGGAATGGTTTCGCCTACTCCTCCCGGAGGGCCATCACCGGGTCGATCTGGGTGGCCCGGCGGGCGGGCAGAATGCAGGCGACCAGGCCGACGCCGGCAAGAATGAGGCTCACGACCACTATCGGGCCCACGTCGAACTCACCGAAACCGGCCTCCACGCCCGGAATGTCCACCGGGAGCCCGGTGATGGCCCGGACGATGAGGGCCGCGATGGGTATCCCGATGAGCAGGCCGGCGCCTGCGAGGGTCGCACCCTGGCGCGTCACCCGAGTCAACACCTGACGGGGCTTGGCCCCAAGGGCCATCCGGATACCGATCTCGTTGGTCTGCTGTGAGACAGAGTAGGCCATGACGCCGTAGACGCCGATGGCGGCCAGGGCGAGGGCCAGCAACCCCACCATATAGAGGAGCCGGGCGATGAAGTCCGGTCCGGCGAGCTGGGTCTCGATGAATTCGTCCAGGGTCTGAACGCCGAAGATCGGCTGGTCGCGGTCGACTCGCCAGATGGCGCTCTGCACCGGTGCTGTCACCTGGTAGGGATCGCCGGACGTCCGGATGGCGAGACGGACCGTTCGCACTGGTCGCTGTGCCATGGGGAAGTACACCGTGGGCTGGATCGGCTCGAAGCCTGCCAGCCGCGTCTGGGCGATGTCGCGCACGACGCCCACGATCTCCCGTGATTCTCCCTGAATCGTGATGCGCCTGCCGAGGGGATCAACGCCGTCGAAGAATTGATCGACGAGGCGCTGACTCACCAGGATGACCGACGCCGCGTCGGCGCGGTCGGCGTCTGTCAGGTTGCGGCCCGACCGGAGGGCGATATCCAATGTGCCGAGATAACCGAGAGCCATCCCGCACGAGGTTCCTCGCTGCGTTCCGTGGGTTGGCCGTCGATGGTGAACACGCTCTGCGGCAGACCAAAAGCACGCGGCAACCGGTTCGTGAATGCCCGGCCCCGCGAACCTGGGAGCTGATCCAACTCGCGGTCTAGGTTATCGACGAACTGCGCGATCTCCTCGGCTCGCTCGTATTTGTATTGGGGCAGGGTGAACTGCATCGTGAGGAGATTCGCCGAGTCGTAGCCGGGGTCCACGTCGATGGTGGTATTGACCAGATTCGTCAAGACGGCCGCCGCAATGAGAATGGTGAGAGCCATGGCGAACTCTGCCATGACGAAGGCACTGCGAAGGCGCTTCTTCCGCTTGCTGGCGGAGCCCGACCGGGTTCCGTCCGTCAACGCGCCGCGGAGGTCGCTGGAGAGCACCTGGGTGGCAGGGGTGATGCCGAACGTGAGCCCGGCCAGCACCGACAATCCCAGGCTGAACGCGATGACCGCGCCGTCGAGTCGCGGTTGGAAGAAGCCGGGGATCTGGACCGGGATCGCCTCGCGCAGTCCCCCCACCCCCCAAATGGACAGGACGGTCCCGAGGCCCCCGGCAATCAGGGCGAGCACGACGCTTTCGGTGAGGAGCTGCTGCACCAGGCGGCCCCGCCCCGCGCCGAGGGCAACCCGCACCGCCAGCTCCTTTTGCCGCGCTTCGGTCTTGGCCAGCAAGAGGCTCGCCACGTTGGCACAGGCAATGAGGAGTGCCATCCCTACCACTACCCCGAGCACCAGTATCAACCCGGTGTCGGTCCGACCGGGGAATTGCTCCCGTACCGTCTGGACGTTGACGCCCCAGTTTTCGTTGGCGGTGGGGTACTCCTCCTCGAGTCGCGATGCGAGCGCCACCAGCTCCGCCTGTGCCCGTTCAAAGGGCACGTCCGTTCCGCGCCACGCCGTGACGTTCAGGTATCTCGAATCGCGGTTGTCCCGCTGATCTTCGAAGGTGGACGGGATCCACAGGTTTACGGTGCCGAGGATGTAGTCGAAGGTCTCCGGCATCACGCCGATGACGGCGTGGGCCTCGCCGTTCAACATGATCGTGCTCCCGACGATGTCCGGATCGGCACCAAACTGGTTCCGCCAGGTGGTCTCACTCAACACCGCCACCGGTGCGTCCTCGGGACCACCCTCGTCAGCGGCAAAGGTGCGGCCTCGCATCGGGTCTGAACCGAGCTCTGCAAAGAGGTTCGGTGTGACCAGTGCGACGGTCATTTGCTGAGGGCGCTCGATGCCGGTGAGGCTGCGGCTCGAAAAACTCGATGCGACCCACACGGCAAAGGACGACGTCCGCTCTTGCCAGTCGAAGAAGTTGGCGGGTGAAACGAGCTCCCTGTCGTCGGGGTCGTTGCGGTTGTTCTCGTAGAGTACCAGCATCCGGTCGGCATGGGGGTACGGCAGCGGCCGCAACAACCAGGAGTTCAGAACGCTGAAGATGGTGGTGTTGGCGGCCACGCCGAGCGCTATCGAGACAATGGCAATGACCGTCACCACCGGTGTCTTGACGGTCATACGGAAAGCGTAGAGCAGGTCTTTTCGAAACGTGTTGAGCATTTCCGGTTTTCTCTTGGGAGAATCAAAATCTGGACGGCGACGGTCGGGCGTCCGGCGTCGCCGCTGCAGCAGCTCGCCGTACTCCCGAGTGGCCGTGGCGAGGAGCCCGGCGGTTTCGTGCAGCCAAAACCGCACGGCCGGCCCCAGCCCACGTCCCTGCAGGTTGCGATACTGATCTGCGATTGCGTCCCGCTGATCGGCGCCGAATTCCCGCCGGAATCCTCGCGGCAGGACGGAGTTGGCAACGGCCGAGAACAGCCGAACGGGCCAGGGGGTTTTCCTCATGGGGTCCGGGTCTGGAACTGCTTGCCGCGGATCATCTCGGCGAGGCGCTCGACTCGTCGCGCTTCGCCGGCTGCGACCTCCCGACCAAAGGGCGTGATGCGGTAGTACCGTCTCCGCTCGTCATCGAGCTCCGGGGCGGGACGGAGGTCGGATTGTTCTACCAGCCCGTCGCGCATCATCCGTTTGATGGCTCCGTACAGGGTGCTCGTGCTGAGAACGACCTCGTCGTCGGTTCGTTGGCGGATGTCCCCGATGACCCCGTACCCGTGGAGGTCTCTCTCGGAGAGCGAAATGAGTACCTGAAACACGGGGATGCTCAGGGGGAGGAGCTGGTCCGGGGTCGCGCCCGTGGAATTCACCATCTCAATCATGCCGATTCGGGTTATTGCCTGATGCGATATATCCTACGAGGGAATAGTTTCGAAGTTTCACGTCGACGTTGTGGTCTTGTAAAGCATTTTGTTGCAATATTTTACGAGTTCTGTGAGCCGTTCAGGAGCGGGCGGGGTATTCTGTGAATCCAACTCGGAAGCCGACAAACGGAGGAGCGAGCTATGAAGTCCCTACTACTGGCAGCGGTGGGCTTGGTGCTCATCGCCGGCCCCACCACCGCGCAGCACCAACACCAGCAGTCCCCCTACGCCGACCTGAAGGGTCGGGAGATCAAGGCCCTCTCCCCCGAGGAGCTGGCGCAGTATGAGGCCGGTGAGGGAATGGGGCTCGCCTTGGCGGCGGAGCTGAACCGCTATCCGGGACCGCGCCATGTCCTGGATTGGCGGCGGAGCTGAACCGCTATCCGGGACCGCGCCATGTCCTGGATTTGGCGGGCGAGCTCGAACTCTCCCATGACCAGACCGTGCGAATCCAAGCGGTCCGGGATGAGATGAGCGAGCGGGCCGTGCGGTTGGGGCGACAGATCGTCGAGCTCGAACGGGGCCTGGACGGCGCGTTTGTCGAGCAGACCATCGACGAGACCCGCCTGGAGTCGATGACGGCCGAGATCGGGCGGTTACAGGGGGAGCTGCGGTTCGTGCACCTGCGGGCCCACCTCGCGATGGTGCGCATTCTCTCCCCCGAGGACAATCCGCGCGGCCAATTCGTATGGTACGACCTGGCCACATCCGACACCGATGCCGCGATCGGCTTCTACACCGACCTCATCGGGTGGGGCACGCAGGAGTGGGAAGGCGGTCCGCAACCCTACACCCTGTGGACCAACAATGACGCGCCGCTCGGTGGCGTGATGGTCCTGCCCGAGGATGCGAAGAAGGCAGGCGCTCCGCCTCATTGGATGGCCTACATCGACACGCCGGATATCGACGCAGCGGTGGCCCAGGTTGGAGAGTTGGGGGGAGTGGTACACCACCCGGTGACCGACATCCCAGGCGCCGGAAAGTTTGCGGTGCTGGCGGACCCTCAGGGTGCCGTGTTCTGCGCGTTCAACGGCGACCAGGAACCGGGCGAACAGAAGGTGCCCCAGCCCGGTGACATATCGTGGCACGAGTTGGGCACCACCGATTACGAGGCCGCGTTCGAGTTTTACAGCACGGTCTTCGGATGGCAGAAGACGGACGAGATGGACATGGGGGAGGGTAACATTTACATGATGTACGGCGTCGGCGGACCTCCCCTGGGCGGCATCTACACGAAGCCGACGGACGTGCCGGGACCGCCGGCCGCGTGGCTCTACTACATCACGGTGGACGACGTGACGGCCGGAGCGGAGAAAGTCAAAGCCCTTGGCGGCCAGGTCCTCAACGGACCCATGGAGGTGCCCGGCGGCAGCGGCGACATGGTCGCCCAGTGCATGGATCCCCAGGGGGCAGCGTTTGCGATTCACTCCACCGCTGCGGGGGGATGAGCGCAAAGTCTGGGCGGCAACCTAACGTTTTCTTCACTGGTGCTTCCCGGGACCAGGTCGTTAGTTAGGGAAAACGCCTCGTTGCCACGTCACGGGAGGCGAAACGATGTCCCTTCGCGATACCCCAACCACCTACTCGGCCAAAGAGGCCGAGCAGATACGTGACACGGCGGAACACCCGGGCAGCACGCTGGTTTGCCCCCGCTGTAACACACCGATGGACAGAGGCCCCTGCGTCGAGGTACACGGGGTCACGATGCAGGAAATCTGCTGTCCTGACTGCCAGCGGTGCGTCATGTTGCGAGATCCCCCCGAGGCGTAGTCACCGCCGACCCCACACCGATCCCCCCTATCAGGAAGGTCCACCTCCGGGGATATTTGCACCCGGCCTGACATTTCCCGTCCAGAGGGAGACCGGATGACACGCTCCGTCGAGGGCAGCGACTCGAGGGCGGTACTCGAGCGGCGGCTCGGTCTGTTCGACTCGATCATGCTGATGGTCGGTATCGTCATCGGATCGGGCATCTTCCTCACGACCGGCATCATGGCCCAGAGTATCCCGTCGGCCGGTCTCCTCCTCCTGGCCTGGCTGGTGGGCGGCGTGCTGACCCTCACCGGCGCCCTCACGTTCGCCGAGCTCGGTGCCGCCATGCCTCATGCGGGAGGGCAGTACGTCTACCTGCGAGAGGCGTACGGTCACCTCGCCGGATTCCTCTTTGGGTGGATCTTGTTCTTGGTGTCCATGGGAGGATCCATCGCGGCGCTGGCGGTGGGCTTCGCCGTGTACGTCGGACACTTCTTTCCTGCGGTGTCGACGGATCAACCGGTCTTTCTCACGATCACCACGGTCCAGCTCGTTGCCGTCGGCGTCATCGTGGCCTTATCGGCCGTCAACTATGTGGGCGTCGCGTTCGGGAAGGCCGTGCAAAACCTGTTCACCGTGGTCAAGATCGGAGCCATTGTCGGCTTCATTCTGTTGGGGCTGACCGTCGGGACGACTACTGCCATCGATTTCACCGTCAACCCCACGGGTCAGAGCTTCAGTTCGCTCATGATCGCTTTCGGCGTGGCGATCATCGCCGTCACGTGGTCGTTCGACGGGTGGCACAACATCACGTACGTCGCGGGTGAGGTGAAGGATCCCCAACGCAACCTCCCCCGGGTGTTGGTGACGGGCACCGTGATCATCACGGTGCTGTACCTACTCATGAACTACGTGTACCTGTTGGCCATGCCCACCCGCGAGATGGCCGGTGTGGTGCGGATCGCCGAGCGGGCGGCCACGGCGCTCCACGGACCGACGGCCGCCGGTTTCATCTCGGCGGCCGTGATCGTATCCACGTTCGGCGCCCTGAACGGAGCGATCTTTGCGGGACCGAGAGTGTACTTCGCCATGGCGAGGGATCGGGCGTTTTTCCGCAAGGTGGCCGAGGTACACCCACGGTTTCGCACGCCGGGCTTTGCTATCCTGCTTCAGGGTATTTGGGCCTGTCTCCTCACCTTGAGCGGCACGTACGAACAATTGTTTACTTACGTGGTCTTTGTGACGCTGTTGTTCTGGGTGGCGGCGGTCGGAGCTGTCTTCGTGCTCAGGAGAAAGGCGCCCAACCTGCCACGGCCCTATCGCACGTGGGGGTATCCGGTGGTGCCCATGGTATTCATCGTGGGGAGCCTGGCCATCCTGTTGAACACTTTGTTCGCCCGGCCCGTCGAATCCCTCGCCGGCTTGGGGATCACCGCCTTGGGCGTGCCGGTGTATTACTACTGGCACCGACGGGGCGAAGCGAGTCCGCACGACGTGGAGGTATGATGGTGCGGAGTGAGGGGGACCGCCTGAGACGCGTGGTGGTGTCGACCCCGGGCGATGCCTATTTCAAAGTGGCCGACCTCGCCGCGCAAAACATCAACGAGTGTCCCGATCGCGCAAACACGTTGGAGCAGTTCGGCGTGCTGCGATCCACGATGGAGGCGTTCGGGTGTGAAGTGATCGACGTGCCGGAACTCGCCGATCACCCGAATTCGGTGTTCCCCAGGGACGTTGCGCTGTGCACGCCGCGTGGATTCATCAAGCTCCGGATGGGGCTGGAGGCGCGCCGCGGAGAAGAGGAGTGGATGGCGCGGGCGTTGGACCTCCACGGTGCGTCGTGCATTGGAACGATAGAGGCGCCAGGGACGGTGGAGGGCGGTGACGTGATCATGGCCGGCGCGGTTGCGTTCGTGGGGATCTCGAAGCGATCTAATGCAGCTGGGGCGCAGCAGTTGTCAGGTATGCTCGCCGAGATGGGATACGAGGTGCGGACAACGTCGTTGGATGAACGGTGGATGCACATCGGCGGACCGATGAGCGTGATCGGACCCGATCGCGTCGTGTGCTGCCGTGAGGTATTCCCGGACGGATTCTTCGACGGCTTCGACGTGATCGAGGTGAGCGGCAGCGGTCCGTCCACCGGCAACGTCATCTGTCTGGGGGAAAACGAGGTCATCGCCAACGCGTCGGAAAACGCTGAGACCATCATCGAGTTGGAGCGGTCAGGTGTGGCGGTGCATGGTCTCGATTTGTCGGAATTCAGGAAGGGTGCCGGTGGGCCGACGTGTCTGATTCTGCCTGTCGATCGGGTGTGACAGAACCCTGAGACCCTACCGGCCTGCAACGCTACGATAGGATCCACGCGTGGACCGATGAACTGGGAGGAGATCCCCGAATTGCAGTTGGTTCTTGCGTACCCCGAGGGCGAAGGCTTCCTCCAACGTCAACAGTGTGGTTCCCTCGTTCCGCTCGGTCCACGCCGCTGCCGCCCTGCGGGACGAGAGGAAGTGCACCTGCCGGCAGAAGGCGGCGCGCACGTCTTCTATCATGGCTTCGAGGTTCGGGTCTTCGGGGAAGGACAGCACGACACCGCCTGGCTCCGCGCGATCGATTCCCCTGAGCGACACGGTGAGCGATATGGCGGTACCAGTTTCCGGACAGGATGATTCAACGTCTGCATCCGCTCCCAGAATCTCCGGAATGAACAGGGTGTCCCAGGCACACCATCCGTATAACGGAACGCCGTTGACCACGAGTCGATGCTGGGTGGGGTCGAGGGTCAGGCCCCCAAACCCGACTACGCGCTGCTCGTCGTCCCACTGAATGAATGAAGGCCAGGTCTTCAAGGTTTCCCACACCTCCGAGGAGGGCCGATCGAGTGCGGCTGCCAGTTGCTCGCGGCGCACGGGCGCCCCACGGGCCAGCAGACGGTACAGCGCGAGCGCGAAGGCTCGCTCTGAATCGAGAGAGGTGGGACGAAGGGCTGCGACGCTTTCCAGGGCGGCGGTCCCGATCCGAGTCACGCGTGCGGACATGTGTGTGATCCTCCGTGGCGCCGCTGCTAACAGCAGCGACCCCCCTTTTTCGGTGGGCATGTCACCGAGCCAAACGAACAGAACACGCAGCAATCCCCCACCTTTGGCTTGAGCAGTGCGCCGCAAGCCGTGCATTCGTAAAAGAACACGCACGCGTCCGTGGGCATTGCCTCAGTCCTGGCGTGGCCGCATTGGGGGCAAGTGATCGTGCTCCGCTGGTCGGTCCCGATGGCCATTCGCTTTACTCCAGGGCCTCGAGAATGGGGCAATCGGCCGTCTCTGACCGAGTGTCACACGCGCCGATCAGTTTTCCCAGCGATTCCCGCATCCTCGTGAGTCCGCGGATCTTCTCGTCGATGTCAGTGACCTTCGCCTCGGCGCGCTCTTTCACGACATCGCAGTTGCCTGCGGGGTCCGGTCGCAACGAGAGCAGCTCGCCGATCTCGGCAAGCGTGAATCCAATGTCCTTGGCGTGGCGAATAAACCGGATTCGGTCCACCGCTTCTTCGGGATACACCCTGTAACCGGATCGGTGCCTGGGAGGTTGCTCGATCAGCCCCCGGCGCTCGTAGAATCTCACGGTCTCTACTCCGACGCCGGCGCGCTTGGCAACCTGGCCGATGGTTGCTTGGATCATATGGGCGGCTCTCTTGGCATTCGGTGTGTGATAGCCAGTCCAGGCATACTAAACCCCGTACTAGAGTACGGAGTCAAGGGGTCACTGAAACCGGGGTGGCTTGACCCGCGGCGTTTCTGGCAACGGGACTCCTACCTGGCGGGGGTGGGTCTCGTGGCCAGCCACATCCCGGCACGCCGGGCCACCAAGATCGATCCCGTGACAACCCTTCGCGTCGAGTAGCCATCTAAGGGGGAGCCGGGGATCCCCCAACACCCCTTTGACGGCGCCGCACCCTTCGCTCATTCTTATGGGGAAAGGAGAGCTTCACTCCCGAACCGACCTGCGCCATGGAACGCAACGGGCACGACGATTACGGCGACGAGTACGACGAGTACGAGTCGAGCGGCGAGTACCACCTCGACGATCCCAAAGATGACGACGAGGAGGACGAAGCGGATCTCGACGAGATTCCAGGTCCCGAGTACACGACCGGAGAGCAGGACGTCGAGGTCTCCATGGAGGTCGACGAAGACGGGAACCAGGTCTGGCGGGTGGAAGACTCCCAAATCCCAGGGAGCACGTCGAAGGGGCACAGCATGGAGGAGGCGATGGAGGGCGTGGAGGACCGTCGCCGCGAATACCGGGAGATGTTGAAGAAGTCCCGCGAGAAGCGGAAGCGCCGCAAGGACCGTGGCGAGTAACCGGCGCGTGTCAGCCAACGGGCCTTCGCGACCACGCGGTTGCCGACGGGGGAGCCCGGTGCTCCTCGCCGAACAATCCTTCCCTCGGGCGTCTCGCACCGTGTTGATCTAGCTCCAGGCGGACGGACAACCGGTGGATCCGTCGGCCTGGCATCCAGATCATGCTGGCGGTGCTTGCCGAGCCCTTCTAAGCCCCCGCCGGTTGTTGACGGCTTGCCTCTTGTGGTGGTGGAGGTAGCAGGCTTTCCCCGTGACCTGCCTGAGGAGGCACTTCTCGCGGAAGTGAATCCCGCAGCGAAAGCACACGGCGTCGGGTCCGTTGTCGCTTTTCACGATGCTCATCGAGAGCTCGTCCAGCAGTTTTGCCGTCTCACGCAGCCGGTCGGTGGGGACGGACCCGAAGACCGATCGCAGGGCCTCGATCGCCGCGTCGTCGTAGTTGGCCAGGATCTGGCGGCCGGCCTCGGTGACGGACAGCCTGACGGCACGCCGGTCAGCCAAGGCCTCCTCCCGGAGCAGCAGTTGCCGACGGACCAGCCGATCTACCGCCTTGCTGGCCGCGGCGTTGCTCACCTTGAGGAAGGCTGCCACATCGCCGATGGTGTGGCCCTCGGTGTGGGAGATGAGATTGAGGAGCTTGAGTTGGGAGAACGTGATGCGGTTCTTCGCCACGAGGTTGAGCTGACGCTCCAGCAGCTCGTGGACCGCCGTCGAGAAGATGTTGACGCTCCCCAGGAAATCGTCGGTGAGGTGTTCCGGTGCGGTGTCCACCATATGAAGAACTCTTCACGTTAGTTAACTACGTTAAATATACTAGCTCTGTTGCCGCCCGATGAGAGTCCATCCCAGAGTGACACCGGCGATTCCCGCTGGAAGGCCTGACTCCAAAACCGAACGATCCCAAACACTTTCCCGGAGAGAGGCGCAACCTTTCCTGGGGCTGGCCGTATCTTATCGAGCGACCCTCAGCGAGGACTCGACACCGTGCGAGTACGCCTCAAACAGCAGCGACTGCTCGAGCTCATGGCTCAGGGCAACCTCAGCCAGAACCATTGGGCCATCAAGCTCGGGCTCTCCCGTGGGCACTGGTCCGCCATTGTCAACGGCAAGCACCCGTTTCCATCGCCCCGGACGCGGGAGCGTATGCTCGAGGTGTTCGGGATCGCGTTCGACGAGCTGTTCGACGTGGAGTCGGGTCCGGCCGAGGGCTCCGACGCCACCTTCCAAGCGGCGCTCGCCGACAAATACCTGATCGAACGGGAGATCGGTCAGGGGGGCATGGGGACCGTGTACTTGACGCGGGACGTCAAGCACAACCGGATGGTCGCGTTGAAGGTGGTCTCACCGGAGGCTGTGAGCGGCATCGGAACGCAACAGTTCCTCAAGGAGATTCGGCTCACAGCGAGGCTGCAGCATCATCACATCCTACCGCTGTACGATTCGGGAGAGGCAGCCGGTTTCCCCTACTACGTCATGCCCTACATCGAGTCGGGATCGCTCCGGGAATATCTCAGACGCAAGAAGCAGCTGTCGATGGACGAAGCCATGCAGCTTGCCCGAGGTATCGCGGCGGCGCTCATGCACGCGCACGAACACAGTGTGCTCCACTGTGATGTGAAGCCCGAAAACGTTCTAGTGTCCGACCTGCACGCATTTGTCGCCGACTTCGGGATCTCACGGGCGGTGCACGCCGAGTTCTTCGAGTGGGGGAAGCGATCGGAGCTCGACTCCTCGGCGGGCACGCCGGCCTATGTGAGCCCCGAGCAGGCGAGCGGCGAGCCCAATCTGGACCAACGCTCGGACGTGTACAGTTTCGCGTGCGTGGTGTGGGAGATGTTGGCGGGCCGTCCTCCGTTCAAGGGAACGACCACCATGGAAACGGTGGCTCAACGCTTCACGGCCATGCCGGATCTGAAGCGGTTCGCCCCGCACATCCCCCGTCCGGTTGCCAAGGTCATCGCGGCCGGGATGGCGCTGCGTGGCGAAAGCCGTCCCGAGACGCCGAGCGACTTCGTGCAAGCGTTGGAAGCGGCCGCCGCTCAGAAGAAATCGTTCTTGACGGACACGCTGGGTCTGGCGGCGTCCCGGGCGGTTGCCACGGTCCGGCGACTCGTGGGGACGAAACCATCAAAAAGGAGACAGCGGTTCATGGATAGTGTGGTGCAGGATTTTCGGTACGCCGTTCGCTCGCTCATGCGGCAACCGGCGTTGGCCGCGATCGTCGGCCTGACGCTGGCTCTCGGTATCGGCATGAACACGGCGATTTTCAGTGTGCTCTACGGCGTGCTGTTTCAACCGCTGCCGTACCAACAACCCGACGAGTTGATCCGGATCGGACGGACGCGGCCCGAGCTCCCCACGGTCTTGCTGCCGATCTCCGTGCCCAATTTCATCGACTTCAAACCGCAGATCACCCAACTCGCGGCGTTCGAGGGTGAGACGCCGACACAACTCATCGTGGAGACGAACGAAGAGGCATCCCGCGTTCGAGGGCTGCAGGTCACGACGGGTTTCTTCGATCTCTTTGGCGTTCCGGCGCAGTTGGGTCGAACGTTCGTTCCGGAAGACGGCGTCCCGGGCGCCGAACAGGTCGTGGTGCTGGGCGACGGGTTTTGGCGCGACCGCCTTGGCAGCGATCCCGATGTCGTGGGGACCACAATCCGGCTCAGCGAGAACCCGTACACCATAGCCGGGATTGCCCCACCGGGGTTCGATTTTGGGAGGGCGTCTCTCTGGATTCCGTTCCAATGGCACGTCGACAGCATTCCCTCGCGGGACTCCAACTTCATTCGACTCTACGGGCGCCTCGAGGCCGGCGTCGACGTGCAAGCTGCGACCGCGGAGTTGCACGCGCTATGGACCGCCCTTGGGGAGCAGTACGCCGACAACTATGACGACTCCGGAATGCGCGCGGAGCCGTTGCTGCAGGCCGCGGTGAGCCGAAGCCGCACACCGTTGCTCATCCTGGCCGGGGCGGTGGGGCTGGTGCTCCTCGTCGCCTGTGCCAACGTCGTCAACATCATGCTGGCCCGTTCCGAGGCCCGGTATCGGGAGATTGCGGTCCGGGCGGCTCTCGGGGCCGGTCGTGGTCGTCTCTTCCGACAATTTCTCACGGAGAGCCTGGTCCTGTCGTTGACGGGAGGCGCGGTCGGTCTCGGCGCCGCGTACGCCGGCGTCCGCGTCATCGTCGGGCTGTATGGCAGCGACATACCCCGATCCGACGAGATCGGCATCAGCGGCATCGCCCTCGGCTTCGCGGTGTTGGTGTCTGTGCTCACGGGGGTGCTGGTAGGTCTCGCGCCGGCGCTCCAGGCCAAACCAAATCATGCCGCCCTCAAAGAGGGGGGGCGAGGTGCGTCGGGCAGGATCACGACCGTTCGCCAGGGACTCGTCATCGCCGAAGTCGCACTGGCGCTCATGCTGGTGACGGGAACCGGTGTTCTGCTCAAGAGCTTCTGGCGGGCCACACAGTCGGACATGGGGTTCAACGGAGAAAACCTGCTCATTGTGAATCTCTGGACGCCCCCGTCCCGATACCAGAACTACACCGAGCGAGCGACGTTCTACGAGTCCCTGCTGCCGCAGCTCACCGCGCTCCCGACGGTTCAGCACGCCGCAATGAGCAGCTTGATTCCGGCGCGGGCATTCGGCAACAACTACACGACCATCGCGGTGGTGGGGAGGGAGGACGAGCGGGAATCCCACTTCGTGGAGAACCGGCGGGTGACGCAGACGTACTTCGAGACGCTGGACATGCGTCTCATCCTCGGCCGCATCTTCACCGATGCGGATCTGAGCACCGGCGGCGTCATCGTGATCAACGAGGAGTTGGTGCGACAGCTCTTCGACGAGGGAGAGAACCCCCTGGGGGCGCGCCTCGGTGACGGCTGGCAGAACCCGCCGGAAATCGTGGGGGTTGTGAACGACGTGCGGAGCTTCGGACCCGACGAGCGGCCCCGGCCGACGATGTATTGGCCCGTGGCGGCGAGCACCAATCTCGTGCTGCGCACTGCCGGTGATCCCCTGCAGGTCGTTCCGCAGATACGCCAGACCCTCACCAACCTCGATCCTGCAGTGCGCATCTTTCGGGTGGACACCATGTCGGACATCCTGGTGCGCTCGTTGGGCGACCGGCGATTCCAGCTCGCGCTGCTCATCGTGTTCGGCGGCGTGGCTCTATTGCTCGGCGCGGTGGGCATCTACGGCGTGATGTCGTACACCGTGGCGCAGCGAACCCGGGAGCTGGGGGTGCGGCTGGCCCTGGGATCGAGCACAAACAGTTTGTTGCGGCTCGTTTTGCGGCAGGGCACCATATTGGCCCTCATCGGCGTGGGGGTCGGTGCCGCCGGAGCCCTGGCGACGCGGAGAGTACTGGCCAACATGGTGTTCGACGTGAGCACGTCCGATCCGATCACCTACGGGGTGGTTGCACTGCTGCTCACAGGGGTCGCGGCGCTGGCATGCTACATCCCGGCGCGCCGCGCGGCCAAGGTGGATCCGATGGAGGCTCTCCGGTACGAGTAGGGCGTCACCCATCCCCGCGAGCGCCGTCGCGATGGCCGCGGCGCTCGTCCCGGCGTTCCGCCTCTGGTCAGGATTTGCTTCATGTTTCCTCTCCAACGATAAACACGCGCGTGTTGTCACCGAGGCAGCGTCGTTGGCAAGTCTGCCACCACGTACGCCAGCACGGCCATGGCCGCGACACACCGCGCCATGTCTTCCGGATCGAGCTTGTCGATCGTATCGGCATCGGTGTGGTGATACCAAAAATATCGCGATCCGTCCACCTGCAATCCGGCCCCGGGCACACCCTCCCGCATGATGGGGCCGATGTCCGCGCCGCCGCCGCCGCGGGTAACGCTTCCCGCTTCGATGCGGTCGAGCAGGGATCCCACCTGTTGCACGATGTCAAACGCCTCATCCGATCCGCTGAACCCGAAGCCCCGCGGCTTGAACACGCCGGCGTCGGACTCCATGGCCAGCACGTGGTTCTCGACCTCGTCGGCGTGCTGGTCGCGATAGCCGTTGCCGCCCCGCAGGCCGTTCTCCTCGTTGGTCCACAAGACGACCCGAACCGTGCGGCGGGGTCGCATCCCCAGGTCGTGCATCAGGCGCACCGCTTCCCACGCCGCAACGCTTCCACCGCCGTCGTCCATGGCGCCCTGACCGACGTCCCACGAATCGATGTGGCCTCCGAGCACGACCACTTCGTCGGGCCGCTCACGGCCCCGGATCTCCGCCACTACGTTGCGCGACTCCACGTCGGGGAGTGTCTGCGCGTCCATCTTGAGGCGAATCGTCACACGCTCTCCCTGGTTCTGCATCCGGTGAAGCATGTTGGCGTGCTCCGGTGTGAGCGCCGCGTGGGGGATCTTGGGAACGTTCGGATCGTAGCCCATGGCACCGGTGTGCGGCGTGTTGATAGAGAACGACCCGGCGGAGCGGATCAGCGAGGCCACCGCCCCGGCCTGAGCTGCAACGATGGCACCACGACCGCGGTACGCCACATTGACGCCGTAGTTTTCCCACTCCGGGTTGAACAACACGATCTTACCCCGCGCTTCCTCCGAGCGCGCCTCAAACTCCTCCCAGTCTGATACCACGAGCACCGGCGCCGTGATTCCCTGAGGCGGCGTGCCGATGCTCCCTCCCAAGCCCAGCATGGGGAGTGGACGGTACCGAGGGGTGAGGAGCTCCACCGACTCGTTCCCGCGTACCCAGTGCGGCACCATCACCGGCTCGCCGTGCACGTCTTCCAGTCCGTCGCGCTGCATTTCCTCGAGAATCCAATCAAGGGCGTTCTCGAGATTAGTGGACCCGCTGAATCGGTGGCCGAATTTGTCCACCAGGAGTGTGAGACGCCGGTAAGCGGCACTGTCGGCAAGTGCGGCGTCTATAAGCCGGTCGGCAGCCTCTCGGTATGTCCCGACGATGTCCTGGGCTTCCAGCTGGCGCGGCCCGATGCTCCCGGACAGGGCGGCTGATGCCAAAGCGATGGTGGTGAGAGTTCTGTTCATGTTTCCACGTTGGTCGTGAAGTAGCCTGCGTGCGACGATCTCCCGTTCTTACGACAAGCACGCTGGTGACGTTGTGAAGTTCCCAAAGGTGGGAAATACTCGACCGGGGAATGTAGCCGCTCTGAGTCAGGAACCCACCCACCGAGACGGATTGAGTGCCTCCCTATATATAAGGAAAGGCTCTCACGACGAGAAGCTCCCTATCACGTTATATATCAACAACTTAGAGGTAGTTTGCCCTACGGTTGTCAATAATCGAATAAACGATTAATGTATATTCGTATACTTCGATAGGCTTTTGGTGAATAACACCGCTCTTCCTCCTTCGACCGAACAGCCCGAATCCGTCGGTGCGGCCCCGGACAGCGACCCAAAGCGGCAGCGCTTCTTCGCCGCCGCCGAGCCGCTCTTCCAGCGCTTCGGGTTTCGTAAGACCACCGTCGAAGAGGTGTGCCGCGGAGCCGGCATGAGCAAGCGGACGTTCTACGAGCTGTTCCGCGACAAACAGGACTTGCTGATTCAACTGGTGGAAGCGGTGATGAACAGCCGCACCGCCTCATGGGAGGTGAGTCTTCCCGAAGGCCTCGACCCCCTCGCTCGGCTTCATTCGTTGTTGGATCTGTATGCCGCCATCGTCCGCGACCATCCCTTTCTCAAAGTGCTGGTCGAGGATCTCGATCTCATGCGGTCTCTGGGCGCTCGGACGGAGGAAATCCGCATGAGTCAGATGGGGGGCCCGTTCGACCGAATTCTCAGTGACGGCGTGGCGGCCGGGCAGTTCCGGCCGCTCGACCGGCGGGCTGCCTTATGGGTCGTGTTTGGGATCTTGGACACCGGCTACCTGTTGACCCCGACCATCATGAACGCCCCGGGACCACTGGAGGACCCTGCGATGGCCGAGGAGATCAAGCAGTTCATCGTGCGCGGGTTGGGAGCCATCGATCGTGTCGATGACGGAAGGAAGGATTAGATGACAGCACGGAGGAACCAGGTGTGGGCCAAAATGTTGACGCGCTGGGCCACGCAACGGACGTCGTGGATGCTGGCCGGAGTCGGGCTGGTGACGTTGATCAGTACCGTCATTGCCACGCGGCTGGAGCTCCGGATGAACTGGATCGACTTGCTCCCCGCCGATCAACCCTTCATTGAACTCTACCGCGACGTGCAGGATCGCTTCGGCGAAGCGTCACTGGTCGTGGCGTTGGAGGGTGACCGCGACGCCATCGTGGCCATGGCGGAGGAACTGGAGCCGCGGTTGGAGGCCCTGGAGAGCCTTCACAACGTGGTAGGACGGACACCCACGGAGTTCCTCCTCGACCACGCGTACGTTCTCCTCAAGCCGGAGCACTTCGAGCGGGCCTTGCGAACGTTCGAGGACTGGACCCTCACCGGCGCCCTTCGCGGCATCAACGACGACTACGAGCGTGAGTACACGGACAGCGAATCCAACTTGCGCCGCGATGAGGTGGATATCGCGCGAAACGTGCTGGGGATGACACGCGCCCTGGAGTTGCTGGCCGGTGCGGCGGCGGGACTGCGAGGAGAGGAAGCCATGATTGAGGCGGCGGATGCCCTAGCAATCGGGGATCCGTGGATGCTCGCGTTGGATCGGCGGATGCTGCTCATCGCGATGACGCCGCAGGCAAACGCGTTCGAGATCGATCGATCCATCGCCACGGTCGAAGAAGTCGAAGTGATCATCGAAGAGGTTGCGCCCCGTCACCCCCTCGTGCATGCCAGTGCTACGGGCATGGCCAAGATCGGCCAGGACGAGATGAACAGTGTCGGCGGGTACACGGTGGTGCTATCCCTGGTTGCCCTCGTGCTGATCTACCTGCTGCTTGCTCGAGCCTTTGGCGGGTGGGTCATGCCGCTCTTGGCCCTAGCTCCACTCGTGATGGGGATCCTCTGGACGATGGCCGCGCTGGAGTTCCTGTTCGGCGACCTCAACCTCTTCACAGTGATGATGATGTTGGTGCTACTCGGGGTGGGGGTCGATTTCTCGATTCACGTGATCACCCGCTTTCAGGAGGAGATGCACCGCGGCGCCGCGTTGGCCGAGGCATTGGCCACGATGCTCGGAACGAGCGGTGTGGCCGTCATCATCGGAGCACTGACAACGGCGCTGGCCTTCTTCACGCTCATGGTGGGTGAGACGAAAGGGGTGCACGAATTTGGCATTGCCGCCGGTTTGGGGGTGTTGCTCACGCTGGTGGCGATCCTCGTGGCCCTCCCGGCCCTGCTGACGGTTCGGCATCGTGTTCGGGAACGGCGAGGGGCGGGTGAGCAGGGGCGCGCTCCCGGAGACGGGAGCTATCGGTGGATTGGCCGCATCGCTGCAGCGGGATGGCATCACCCCGGTTTGTTCTTGGCGGGTACCGTCCTGGTGGTCGCGGGTTCGATCTGGGCGATGCGACACACGGCGTACGAATACGATTTCCTCGAGCTCGAGGAGAAGGGTCTCCGCTCGGTGGAGCTCCAGCGGGAAATCCCGAGACGGTTTGGCGTCTCGGATCACGGGGCCTGGCTGGTGGTCCAGACCATAGAGGAGAGCCGGGAGTTGAAAGAGGCGTTCCGCCAGGTACCGGAGGTCGGCGAGGTGAACGCGATCAGTGACTTCGTGCCGTCAGGCGAGCGCCTGGCTATATACGCACCCGAGTTGCGGAGTTTTCGAGACGAGAAACTGCGGCGTGATCGGAGGGCGTGGCAACCCGGCGATGGACAGGTCTTGGCGGCTGAGGTGGAGCGACTGTGGGACAATCTCGATCTCATGTCGAATCTCGCGTACACGGCAGGCCTCGACAGGATCGTCGGCGTGATCGATCAGATGACCGGCCTCGACTCGGAATCCGGTGAAACCGATCCACGGGCATTGCTGCCGACGCTGACGCGTCTCCTCGCGGACGGCGTGGCGGACGAGGCGATGGGCCCCTTGGCCGAGGCCTGGGCTGCTCGGCTCAAGGGGAACCTGCAGCGGATGACCAATCCGTCGGCGATTGCGCTCGACGAGCTGCCCGGTAGTGTTGTTCGCTCGTTCATGCCAAGGATCGGTGACGGGTTTCTGATGCACCTCGTTCCACGCCGCTACCTGTGGGACCGCGCTAGCCTCGAGCGGTTTGCGTCACAGACGGAGGCCGTACACGCCGAGGTCATCGGCAGCGAGAAGCTGATTCTGGTGATGATGGACGAGACGCTCCAGGACGGCGCCGCCGCAGCGTTGTTGGCGCTGGTGGTCATTGCCGGCCTGTTGTTGCTGCACTTTCGAGGACCGGTGGGATTGGTGGCGTTGATTCCACTGGTGATAGGCTCACTGATCATGCTCGGGCTCATGTACGTGCTCGGCATGAAGTACAACTACATGAACTTGATCGCCACGCCCATCATCCTCGGCATAGGTATCGATGACGGCGTGCACGCGTTGCACCGCCTTCGCGAACACGGCAGCATGAGTGGGGCGAGTATCATCGAGAGCTTCCAGTTCGTCGGGAAGGCGATCTTCCTCACATCGGTTACGACCATGATCGGGTTTGGCAGCGTGGCATTCTACGCGATGCGTGGCATGGCCAGTTTTGGTCAAGTTTTGTTCCTCGGCGTCGGGGCGTGCTTCCTGGCGACGGTCTTGGTGTTGCCTGCGGTCATGTGGGTCGTCACCGGCCAGTGGAGGGAATCGGTGAGAAAGGATGCAAGCTATGCCGTACGCTAAATGGCGGCCGGCCGAGTGCAGGTTTGCTGCCGGATTCCTTGTGATGGTTGGGGTGACGCACTTGCTCCAACCCACACTGCCGCAAGATCAAGAAAATGGAGCTACGTGGCTCCAGAGGATCGATGCGGCGGAGCGGGTGCCGCACTCGTACGGTGTGATGCGGCAGACCATCACCACTTCCGGCGGCGCGGAGCGAACGTTTACGATCCGCGCGTGGTCGGCGGAAGACGGTGACGTGTCGCTCATGGCCTATGTGGATCCGCGGCGGGTCGCCGGCGACAGGATTCTCCAGCTCGATGGCGGGGATCGGTTCTGGTATTACATGAAACGCCGCGACGTCACCCGGCACTTTGCCGGGCACAACCGCAAGCAGAGTGCGATGGGCTCCGACTTTGCCTACGAGGATCTTGCGGTGGGAGATCTCGCCGAGGACTACACGGCGGAGGTGCTGGGGGTCGAGGGGGTCGACGGGGTGGAGGCCGTCAAGCTTCGCTGTGTTCCCACGGAAAGCGGCCCTTCGTACGATCACCTGATCCTCTGGGCCGGAACCGAGGATCATCTGACCCGCAGGATCGAATACTACGACGAAGAGCGCCATCTCAAGACCCTCTTCTTGAGCGACTTCCGGGTCATCGAAGGGCGCAAATCGGCGATGAGAATGGAAATGGTGAACGACCGTGAGGGATCCAAAACTGTGTTCGAGACTACCGAGATCACCTTTTCCGATCCACCGGATCCGTCGCTGTTTACCCAGGCCGCCCTGAGCCGCCGGCTTCCAGGAGGCTCGCCCTAGCGAGCACCCGTCGATGCGCTCTGCCGGCACGCCCTCGGTCCCCAATGCCGTTCGCCGCGTGGTCTCGGCTGCCTGTGCATTGGGGCCGATCTTGTTCAGTGGCCCGGCCGCGGCGCAAATCGTGCGACTTACCGGGTACTACGAGAACACTCTTCAAGCCGATTACACCAGCGAGACGAAGGCACAACTACTGGACGCGTCGAAGGGGCGGGTAGACTTCGATGCCTTCATCGCCGACGGCCTCGACCTCACCGGCAACGTCAACTTCATCCTCTCGCTGGGGGCCATCGACCGTAGCCTGAGTCCCTATCTGCCGAGCGGCATCACCGACGACCTGGAAGCGGCAGGCATACCTGATACGTTTTCACTGGACCGAGCGCGCCTATACGTCGACAATCTCTTCGTCACATGGACCCGGGGAGGTTTCCGCGTTCGTGCCGGCAAGCAGCAGTTGTCCTGGGGACCGGCGTACAGCTTCAACCCCACCGACCTGTTTCATCGGAAGAACCTGGTCGACCCGACGTACGAGAAGGAGGGCGTCACGGCGCTTCGGCTGGACTACCAGTGGGGTGTTGGCGGACAGTTGGCGCTGATCGGGGCGCCCGACGAGGACTTAGATCACAGCGGATACGCTCTCCGTCTCGGAACGCACGTCGACGCCATAGGCTACGATGCCGCGATCACGGTGCACCAAGTCACCGATTCGACGGCGATAGATCCCGTTACCCTCCTGCCGTACGCTCAGCGCCGCAGGGCGGTGGGCCTCGATCTTTCCGGCGAGCTCCTCGGTCTCGGGGTGTGGTTCGAGGGGAACTATAACTGGATGGAACAGGAGCCCGGGTTCACGAGAATGGCGCTGGGTGTCGACTACACCCTGGACGATGGGACGTACCTGGTGGCGGAGGCGCTGTATAGCGGACGAGCGACATCACAGCCACCGTATCCCGCCCACGATTGGCTGGCCAACGTTTTTTACGGCGAGCCCATCGGCCCGGGCTGGCTCATGACCGGTGTGCGGCGGGACCTCTCGGCCCTCGTGATGGGTAACGCCTACCTCTTCCTTTCACCGGACGGCTCAGTGTTGGTGAATCCACGGGTGGACGTGTCCCTGGCCCAGGACGTGGATTTGGTGGTTTTCGGCGGGTTCACCTTCGGCGACGAGAACGGGGCCTTCCCCCCGGGTCTCGCGTCTCTCGTGGCCCGAGGGACGTTCTACTTTTAGTCCGCGAATATTCGGGCCGGCGTTTTGCTCAACGATGGAAGGCGATCGCAGGTTGGAGTGGGTCCCTCGGCGCACTGCGGTTCGCGTGTAGCGCTCGACTTCATAACAGGGTCCGGCCGCTCACCAACGTGCGCTCCGGGACCCACCCCAAGCCTGCTCACCCGTCATCCCCTGCACACCTGGAATCCGTGCTGTCGGGGTGAGGTGTAGCGTTTCCCACGCAGCGAGGTTTCACGGGGGGCGGTGAGGTGCTGTCAGGGAACCGAGCGAGTGGGGAACGCTGCACCGAGCCCGCCAGCGGTCAGTGGGCACGCACTGGGGAATGCTGCGCCGAGCCCGCCAGCGTCTTACTCACTCAACGAGCAACACGCCGGTCCCCTCCACGCGGCTGTGCTTCATGTCCTGCAGTGCCACGTTGGCGTCGGCCAGGGGGTAGGTCTTCACATGGGGCCGCACTCCGGCTTCCGCGGCCTCCGCCAGCAGCTCCCGGCCATCCTCCCGGGTGTTGGCCGCGACGGAGCGGATCTCCTTGTCGTAAAACAGGTGTTGCTCGTAATTCAGCGAGGGAACGTCGGTGAGATGAATACCGGCGATCGAGAGAACGCCGCCCCGCTCCAAGGAGGCCATCACCGGGGGGACCAGCCGACCCGTCGGAGCGAAGAGGATGGCACTGTCCACCTTTGCGGGGAGGTCGTCGGGATCGGTGCCCGCCCAACCCGCGCCCATCTCCTTCGCCTGGCGGATGTGGTTTTCGCTTCGCGTCACCACGAAGGTCTCATACCCACGGTGCAAGGCGATCTGCAGGACCACGTGAGCCGAGGAACCGAATCCCACGAGGGCCAGCTTGCCCTGCTCCGGCACGCTGGCGCGTTTGAGGGCTCGGTAGCCGATGAGCCCGGCACACAGGAGGGGAGACCCGACGATGTCGTCAAACCCTCCGGGGAGCCGGTAGGCAAACGACTCTGGCACCACGGCGTATTCGCCGTAACCGCCGTCGCTGTGGTATCCCGTGTACTGGGACGCCGGGCAGAGGTTCTCTCGGGACGTCCGGCAGAATCGACAGGTGCCGTCGGTGCTCCGCAGCCAGGCGATGCCGATGCGATCGCCCCGCCGGATCGTCCGGCAGTCGGCCCCCACCTCGTCCACCACTCCCACGACCTGGTGCCCCGGGATCACGGGCCGCTGCTGCTCGGGGAGATCCCCTTCGATGACGTGGAGATCGGTGCGGCAAACGGCGCAGGCGGTCACCCGGATCCGGACCTCCCCCGGCCCGGCGTGGGGCTCGTCTACTTCGCGCAACACCAAGGGGGAATCGTCGATGTCAGCGGATCGGTCGAGTACCATGGCCCGCATGGAGGATCTCCTGCCGTGGTGTGGCAGCCGGCAGGGCACATTGGCGGCAATACAATCCGGCCCCGTCCGGCATGACATTCGTAAGATATTACCGCCTAGCGACTTATTCCCACCCTCCACGATCCGGAAGCCGCTCTATCCCGGGAGTCGCCACTCGTTGCTACATTTCCTGGGGAGATTCCTCGTTCCCACGATCCCGATATGGCCATGCTATTTGGAACTTCGCTGAGACGACCCCTTCCGAGAGACACACGCCCAGGCATTTTTGCTCCACCCAACCCATCGCGTCGCTAGGCCGGGCGCCCCTGACGCCCGCGGGTCGGCCGGCCCAGGTCCGCGACGAAAAGTCTCGTTGAGTCTTATCTCAAAGGAGCTTACGATGGGTGAGATCACCGTTCCTGCCGATACCGTCTTTCCGACGTTGAAGAGCAATATCCTGGTCGATGGCTTTCACATCGTCATCGATCTCCAGAAGTCTCATGGCGCGATCATGGTGGATGCGCTGGAGGGCAAGGAGTACCTCGACTGTTATGGCTACTTCGCGACACTGCCCATCGGCCACAACCATCCCAAAATGCGGGACGAGGCATTCCTCGGATCGCTGATGACGGCAGCTCTCAGCAACCCCGCCAATAGTGACGTGTACTCCCGGGAGTTTGCGGCATTCGTGAAGACGTTCCGGGAGATCGCGGTTCCGAATGCCTTTTCCCACCTTTTCTTCATTGCCGGGGGGGCCCTTGCGGTCGAGAACGCCATGAAGGCCGCATTCGACTGGAAGGTGCAGCGCAATCGGGCGAAGGGCCACGATGGCGGCGCCGACAAGATCCTTCATTTTCGGGAGGCATTTCACGGGCGGAGTGGTTACACCATGTCCGTCACCAACACCGACGAGGTCAAGATCCGGGACTTCCCGAAGTTCGACTGGCCTCGCGTGTCCAATCCGACCCTGTGCTTCCCCGTTGATGAGGCGGTGGCGGAGGCGGCCGAAGCGCAGTCGGTGAGAGAGATCGAGGACGCCTTTGCCAAGGACCCCCACGGCATTGCTGGGATTCTCATCGAACCGATACAGGGTGAAGGTGGCGACAATCACTTCCGGCCGGAATTCTTCCAGCGGCTGCGCGCGTTGGCGGACGAGCATGACGCGCTCCTGATTCTCGACGAGGTGCAGACCGGGATGGGGGTCACCGGGTCCATGTGGGCGTTCGAGCAGTTCGGTATGGTTCCGGACATCGTCTCGTTCGGTAAGAAGACCCAGGTGTGCGGTATCATGAGTACTGGACGCATCGATGAAGTGAAGGACAACGTGTTCCGGGTATCCTCACGGATCAATTCCACCTGGGGCGGGAACCTGGTAGACATGGTGCGCTGTGCCAGGTATTTGGAGATCATCATGGAGGACGGGTTAGTCGAGCATGCCGCCCGTGTCGGCGGTGTGTTCAAGGAGCAGCTGGAACAACTTCAAGGGCCGGTCGTGAGCAACGTTCGCGGGCGCGGCCTGTTCCTGGCGTTCGACATGCCCGACAGAGCGGCTCGGGACGACTTCCGGCAGCGGTGTTGGGATGCCGGGCTGGCCACCCTGGCGTGTGGGAGCAGATCGGTGCGATTCCGCCCACCGTTGATCTTCAGCGACGCGGACGTCGACCAAGCGATGAGCGTCATGCGCACGGTGCTTTCTTGACCCTCCTGCATCTCTACCGTACACCGGGCCTTTCTGCCGCTCGTGGGAAAGCACTGCTGTACGATACGCGGGAGAAAATCTCGCCCGACATTGAGGGCATCGAGACGGAGCTTTGCTTCAACATCGATGCGGCCGAGGAACTGACGGCAGAGGAGTCCACGACTCTGGCCTGGCTCCTGCGGGAGACCTTCGAGCCGACCCAATTCGGAAGAGCGACGTTCTTCGATGGTCGGGGAACGGTGCTCGAGGTTGGACCGCGCATGAACTTCTCCACCGCGTGGTCGACCAACGCGGTCTCCATCTGTCACGCGTGTGGGCTCCACAAGGTCCGGCGCATCGAGCCGTCGCGACGTTACCTAATTGCGACGGCGATGCCTCTCTCCGAGAAGCAGCGGCAGGACTTTCTCGACATCGTGCACGATCGCATGACGGAGTGCCCATACCCGGAACCGCTCACCACCTTTGCGACGGGTGTCGAGCCGGAGTCCACCTTCGACATTCCGGTCATGGAGGAGGGGAGGGAAGCGCTGGAGCGCGTGAACCGCGAGATGGGGCTCGCGTTCGACCAATGGGACCTGGATTACTACACGGATCTCTTCGTCAACCGGGTTCGGCGGGATCCGAGCAACGTCGAGTGTTTCGACATCGCCCAGTCCAACAGCGAGCACTCGCGGCACTGGTTCTTCAAAGGACGCCTCGTCATCGACGGGGAGGAGATCCCCGATCACCTCATCGCCCTGGTCAACAACACCCTCGAGGCCAGTCCCAGCAACAGCATCATCGCGTTTCGGGACAACTCCAGCGCCATTCGGGGATTTCCCATTCGGACCATCTTGCCGGTCCGCACGGGCGAGCCGTCGCCTCTCGAGATGGTGGATCTGGTGCATCACATCATCTTCACGGCCGAGACCCACAATTTCCCCTCAGGCGTCGCCCCATTCCCCGGAGCGGAGACGGGAACCGGCGGGCGGATCCGGGACGTCCATGCCACCGGGAAGGGCTCATTGGTCGTGGCCGGGACCGCGGCGTATTGCGTGGGCAACCTCCGCATTCCGGGCTACGAGCTGCCGTGGGAATCCGCCGACTTCAGGTACCCCGACAATCTGGCGCCGCCGCTCCAGATCGAGATCGAGGCGAGTGACGGTGCGTCGGACTACGGCAACAAGTTCGGCGAGCCCGTCATTCAAGGATACACGCGGTCCTTCGGCCTGCGGTTGCCGAACGGCGAACGACGCGAGTGGATCAAGCCCATCATGTTCAGCGGTGGGATCGGTCAGATTGACGCTCGTCACGTCAAGAAGGATCCGCCCGAGAAGGACATGTGGGTGGTCAAGATCGGGGGACCCGCGTATCGCATCGGCATGGGCGGCGGTGCGGCGTCCAGCATGGTGCAGGGAGAAAACATCGCCGAGCTCGATTTCAACGCCGTCCAGCGTGGCGATGCGGAGATGGAACAGAAGGTCAACCGGGTCATACGGGCTTGTGTCGAGCTGGGCGACCGCAATCCCATTGTCAGCATCCACGACCAAGGAGCGGGCGGGAACTGCAACGTTCTCAAGGAGATCGTCGAGCCGGCAGGAGCCCGCATCGATGTGCGCGAGATCCCGCTGGGGGACGACACGCTGTCGGTGCTCGAGATCTGGGGTGCCGAGTACCAGGAGCAGGATGCCCTCCTCCTGCGGCCCGAACACGCGGAATTGTTCCGCGGACTGTGCGAGAGGGAGCGCGTCCCGGTGGCGTTCGTCGGTTGCATCGTCGGCGACGGCAGGATCGTGCTCTACGACGAAGAGGACGGTTCCACGCCGGTGAACCTCGAACTGGATGCGGTGTTGGGACAGATGCCGCAGAAGGTATTCGAGTTGGAGCGCATCCCGCCGAAGGTGCAGCCACTTCGTCTTCCCGACGGCCTCACCGTCCGCGCGGCGCTCGATCGCGTGTTGCGCTTGTTGTCGGTGGGATCCAAACGGTTTCTCACGACGAAGGTCGACCGGAGTGTCACGGGACTCGTGGCGCAACAGCAGTGCGCCGGGCCGCTCCAGTTGACGGTGGCTGACGTGGCGGTGATCGCCCAGAGCCACTTCAGCACCACTGGCGCTGCCACCGCCATCGGCGAGCAGCCCATCAAGGGGCTGGTCGACCCGGCGGCAATGGCCCGCATGTGCGTCGGCGAGGCACTGACCAATCTCATGTGGGCCCTGGCCACGGAGCTCGAGGACGTCAAGTGCTCCGGCAACTGGATGTGGGCGGCCAAACTCCCGGGGGAGGGGGCGGCGCTCTACGATGCGGCGCAGGCGATGCACGACCTCATGATCGAGTTGGGGGTGGCGGTTGACGGCGGCAAGGACAGCCTTTCCATGGCGGCCCACGCACCGGGCGGGTCGGACGGAGACGAGACGGTGAAAGCCCCCGGATCCCTGGTCCTCTCGGCGTACGTCAGCTGTCCCGACATCACGGCCACGGTCACCCCCGACCTCGAAGTGCCCGGAGACGGCGTGTTGCTCTACGTCGATCTCGGAGCCGGTAAGACTCGTCTCGGTGGATCGGCGCTGGCGCAGGTGTACGAGCAGGTGGGGGATGCGTCGCCGGATGTGGAAGACGCGCTGGTGCTGAAGCGGGCGTTCAAGCTCGTGCAAGAGCTGGTCGAACAGCGCCTGATCACGGCGGGTCACGATCGCAGTGACGGGGGCCTCATCACGACTTTGCTGGAGATGGCCTTCGCCGGCAACTGCGGCATCGATGTCGACGTGAACGACGACGAAGCGGAGGATCCGGTGGCGTTCTTCTTCGCCGAGGAGTTGGGGTTGGTGCTCGAGGTACGGCCGGAGCACGAGGACCAGATACTCGAGGCGTTCGAAAACGCGGAAGTACCGTGCCGTCGTATTGGCTCGACCTCCAACGACGAGACCGTGCGCGTGCGGCTCAACGGGCAGGACGTGGTGCACGAGGACGTGGCGTCGCTGCGGGATCTCTGGGAAGAGACCAGCTTCCAGCTCGACCGGCTTCAGGCGAACGCCGACGCCGTGGACCAGGAACAGTCCGGGCTGAAGGACCGAACCGGTGCCACCTTCGAGCTGTCCTTCGCCCCGGCCCCCACGGCGCCCGCGCTCCTCGAGCGCGATGATAAACCGCGCGTCGCCATCATTCGCGAAGAGGGAAGCAACGGAGACCGGGAAATGACATCGGCGTTCTATGCGGCGGGCTTCGAGCCGTGGGATGTGGTGATGTCGGACCTGCTGGCCGGCAAGGTGGACCTGCGGAATTTCCGCGGCGCCGTGTTCGTCGGAGGATTCAGCTTTGCCGACGTGCTCGATTCCGCTAAGGGTTGGGCAGGGGTGATCCGGTTCAACGAGGGCCTGTGGCGCCAGTTCGAGAAGTTCTACGCCCGGCCCGACACGTTCAGCCTCGGGGTGTGCAACGGGTGCCAGCTCCTGGCGCTGTTGGGGTGGGTGCCGTGGCGCGGCATCGCCGACGAGGTGCAGCCCCGATTCGTGCGAAATGCCTCGGGGCGGTTCGAGTCCCGCTTCGCCGCCGTCCGGATTCAGCAGAGCCCGTCCATCATGTTGCGTGGGATGGAGGACGCGACTCTGGGAATCTGGCTGGCCCACGGAGAGGGCCGGGCGTTCTTCCCCAGCGGCGACGTGTTGGAGCGGGTCGAGCGCGAGGGCCTCGCCCCCATCCGATTCGTGGACGACGACGGCGCCGTCACGGAACGATATCCCTTCAATCCCAACGGATCGCCCGCTGGGATCGCCGCCCTCTGCTCCCCTGACGGCCGGCACCTGGCCGTCATGCCCCACCCGGAGCGCACGTTTCTCAAGTGGCAGTGGGGCTGGATGCCGCCGGACTGGAAGCGGAATCTGGCTGCCGGACCGTGGCTCACGATGTTCCAGAACGCCCGGGAGTGGTGCGACGAAGGGTGAGCAACCGGCCGCCAATTCATAAAGCAAATATTGGCAGTGACTTACGAGGCCAGGCGGTGTGAAACCTTGACACTCCAATATGCGTAGTTAGTTTGCTAACGTCTTAGTTAGGATGCTAACCTCTAAAGACGGATTCACGATGGGTGGCGATCCTATCGACAGGTTGGTGAAGCTGGGTTTCTCGGAGTACGAGGCCAAGGCGTATCTGGCCCTGCTCCAAGAGAGTCCCGTAACCGGATACCAGGTTTCCAAGGAATCCGGGGTCCCCCGGTCCATGATCTATGAGGTGCTGGGCAAGCTCGTCGCCCGGGGCGCCGCGATGACGTTGCTCAAGGAGGGCGGCAACAAGTACGCACCGGTTCCGGCGAACGACTTTCTCGAGCAGCTCCAGCGCGACCACGAGCAGCTGGTAGCATCCCTCAAGGACGATCTCCGCTCTCTCGACGACACATCGGCCCTCGAATACGTCTGGAATATCGATGGCAATGAGAACGTCATGGCCAAGGCCGTCGAGATTATCGACCAGTCGGCCGACAAGGTCTACCTCTCCCTCATGCCCGACACCTTCCCCGCCCTCCGAGGGGCGTTGCACGGTGCGATCGAGCGGGGCGTGAAAGTGGTACTGTATTCCACCAGCGATCTGGATCTTCCGGGTGGCCGGGTGGTGGTCTCTCCGGTGCCGGAGCGGGCAAGCGAGCGCCTCACAGGACTCTGGTTGATCATGGTGGTTGACGGGAAAGAGGCGTTGATCGGTGAGCTCCTGACGGAGAATCAAGCGCGGGCGTCGTGGACGGGAAGCCCGTTGTTCGTGTTTGTCGCCGAACACCATTTGAGGACGGACCTCTACCTCCCTCGTGTCTTGTCGCTGATGGGCGATGAGGCCCTTGCGCTCATCGATGAAGCGGACCGCGAACTGTTCGCGGTTCCCTTCGAGAGCCGTTTGGAGTGACGGAGTTTGTGGAAGGAACTAAACGATGGCCATCGCAGCACGTTTGACCGACGTCTATAAGACCTACCAGGCCGGTTCCGTTGAAGTCCCCGCCCTGAAGGGCGTCACCCTCGAAATCGAGGACGGGGCGTTTCTCTCCATCGCCGGCCCGTCCGGCTCCGGGAAGACGACGGTGCTCAATCTTCTCGGGGCATTGGATGTCCCATCGACCGGTACCATCCAAATCGGTGAACGAACTACAGCGGGTTTGTCACCCAGGACGCTTGCGGATTTCCGCAATACCCATCTGGGATTCGTCTTCCAGACGTTCAACCTGATTCCTGTGCTGACCGCGCGGGAGAACGTCGAGTTCCCCCTGCAACTCCAGGGGCTGGACGACAAAACAGAACGGAAGACTCGGGTCGATGCCATCCTCGGGGAAGTAGGTCTGGGTGAGCTCACTGAGCGGAAACCCCTGGAGCTGAGCGGGGGGCAGCAGCAGCGTGTGGCGATCGCCCGGGCGCTGGTGAAGGGCCCGACGCTGGTGCTGGCCGATGAACCCACCGCCAATCTGGACAGCGGGACGGCGGGGGAGATCATGGCGCTGATGCAGTCGATGAATGAGAAGCACGGCACCACGTTCGTGTTCTCGACCCACGACCCGCTGGTCATGAAGCACGCCACGCGTCTGGTTCGTCTCCACGACGGGCAGATCGAGTCGGATGAGCGGGTCAACGGAGGCCGCCATGACGCCTGAGACCATTCCGGGGACGCTGCGCCCGTGGGCCACCCTGCGTCTCGCGTGGCGGAATCTGCGGCGCAATCGGCGACGCACGTGGATCACGGCGACGACGGTGGGGGTAGCAGTGCTGCTGATGCAGGCGGCGATGTCGCTCTTGATCGGCATCGAGCAGCAGTCGTTCGACAATCTCATCAACTACCAGACCGGGCACGCCAAGCTCTACGCCGCCGGGTACTTCGAGATCCGGGATGAAATGTCCCTCGAGCACGCGTTGGCCGACCTGGGCGGTCTTCAGGAGACGATCTCTTCGGTTGATGGGGTGGCCGCCACGACGCCGCGAATCGTGTTTTCTGCACAGCTGTCGAACGGGGTGGATCAGATCGGATGCCTTGGGGTGGGCATTGACGTCACTGGAAGCGACACGGACGTCTTCCGCATTCCCCAGACGGTGGTTGAGGGCCGATACCTGCAGCCTTCGGAGGACGGTTTGCTTCTGGGGAGCGGCCTCGCGGAGCTGTTCGACGCCTCGACGGGGGAGTGGCTGACGGTGCTTGCGAAAACTCAGGCTGGGGCGTACGAGGCCATGGACCTGGAGATCGTTGGCGTGGTGGGGACCGGCAACCCGCTCATCGACCAGAATAGCTTTCTCCTCTCACTCGAGACGGCCCGCTACATGTTGGACATGGAGGGTGGTGCGACAGAGCTCGCCGTGCGGTTTGCGACGACTGCCAACGAATCGTCCACATTGCAGCGTCTTCAGGAGGCGTTTGCTGCATCGGAGCAGGTCGAGGTCAAGGGGTGGCAGGACATGGAGGAGGATTTCATGTCCCTGGTCAAATTGAAGCGCGTGGGCCAAGGCATTTTCCTCGCCATCTTCGTGGTGCTGGCGGTGGTGGGTATCACAAATACGATCCTGATGGCGGCGTTCGAGCGTACCACCGAGATCGGGATGATGATGGCCATGGGGTTACGCAGCGCGGGCATTCGACGCCTGTTCCTCGCCGAGGGAGCGCTCACGGGTCTCATAGGAGCGGCCGTCGGATCCGTCGTGGGCGTTGCGATCATCACCTACTTTGCCGTTCAGGGCATCGACATCAGCGCGATGTACGGGGACATGGACATCGGGTACCCGGTCAAAGACACGATCTATCCGGGGATGAACGTCTCCGTCATCGTGGGGAGTTGGTTGTTGACGGGCGTGCTGGCGGCCATCGCCTCGTTCTATCCGGCCGCCCGCGCGAGCAGAATGCACCCGGTGGAGGCACTGCGCCATGTCTAAGAGACGACGCAACATCCCGCTGGCGCGGATGGCGTGGCGCAACACCAGGCGCCACACCCGGCGCACGCTGCTCACGGCCACGGCCGTGACCGTCGCTGTGGCGGCGGTGACCTACGCCTTCGCGCATCTCACAGGACTCATGGGAGACATGGTGGACGCGTATGCGAAGATGGAGTCGGGCCACGTGCGCATCAGGCGAGATGGCTACACCGAGCGCGAGCGCCTGCTGCCGGTGCACATGAACGTGCGACGGCTGTCCGACGTGTTGTCCACGATCAGAAGCCATCCCGGTGTGGAGGATGCCATTCCCCGGATTCGCTCCATGGTCCTCGTGGACGGGACCGCCTCCAACAAGCCGGGCTTGTTGTTGGGCGTGGATTTGGAGCGTGAGGAGAGCTACTTGAGTCCGTCATCGATCACGGAGGACGGCCGTCTGCCTCGTGCGAGCCGGGCGGAAGTGCTCGTGGGGAAGGGGTTCGCCGAGAAGTTGGGCGTCGGCGTCGGGGACTCGCTCACGGTATTGGGGCAAACGGCGTACCGGTCGTTGGGTGGGATGCGACTGGCCGTCGCAGGACTGGCGGTCACCGGCTTCGCCTATCTGGACAACACCATATTGATCATGCCTCTCGATCAAGCGCAGATCTTGGCCGACCTGCCGGATGCGGCCACCGAGGTGTTGGTGTTCGCGAATGACCCCGAGCAGGCCGATCCCATTGCCGGCCGCCTGCAGTCGGAGCTGGCGGCCCTCGGCGATCTCGAAGCTCTCTCCTGGAAGGACCAAGGGCCGCTGATTCGTCTGATCGAGATGACGCTGCCGATTATGGGAATCATTATGGGACTGCTCTTCCTCATGGCGAGTCTCATCATCGTGAACACGATGCTCATGACCGTGATGGAGCGCACGCGGGAGTTTGGAATGCAGGCCGCCCTGGGGATGCGACCGGGTGACATCGTACGGTTGATCTTGGCGGAGGGCCTGGCCATCGGGGTGATCGGGACCGTTGTTGGTGGAGCGTTGGGAACCGGTGTGGCGATATGGCTCGAGACCACGGGCATCGACATTGGTGCGGCCGCCGGCGCCGTGGCCGGCTTGCCGTTTCAACAGGTCCTCTATCCCGACTGGAAGTTGTTGTTCACGGTGTACGGCGCCGTAGTCGGTATGGTGACAGCGGCTTTGGCCACCCTCTATCCGGCCTGGCGGGCCATTCGTCTCACGCCGGCCGAGGCGTTGAGAACATGAACCAGCGAACGCGATTGGGAGCGTTGGGGCTATTGCTGTTTACGGCGAGTCCCCTTAGCGCCGCCGCGCAGCTATCGCCGCAGGATGTCCTCGAGCGCATCGACGCGAACATGACCATTCAAACGTCGTGGTCGAAGGCAGAGATGACGATCACGTACCGCGATGGAGACGTTCGTCGCCTCGAATTCGATTCGTGGGCGCAGGGAACGGACCAGTCGTTCCTGGAGTTCACGTCGCCGGCCCGAGATGCGGGCAGTCGATTCCTCCGTCGGGAAGACGCCATGTGGATCTTCTTGCCTCGCGTCGGCAAGAGCGTACGCATCCAGGGACACATGCTGCGGCAGGGCTTGATGGGCAGCGATTTTTCCTACGGTGACGCCAGTGAGAACCCCAGCATGGCGGAGGATTACGAGGCCGTGATGGAGGGCGAGGAGACGCTGGACGGCCGCCTGACCTACGTGCTGCACCTGACGGCGATGCGCAGAGATCTGGCGTATCCGAGCATCCGAATCTGGGTGGACGCGGAGCGGTGGATTCCCCTCAAGGAAGAGCGCTTCGCCCGGAGTGGCAAACTGTTGAAGACCGCGTTGCTCAGTGATGTCCGCCAGGTGGGCGACCGATGGTATCCGTTTCGCGTCGAGATGAACAATGCGCTGCAGACCGATACGCGGACGTCACTGCAGTTCTTGGAGCTCGAGTTTGATGTGACCGCTCCGGACGACGTCTTCACGTTGCGCTATCTCGAAAGCGGGTTCTGAGGAGACGACCGTGCGAAGCACCACCCGGCTCGCGGTCGCGGCTTGTGCGTACCTGGCGCTTGCCATCGTGCCGGACGGTGCCGCGGCCCAGCAGCAGGTGCGGTTCACAGGTTACTTGGAACACCAATTCGCCACCAGTCGAGCCGGGGACGGGTGGACGATGATCGACTACGACCGGCTGCGCGTCGACGTCAACGCACGGGCCGGTCGCGGAACCCGTGCTTCCGCTGCCGTGGTCTACCAGCTCTACCGGGGCGATACCGAGAGAGACGTGAGGGATTTCCTCCCCGACGACCTAGCGGCTGTGATTGGGTCCACGTCCGTCGAGCTGGAAGATCTCCACCTGCTGAATCACGCATATGTGCGGCTCGACCCCGGTCCCTTCGAGATCACGGCGGGCAAGCAGTACCTGACCTGGGGTGCCGGGTTTGCCTTCAACCCTACCGAGCTGTTTCGTCCCAAGAACCTGTTGGAGCCTTCGTACGACCGAGAGGGCATTGGCGCCCTGAGCGCCAAGGTGCCGTTGGCATCGCTCAGCGATGTCATGGTTGCCCTCGTTCCGGAGGGTGGATTCGGCGAGAGCGGTAAAGTGCTCCGCGCTCGGCATCACGTGGCCGGCTTCGATCTTTCAGCCCTCGTCGCGGAGGTGTTCGAGTCGCCGGTCTCAGGTGACTTGGGAACCGGGGCGGAAGAGCTGGAGCGGAGATTTGCCATAGGGGGAGACGTATCCGGTGAGCTCCTTGGACTCGGGGTTTGGGTGGAGGCCACCTGGTCCAACCGCGCCGATGAACGCTGGGTCGAGACCACGGTGGGCGGCAACTACACGCTCGCCGACGGCACCCTCCTGATGCTGGAGGGGTACTATAACGGCCGGGGCGGATCGGGCGAGCCGTACCCTCTGGAGCTCTGGTTGCAGCGACTCAGTGGCGACATGCGTTCGCTCGGCAAAGGGATGGCGTACGGCGTGGTCAATCGTCCGTTTGGCCAGCTCTGGACCGTCGGACTTTCGACCCTGGCCAATGTCAGCGACGGCAGTTTTGTGCTGATCCCGACATTGTCGTACGCGTTTGCCCAAAACGTGGATCTCGTGTTCAACGGAGCGTTTTACGTGGGCGCGGACGGTACCGAGTTCGGTGGGGACAACCACGGGGGGTTTCTGCGGGGGCGAGTGTACTTTTGAACTGTGGATGACTGTTTGGTGAGCTTGTGACCATGAGATCCGTGTACTACGTCGGTGCGCTGCTGGCTTTTCCCCTTCTCGCGGCGACTCCCCCGCAGGATCCGGTGAACCCCCAGGATCCGGTGGTGCGAACGGTGTTCTTCTTTTCGCCCCTGTGCCAGCACTGTGAGGTGGTGATGGCGCAACACCTGCCGATCTTCTTCCAGATCTATGGCGGGGTCCCCGATGTGTGGGTGAACGATTCGGTCCCCGAGAATCAGCGCGCCTTTTACGTCATGTCCAACGGCCAGCTCACCATGTTGCTGGTAGACGCCACCAAGACCAGTGGCGGGGTGCTGTACGAAGCCTCTCTAGAGACCCACCCCGTCGAGGAGAGACGGAAAGGGGTCCCGCGTCTGATCGTGGGGGACAGTGTGCTCGTTGGCGAGACGGAAATACCGGGGAGCTTCCACCGGTTCATCCGCAGGGCACTGGAACAGGGCGGCGTCGGATGGCCGGAGATACCGGGACTGTCGGAGGCACTGGCCGTCATCCCGGAGAACGTCAGGGGCAACTAGCGAGGCTCGCAGCACAGTAACATCAATGGATTGGAAAGAACTGTACCCGTCAAAGGTGGCCACCGCCGAGGAGGCAGTGCGCCTCATTCCGCCGGGCCGCCGGATTCTCATCGGCACCGGGGCGGCTGAGCCGAACCGGCTCGTCGAGGCGATGGTCACGCACGGCACCCACCTGGCCGATAACCATGTCGTTCACCTGCTCACCCTCGGCCCAGCGCCATACGTTCAGCCCGGGATGGAAGAGCGCTTTCGCCATACGGCCTTCTTCATAGGAAGGAACGTTCGCGAGGCGGTCCACCAGGGGCGGGCGGACTTCATGCCGGTCTTCCTTTCGGAGATCCCGAATCTGATCCGAACCCGTCGGGTGCGAATCGACGTTGCCATCATTCAGGTTTCCCCGCCCGACCGGCACGGCTGCGTGAGCCTCGGCGTCTCGGTGGACGTGGTCCGGGCCGCGGTGGACACCGCGGATGTAATCCTCGCCGAGGTGAATCCCCGCATGCCCCGCACCCACGGCGATTCGTTCTTGCACGTGGACAACATTACGGCGCTGGTTCCGGTCGAGTACGAACTGCCGGAACTCGAATCCCACGGGACAGACGAGGTCTCGACGGAAATCGCGTCTCACGTTGCCAAGCTCATCCCCGATGGGTCGACGCTCCAGATGGGAATCGGCAGGATCCCCGATGCCGTGCTCGCGGCCTTGATGGAGCGGCGCGATCTGGGAGTGCATTCGGAAATGATCTCCGACGGCGTCATGAGATTGGTGGAGGCCGGCGCGGTCACCGGCCGCCGGAAGAGTCTCTTGCCGGGGAAGGTGGTGGCTTCTTTCATGATGGGCAGTCGGGCGCTGTACGATTGGTCGCACGACAACGCTGTTTTGGAGATGCGACCCAGCAACTTCACCAACGATCCCTTCACCATTGCCCGCAACGACAACATGATGGCCATCAACTCGGCCCTGGCGGTGGATCTGACCGGCCAGGTGGCCGCCGACACCCTCATGGGGCGGTTTTTCTCCGGTATCGGCGGGCAGGTGGACTTCATCCGGGGGGCCGCACGAAGTCCCGGTGGCAAGCCGATCATTGCACTGCCATCGGCGGCGAAGGGCGGCACGGTGAGCCGTATTCAGCCGGCTCTGGAGGAGGGTGCCGGTATCGTCACGAGTCGCGGCGACGTTCGCTACGTCGTCACCGAGTACGGAATCGCGCATCTCTGGGGGAAGAACATCCGACAGCGCGCCATGGCGCTCATCGAGATTGCGCATCCGGACTTCCGCCCGGAGCTGCTCGCTGCCGCGAAAGAGCGACACTACGTGTTTCCCGATCAGATCGCTCCGCGAACGGCGTACCCGTGGGAAGAGGCCGGCCAGGAAACGCTGCCGGGTGGGGAAGAAGTGCTCGTCCGACCCGCGCGCCTCACAGACGAGGAGCCGCTCCAGGATCTTTTCTATCGATTATCCGACGACAGCACCTACCGCCGCTTCATGGCATTCAAGAACGTGCACCCCCACTCAGAGATGCAGAAGCTGGTGGACTCGGACTACGAACACAGCATGGCGCTGCTGGTCACCGTCCGCGGCGAGGGAGGCGAGAAAATCCTCGCTATGGCTCGCTACGATGTGGATCCGGCAACACGGCTGGCCGACATTGCGTTCGTGGTGCGGGACGAGTGGCAGGGGAAGGGCATGGGGACGCTCCTGATGCGGCGCATGAGCGAGATCGGACGGGCACGGGGATTGGCGGGATTCACGGCTGACGTACTCGCCACGAACAAGCCGATGATGATGGTCTTCCATAAGAGCGGCTTGAAGGTGCGGAGCGAGCTCGACGGCGAGTCGTACCATCTCACCCTGTTGTTCGATGTGCAGGACACGGGGGAGTGGCCGATTCCGATGCCCGCCGGAACCGAATCCGCCACAGGAGCGTAGAGCCTCCGCGTTACATCCCTGCGTCGTCGAACAGCACGGCGTGCACTGTTCCCGGTCCGTGTACCCCGAGGGTGAGCTGCAGCTCGATGTCCGCAGACTTACTCGGGCCGGTGACGAAGACGACCTGTCCGGCATTCCGCAGGAAATCATCGAGCCGGCCCTCCTGCCGTTCGTGGGCGAGCCAGCTTTCGAATGTTGCAAACAGCCTGCTCGTGGGAACCACCAGGAGATGGTGGAGCGGGAGGAGGCTGGCGGCGCGGCTCTTCCCGAGCCCCGATGCCAGCATTACGGATCCCGTGCTGGCAAACGCCGCATCTACTCCGGTAATCCCGACGTCCGCTGCAGCCGCCCGGTCCCGACACGCACTATTGTGCAGGTCGTCGGGGACTATGAGGGAGAGACCCGCGTCGCGGAGTTGTGCCTCGAGGCCGGGCACCGGGATCTCATCCGGGTCCCAACTCACGGCGCCGTCAAACTCGGCTGGATGGCCGTCTGCGCTGCGGCGCCAGGCTTCGATCCGTCGTACGATGTGTGCGGCGACGTCCGCGCGCGCCACGACCTCGTAGCTTCCCTGCACTTCCTCTAGCCTCGCGCCAAAGAGATTGGCCAAGGTCTTGGGGTCGCCTTGGGCATTCGTCACGGCCGTCGGGATCGCCGGAAGCTCATCGTGCCGCATGCCATCACGGAACACCGGAGATTGTCCGGCCAAGGACTGTCGCAGGCGCTCCAGAATCAGACCCCGCGCATTCGTCCCGGATTCAGCCATTCCGCTCACTCCACAGCTTATGAAAGCTTTTCGGGGCAAGGCGCGGAAATGCCCGCGTCTTGGTCCAGGCGCTCAGAGGGGGTGGTAGCGCATCGATCGTTTCGTGCGAGCGTCGCGAGAGGAGGGACGTCACCATACGCGCGACCGACGCCGCCCACCGGAAGCGCCGCGGGCGCCGCGCCGCCGCCGCAAAAATCCGCATGGCTATCCGCTCGGCTTTCGGCGCTCCACCACGGTGGGTCATTTCTCCGCGTAGGTCGAGGAGCAGTCGCGGAAGGTCGATCTTCACCGGACACACGTCGCGACATGCCCCACACAAGGTGCTGGCGTACGGTAGCTCGCACGCCGACAGCGGATCGTCTGCCAAGAGAGGGGTTATGACCGCCCCGATGGGACCGCTGTACACCGTCTTGCCGTAGGCGTGTCCCCCAATTTCCCGGTAGACCGGGCATTCGTTGATGCACGCGCTGCAGCGGATACAGAGCAGCGCATCTCCGTATCCGCGCTCGAGAACGCGCGAACGACCGTTGTCCACCAGGACGACGTGCATCTCGTCCGGGCCATCCGCGTGTCCGGGTCGCCGCGGCCCGCTGCTCAGGGAGAAGTAGACGGAAACGTCCTGACCGGTAGCGTTGCGAGAGGCGGCTTGCCACGTCAGGACGGCATCTTCGACTCGTGGAACGATCCGCTCGATCCCCGCAACCGCGACGTACACAGGCGGCATGCTCGTCACCATTCGCCCATTGCCCTCGTTGGTGATGACGCAGATCGTGCCCGTCTCGGCGATAGCGAAGTTGCAGCCACTGACCCCCATCTCGGCGCGAAGGAATTCGTGCCGCAGCTCGCGGCGGGCAACGGAGCACATATGTGCCGGATCGTTCGATGGAGCCATGCCGAGTTTCTGTTGGAACAACTCGCTGATGTCCTCGGCGCGTTTGTGGATGACCGGAGCGAGAATGTGGCTCGGAGGCTCGTCGGCGAGCTGGATGATGTACTCCCCGAGATCGGTCTCGACGACATTCACCCCCGACTGCTCGAGCGCTTCGTTGAGCCTGATTTCTTCGGTTACCATCGACTTCGACTTGACGACGTTACGCACGTCGTGTTGGCGCGCTATCTCGACCACGATGCGCGAGGCCTCTTCGGCGTCCTGAGCCCAGTGAACGTGGCATCCATTTGCGGTGAGGTTGCGCTCCAGCTCCTCGAGCAGATCGGGGAGATGCTGGATGGTGTATTGCCGAACCGCCTGGGCTTCATTGCGGAACCGCGTGTTGTCCACCGCTGCAATGGCGGCAGCTCGCCGTTCGACGAGCCGCCTAGTGGCTCGGTCGAGGGCGGTACGCAGGCTTTCGTCGCCGAGCGCTTGTGCGACCCGGGTATCGTACGAAGCGCCGACGTCAACCTTCATGGCGTCGCAATACCTCCGCAATGTGCATCGCGCGGCATCGACCACCCTCACGCTGGAACAGGCCGTTCAGGTGGGTCATGCAGCTCACGTCGTTCACCGCGACGATCTCGGCGCCACTGGCGGCAACGTTTCGCGTCTTCCGCTGCCCCATTGCCGTGCTGATGGCGGCGTTCTTGACCGCGAACGTGCCGCCGAAGCCGCAGCACTCGTCGGCGCCGGGGAGCTCCACCACCTCCGCCTCTCGGACGTGGGCCAGGAGCGTCCGGGGCTGGGCATCGATTCCCATCTCACGGAGGAGGTGGCAGCAGGGGTGGTAGGTCACCTTCACCGGGAAACGGGCTTCCGTATCTCGTACCCCGACCACGTCCACGAGATATTGCGTCAGCTCATAGGTCTGCCGACTCAACCGGCGAGTCCTGTCCAATTCCTCGCTGTCGCCCGTTTCTGCGAACAACGTCTCGTAATGGTGCCGGACCATGGCGACACAGCTGCCGCTGGGCGCGACGATGGCGTCGACCTCGCCGGTGTCGATGAGCGGCCAGAATACGTCGAGGAAATGGCGCGCCACTTGGCGGGCGTCGTGACGATAGCCCGAGTTGAAAGCCGGTTGTCCACAGCACGTCTGCGCTTCTGGAAAAAGCACTTCCACGCCGTGCCGCTGAAGCAGGTCAACGGTTGCCAATCCCACGTCGGGGTATAGCGTGTCGACCATGCACGTGACGAAGAGGGCCACACGGCGCTGCGATGGTGGCGAGGTCGATTGGCCTGGGGAGGTGTTGGACATGAGGTTGTAAGATGCGGTGAGGTGTGTGAAGATGCGAGTGTGCGCCGATGAAACCAGGTTGGTGTGAGTGGAGAGTACGAATGGCCGATAGAGACAATGGTGGCGGGACCGGCGGGACGGCGTCGCAGCCGCGAGTGCGCCTGCGTCCGATCGCGCTGCCCGCGGAGCACGGCAGTTGGGGCCTCGTGCTGGAGCCGGTGGTGCTGGGCTTGCTCGTCGCTCCCTCGTGGGAAGGGTCGCTGCTGTCGCTGGGGGTCGTTGCGGCTTTTCTCACCCGCCGCCCGTTCAAGGTCATTCAGGTCGAGTGGGGGCGTGCCCCTTCTCGGCGGTGGCGGATCGCGTGGGGATTCGCCCTGGGCTACGGCGTAACCGCGGCGGCGGGAGTGTTGGGGGCGGTGGCCCTGGTCGGCTTCGCGCCGATGGTTCCTCTCGTGGGCGTTATCCCCCTGCTCGCCGCGTTCTTGGCCTACGACTTCACGAGGCAGAGCCGCAGTTGGCAGGCCGAGATGGCGGGATCGGTGGCGTTTGCGGCGGTGGCGGCGAGCATCCCCATGATCGGGGGATGGCCGCTCGACGCGTCTTTGGCGTTGTCGGTGGTAATCGTTGCCCGGGCGGTTCCGTCGGTGCTCTACGTCCGCGCCCGCCTACGACTCGAGAAGGACAAGCCGCGGAACGTGCCGTTGGTCGTCGGGGCCCATGTCCTGGGTCTCCTGTCGATGTGGGCATTGGTTTATGGACAACTCCTGCCCGCCCTCGTTCTCGTACCCTTCCTGATTCTGCTCGTCCGGGCTGGTGTGGGACTGTCACCGGTCCGCCGACGTGTGCGTGTCAACACGATCGGGTTCATGGAGATCGGATTCGGTTTGCTGACAATCTTATCGGTGGTAATCGGGGTGTCGTAATCGACCGGACGCTCAGGCGCCGCGCACCATGGCCTTTCCGTCAAACGGGAAATTGACTGGCAGGTCCTCGTAGTCTTCCAAGTCGAAACAAGTCTGACACACCCGGCGAAAGCTGTGGAATCCCCGAAGGGTGATCTCCGGAGTCAGGAAGCCGTCCTTGGTAGGCTCCTCGTGAAAGAGGTCCGTGCTCAAGTACTTCTTGTTGGAGTCGGGGAATACGGTGACGATGACGGCGTCGGGGCTGAGCTGCTCCTGCACCTGTATCGCGGCGAGGAAGTTACACCCTGAGGAGATTCCCACGCCGAGTCCGAGTTGGCTTGCCAGCTTCTGCGCCATTAGAATGGCGTCGCCGTCATCGACTTCGATGATGTCGTCCATCTCGTTCAGGTGGACGATGGGTGGGATGAACTCGTCCGAGATTCCCTGAATGCGGTGTTTCCCCACTCGATGTCCGGTGGACATGGTGGGTGAGTTGCTCGGCTCCACCGGATGGATCTTCACGGGTGGGTGTTGTCCACGGAGGAACCGGCCGACCCCCATGATCGTGCCACCGGTACCGACTCCGGCGACGAAGGCATCCGGCACGAGGGCCCGGGTTCGCAGCTGGTACCAGATTTCCGTGCCCGTCCCGTTGAAGTGGGCGGCGATGTTGTCCTCGTTGGCGAACTGCTTGGGGAGAAATGCCCGCTCCGTCTCGGCGGCGGTGGCGTCGGCACGCTCGATGCTAGCCAAGAACCCGCCTTCCTCCTCGCTGACCAGATGGATCTGTGAGCCAAAGCTCTTGATCAACTTGATGCGCTCGGGGCTCATCCAATCCGGCATGAAGATGGCCACCGGATGTCCCAAAGCCCGGCCGATGGCGGAGAAGGAGATTCCGGTATTGCCGCTGGTGGCTTCGACGATCAGGTCGCCAGGCTTGAGCACCTCCTTTTCGTAGCCCTGCGCCAGGATGTGGAGCGCCATGCGGTCCTTGATGCTGCCCGTCATGTTCAGGTTTTCGGCCTTGGTGTAGATGACCCGTTTCTGGCCCCGGTACGTGAACTCGATGGCCAGGAGGGGGGTGTTGCCTACCAAGGACTTCAATCCGTGGATTCGTTGGTGGGGATCTGTCGGCTCCACTGTGCACTCCGCTATGCGGCACCGTGGACTCGGTGCCGAGGTAAAGTGGGCTCGCTTATATGAAGGTTCCTTAAAGGAAGGAATAAGCTTCGCTCAACCCAGTTGGTGGGCCTTCGACCGGTCCACGAGGTACGTCTCGAACCAGCCGGCCGTCAGTTCGGCCACCCGTTCCAGCGCCCCGGGCTCACTGAAAAAGTGCGTTGCCCCTGGGACGATGGCCAACTTTGAGAAACCGCTCAGGTGCGCCTGCGCCGAGTGGTTCAGCTCCAGAATGGCATTGTCGGCCCCGCCGACAATGAGCAGCGTCGGCGAGGTGATGTGCGACAGGTATCGCTTCGCGAGATCGGGCCTTCCACCGCGAGAGACAATGGCCCGGGGCGGATGATGTCCTCTGGCAGCGTGAACGAGCGCAGCAGCGACTCCCGTGCTCGCCCCGAAATACCCGAGGGGCAATCGGTGTGTGTCGAAGCTGTCTTCAGCCCAACACGCGGCGTGGCCGAATCGTTCGGCGAGCAGTCCGATGTCAAAGGTCGTTGATGGTTCCAGTATCTCGCTGTCAGTCAACAGATCGGTCAACAACGTGCCGAAACTTCGGTGACGCAATTCCTTCGCGACCGCACGATTCCGCTGACTGAACCGGCTGCTTCCGGTTCCGTGCGCCAGTATGACGATTCCCTTCGGGTCGGGTGGGACCTCTAGCGATCCCATGAGCATGATCCGACCGGCGGGAATAGCTACCTGGTGTTCAATCGAGTGTGTTCGTGTACGGCCGCTCATACAAAGGCCAATGTACCACGTTGCGCTTTGTTGCGCGCCACTTCTGCGCGCTCGAGTAGTGTTAGAACTTCTTCATCAGTCGTCTGTGCAAAGTTCACACACCAAAACTTTTTCCTTAACCTGATTGAATGCTTCCGGCGCGCACACCGGAGTCGTCGCGATAATCTTCCGCGCTCCACGCTGCTGTACCGAGTCGACCGCCGCGAGCATCGAGGCCCCTGTCGCAATGCCGTCGTCGACGAGCAGTACCGTCTTGTTTGCAACGGGGAGATCCGGGCGGTTTCCACGGAAGAGGTCGATATCGTTCTGGATCGCCTTGCGCTCCTGCACGATGACGTGGTCGGCTCAGAATCCCTTGGGTGGGTGGGATTGATTGGGTAGGTCCCAGGAGGTCGATAAGTAATGGGTTGACAGAAGATACCCTACCTGGGTATAGTACTGACATGGAACACGCGTCCCACACCAAGCAGCTCGACCGGCTGCGCCGCATCGAAGGACAGGTCAAAGGCCTGATCCGCATGGTCAACGATGGGCGTTACTGCGTAGACATTCTCACCCAGATCCGGGCGATTCGCGCGGCGCTGAAGAAGGTCGAAGGCGCGATTCTCCAGGAGCATGTCGAACACTGCGTGATGGCGGCGTTCAAGGGTGGGAACCGAGACGAGGAGCAGGCCAAGATCGACGAGCTCGTCGCGGTATTCGGCCGCTACACGGATTGATTCTCCAATGACTTCCCAGATGGAAGACCCCGTCTGCGGCATGATGGTCGCCGCCGACAGCGACGTTCGCGAAACGCATGGCGACGTGACGTACGTGTTTTGTTGCCCACACTGCCAGAAGAAGTTCCGCGACGATCCGGACCGCTACATAGGCGAGCCCGTGGTGGAGCCGGAGGCCGCTCCGGAAGGCACCGTGTACGTCTGCCCCATGTGTCCGGAGGTTCGCGAGAACGGACCGGCATCGTGTCCCAAGTGCGGCATGGCGTTGGAACCCGAAGTTCCCCTCGCGCCCGCCACGCGCACCCAGTACACGTGTCCAATGCATCCGGAAGTCGTCCGCGATGAGCCGGGCTCATGCCCGATCTGTGGCATGGCGCTGGAACCGGTGACGGTTACGGCGGAAGAGGAAGCGAATCCGGAACTGCTCGATATGAGCCGGCGCTTCTGGGTGAGCCTGGCGCTCTCCCTCCCGGTGTTGGTCATCGCCATGGGCGGCATAATCCCCGGGAATCCCCTGACCGATCTCATCCCGCACCGCGTGTCGTCGTGGATCGAGCTCGCGCTGGCCGCGCCGGTGGTGCTGTGGGGTGGATGGCCGTTCTTCGTGCGCGGGTGGCAATCGATCATCACGCGCAATCTGAACATGTTCACCCTGATCGCATTGGGTGTCGCGGTCGGGTTTGGCTACAGTGTCGTCGCCACACTCGCTCCGGGGATCTTTCCGGAATCGTTCCGGAACGAAGTGGGTGAAGTGGGAGTGTACTTCGAAGCGGCGGCTGTGATCGTGACCCTCGTGCTGCTGGGTCAGGTCATGGAGCTGCGCGCCCGCCACCGCACCGGGGCCGCGATCAAGGCGCTTCTCGGATTGGCGCCCACCACCGCCCGCCGGCTCTTGGATGACGGCACGGAAGAGGACATCCCGTTGGACCAGGTGCATCCAGGCGATCGGCTGCGGGTGCGTCCGGGCGAGCGAGTTCCCACGGATGGAATTGTCGTGGATGGCGCTAGTGCCGTTGACGAATCCATGATCACCGGCGAACCGATTCCCGTCGAAAAGGCATCGGGTGACAAAGTGGTGGGTGCCACGGTGAACGGGACCGGAATGCTGGTGATGCGTGCGGAGCGGGTGGGGGCCGAGACCCTCCTGTCACAGATCGTGCAGATGGTCGCGGATGCCCAGCGCAGTAGGGCGCCGATCCAGCGACTGGCGGACGTCGTGGCGGGATACTTTGTGCCGGCGGTGGTCCTCGCCGCCGTGGTTGCCTTTATCGTTTGGGCGGTCGTCGGTCCCGAACCCCGCATGGCCCATGCACTCATCAATGCGGTGGCGGTGCTGATCATCGCGTGTCCCTGCGCGCTCGGACTTGCAACACCCATGTCGATCATGGTGGCGGCGGGGAAGGGGGCCTCACTCGGCGTGTTGTTCAAGAACGCCGAGGCCATCGAGATCATGCGGGATGTCGATACGCTCGTGGTGGATAAGACGGGAACGCTCACGCTCGGCAAGCCCGAGCTCGTCCGTGTCGTGGCGGCCGAGGGGTGGGATGACGCCGAACTGCTGCGGCTGTCGGCAAGCCTCGAGCGCGGGAGCGAACACCCCCTCGCCGCCGCGATCGTGGCAGGTGCACAAGATCGTGGAATCGTCCTCGCGCCGCCGGAGGCCTTCGAGTCGGCGACCGGGATGGGTGTTCGCGGAACCGTGGACGGCCGCGACGTCGTCCTCGGCACGAGCAACTATCTGGGCGGGATCGGCATGGACGCGGGAACGTTTGATGAGCCCGCCGGCGCAATGCGAGAGGAAGGACAGACCGTGATGTTCGTGGCGGTCGACGGCAAACCGGCCGGACTCCTCGGTGTGGCCGATCCGGTCAAGGACACGACGGCGCAAGCGCTGCGGCACCTGCATCGGGAAGGTGTTCGCGTCACCATGTTGACCGGCGACAACCGGGCCACGGCGGAAGCCGTGAGCCGGCAACTCGAGATCGACGAGGTGGTGGCGGAGGTGCTTCCAGATCAAAAGGCGGCTGTGGTCAAGCGGCTCCAGGATGAGGGTCGAGTGGTGGCCATGGCCGGCGACGGCATCAACGACGCACCGGCGTTGGCCCAGGCCCACGTGGGCATTGCCATGGGAACCGGCACGGACGTGGCGATGGAGAGTGCCGGGGTGACCCTCGTGAAAGGTGACCTCCGGGGGATCGTCCGGGCCCGGCGCCTGAGTCGCGCCACCATGAGGAACATAAAGCAGAACCTGTTCTTCGCGTTCGTCTACAACAGTGTGGGTGTGCCCATTGCGGCGGGAGTGCTGTATCCCGTTTTCGGCCTCCTCTTGAGCCCCATGATCGCCGCGGCCGCCATGAGTTTCAGCTCGGTGTCGGTGATTGCCAACGCATTACGCTTGCGGGGAGCCCGGGTATGAGGCTAAAGATTACTTCAAACTCGAT
>JBDHAF010000010.1:0-42589 GCA_039588255.1 Gemmatimonadota bacterium | reverse complement strand
GATGTCCCCGGCGGCGCAGCCGAAGACGAGCACCTTCCCACCGCCGAGGTCGACGGCTTCTTCCAGCGCCTCGATGATCACCCGGGTCATGGTCGGCCCCTGGGGGTGTCCCCACACCAGCGGTGAGCCCGTGTTGTTCATGTTGTGCCAGTCGTAGTTCAACATCCGCGAGAAGATCGCATCGTTCACGCTGAACGGATTGTGGTTCTTCACCACCGCGATGTCGTCCATCGTGAGGTCGAGGCGCTTCAGGAGTTTCTGCACGGCCAAGGCCGGCGCCTCGGGCATGAAGGCGGGATGCGCCCGGACCTCCGTCTTGCCCACGATGCGAATGTCGATCTCCGGTTTCGGACTCAAGTCCGCCACCCGATCCTTGTGGGTCACCAGGAGGCACGCCATGCCGTCGGACGCGTGGGTCTGGCCGCCGCCGGTTACGCAGGTGTCCAACTCGTTCATGCCCCGGAGGCCCTCCAACGTGACGGGCCGAACGCCCAGGTCGTCGTCGATGCGCCCCAGGGGACGTCCCTGGACATTCAACACGTCGAGGGGCACGAGGACCCGGTCGAGGATACCATTGGACTTTGCCTCGTAGTACTGCTCGTACCGGTGGAACGTGAGCTCGTCGATCTCCCGGCGGTCGAGCTTGTGCTTCCGGGCCGCGTTGCCGGCGGTGGCGATCATCGCCATCCCGGTGGCGGGATCGAACCCGAAGTTGTCCCAGACATCGGCCAGCGCCATGGTGCGTTCGTGGGCCCGCCGCTCGGGGAACACCCCCACCGGCGAGTCACTGGTGCGGTCGAACGTGAGCACGCCCACCACGTCGTTGGCGCCCATCTCGACTTCCGTGGCGGCGAGAAGCGTGGCCTGGAGTCCGGTGGCGCAGGCCTGCTCCACGTGATAGCCGGGAATGCGGTTCCCCATCAGGGCGGCCACCATGGGCGCCTGCCAGAACTTCCAGTGCCAGGGGATGGTGGACCCCAACACGAGGTACTCGAGAGCGCTCGTGGGGACCCCCCGGAGCCCCATGATCCGGTTCATGGATTCGCCGGCGAACTGTCCGATGTTCACCTCGGCGAGGGCGGAGGTCTGCCAGGCCGGGAAATAGCTGCTTCCCCAGGTACCGTAGGGAATGCGTGCCGTGGAGAGCATGTGCGTCTCCTTTATAGTCATGTCGTTCAGTGGTTTCGTGGAGACCGGCGCCCGGAGGAGGCCGGGACGCGATCCCGCTGTTTGGAGTGAACCAAGAGAGCGGGGGAAATGCAAGGTGCGGTCCTGTCTTGTGGAAGACGGGTTCTGAGGAAAGAATCATTGACCATTTCCAACACCCATTTGATCGAGCCATTTGAGAATGAAGAATCCTGTAATCACGGCACGCCGAATCGTACTGGCCGCCTTCAGTCTCGGGGCTTTGACTGGCTGCGAGCCCCTCACCGCCCAGCAGTACGACGCCGACCTCTTCAACGAAATGCATTGGCGCAACATCGGACCCCACCGGGGCGGCCGCACCAAGGCCGCGGCGGGAATCCCGAGCCAGCCCAACGTGTTCTACATCGGCGTCGTCAACGGCGGCGTGTGGAAGACCACCGACTACGGTCGCATCTGGCGCCCCATCTTCGACGACCAGCCCACGGGTTCCATCGGTGCCATCGCCCTGGCGCCGTCGAACCCCGACATCATCTACGTGGGGAGCGGCGAGGGACTCCAACGGCCGGACCTCTCGACGGGAGACGGGATCTACAAGTCCACCGACGCCGGTGAGACGTGGACCCACCTGGGACTCCGGGATGGGCAACAGATTCCCCAGATCGTCGTGGACCCCGACGATCCCAACCGCTTGTTCGTCGCCGTCCTCGGCCATCCATACGGCCCCAACGAGGAGCGGGGGATCTTTCGCTCGACGGACGGCGGCCGGAGCTTCCAGAAGGTCCTCTATAGAGATGAAAACACCGGCGGCGTCGACGTGGCCTTCGACCCGAGCAACGCGCAGACGGTGTACGCGGTGATGTGGGAGGCCCGGGAGGGGCCGTGGGAGAACGGAGTATTCCGCGGACCGGGAAGCGGGATGTTCAAGTCCACCGACGGCGGCGACACTTGGCGCCGGCTCACTGAGGGGCTGCCCACGTTCGAGGAGCACGGTCTCAGCCGCATCGGCATCACGGTGGCCCCGAGCATGCCGAGTCGCATGTTCGCCACGGTGGAGTCCCGGCAGAACGGAGGCCTCTACCGGTCCGACGACGCCGGCGAGAGCTGGTATCTCACTAACGACGACTCACGGGTGACGCAGCGGGGCTCCGACTTTGCCGAGGTCAAGGTCCACCCGCACAATCCGGACATCGTCTTTACGGGAAGCATCGTGGTGTGGAAGTCCACCGACGGAGGCCACACGTTCACGACGATCCGCGGTGCGCCGGGCGGAGACGACTATCACCGCATCTGGATCAACCCCGACAATCCCGACATCATGCTCATCGCCGCGGACCAGGGTGCCATCATCACGGTGAATGGCGGCGAGACGTGGAGCTCGTGGTACAACCAGTCCACCGCTCAGTTCTATCACGTCACCACCGACAACGCGTTTCCCTACCGCGTGTGCAGCGGGCAACAGGAGAGCGGCTCGGCGTGCGTCCAGAGCCGCGGCGACCACGGCCAGATCACGTTCAGGGAGTGGAGCCCCGTGGGCGTCACGGAGTACGGCTACGTCGCTCCCGATCCGTTGGATCCGGACATTGTGTACGGCGGGAGAGTCACCCGATTCGACCGCCGCACCGGCCAGGTGCAGGACGTGAGCCCGCGGCCGCTACGCGACGGCGGCTACCGCATCATTCGGACGATGCCCATCCTCTTCTCGCCGGTGGACCCCCACACGCTGTACTTCTCGTCCAACGTCCTCTGGAAGACCACCAACGGCGGGCAGAGCTGGGACCAGATCAGTCCCGATCTGAGTCGCGAGACGTGGGAAGTGCCTGAGAACGTCGGCAAGTATCGCGGCACGGCGGCGGCGCGGGTGTCCCGGCGCGGTGTCATCTACACCATCGCGCCGTCGTACGTGGACATCGACGTCATCTGGGTGGGAACCGACGACGGTTTGATTCACGTGACGCGTGACGGGGGAGCCACGTGGACCGACGTGACACCTCCGGAACTGGGGCCGTGGGCCAAGGTGTCCCTCATGGACGCATCCCACACGGACGTGAACACGGCGTACGCGGCCATCAATACGCTGCGCCTCGACGACCTCCGTCCTCACATCTATCGCACCCGGGACGGCGGCGCGACGTGGACCCACATCACCAACGGCATTCCCGACGGCGGTAACGTGAACGTGGTGCGGGAGGATCCGGAGCGCCCCGGTTTGTTGTTCGCGGGTACGGAGCAAACCGTGTACGTGTCGTTCGACGACGGGGACAAATGGCAGTCGTTGCGAATAGACCTACCGGCCACGTCGATTCGCGATCTCGTCATCAAGGACGACGACGTGGTGCTCGGTACCCACGGCAGGGGATTCTACATCCTCGACGACATCACGCCGCTCCGGCAGATCACGCCGGCGACCCTCGAGGCCGATGCGCACCTCTTCGAGCCGCAGCAGGCGTGGCGCTTCCGTTGGAACAAGTACACCGACACGCCACTGCCGCCGGACGAACCGGCAGGGGAGAATCCCCCCGACGGCGCCGTCATCAATTACACCCTGAGGAACGACGCCCGGGGCCCGGTGACGTTGGAGGTTGTCACGGAGGACGGTGCGTTGCTGCGCCGCTACTCCAGTGCCGACGAGCCCGAGCCGCCGCTGGAAGGGCAGAACGTGCCGGACTACTGGCCACGACCGCCCCAGGTGCTGTCGGCCGAGGCTGGGCTCCACCGCTTCGTGTGGGATCTCCACTACCCACGGCCCGCGGTGCTGCGGTTCCGCTATCCCATCTCGGCGGTCGCTGGGAACACGCCGGTGACACCCACCGGTCCGTGGGTCCTCCCCGGGCAGTACACGGTGCGGTTGACGGCCAACGGCGAAACCCTTTCGCAGCCCCTCACGGTGAAGATGGATCCCCGTGTGAAAACGCCGGCGGCCGAGCTGGCGCGACAACACCAGCTATCGATGAAGCTGTACGCACTGATCCAGGAAGATTTCGATGCCCTCACGGCGGTCCGGGCGTTCCGCGCCGATCGCCAGAACGCCTCCCGCGACGATGACGCGGCGACGATCGAGTCGGGCCTGGCGCGGCTCAACGGCAGCCTCGGCTCCCTGCTCAGGACGGTGGAGAACGCCGACCTGGCACCCACGTCCCAGGTGGTGGAGGCGATCGGAACGGTTGAGCGAGGGCTTGCGGATGTTCTCGCCCAGTGGCAGGCGCTGCAAGCACGACGGGAGTGAGTTACTTCAGCCCGTTCTCCGCTTTGAACGTGGCCCAATCGCGCTTGAGCTGCAGGAATTCGTCGATGTTGCCCATCCGGAGCAGAAACGGATTCGTCGCTCTCTCCAGCGCCATGGTCGAGGACGGTCGACAGCCGTAATCGTGGCCGGGCCAGATGGTGACGTCATCGGGGAATCGATCGAGGATCTTCTGGAGGCTGGCATACTCGGTTCGCGCCGAGGCGTCGGTACCCGTACCGCCGATCTTTCCCACGAACAGGTGATCGCCGGTGATGGCGACGCGCTGCTGCTCCAGGTGGACGACGATGTGGTCCTCACTGTGCCCGGGGACGTGAATCAACTCCAGCGACAGTGAGCCAACCATGAGGACGTGACCGTCGTCGACTGGGACGTCCGGCTTCGGGCTCGCACTCTTGAAGGCAACGATGGGGGCGCCGGTCAACTTCTTGGCTTTGGCGTTGCCGTTGGTGTGGTCACTGTGGCCGTGGGTGTTGATGATGTACTCGGTGCGGAGTCCCTGGTCCTCTGCGCGTTGCACCACGGCTTTCGGCTCGTACGACGGGTCAACCAGTGCCGCCGCCTGCGCCTCTCGGTCCCCGATGAGGTATGCGAAATTCCGGTCGCCCCCGGTGCGGATCTGTTCGAAAACGAATTTCATGGCAACGCGATTATCAACCATCAAGGTCTCACGCTGGAGTCTAAGCCGCTTCCGCCTGATTCACAGGTCGGCTCAGGTCCAGTTTTTCTCCCTCCGACTGGCCGATCACCGTTGCACCCGTGAGATCGCCCGTGATGTTGACCGCGGTACGCAACATGTCGAGGATGCGGTCGACCCCGAGGATGAGCGCGATCCCGGTGGGCGGCACGCCGGCCTGTGTCAGCACGATGGTCAGCGTGATGATGCCCGCGCTGGGGACGCCCGCCGCGCCGATCGACGCCAGCGTGGCCGTGAGCACGACGGTGAGCTGCGCGCCGATACTCAGATCGATGCCGAAGACCTGGGCGATGAACATCACGGCAACGCCTTGATACAACGCGGTGCCGTCCATGTTGACGGTTGCACCGAGGGGCAACACGAAGCTCGCGATCTTGTTCGACACCCCCACGTTCTCCTCGGCGACCTGCATCGTGATGGGAAGCGTCGCGCTGGAGCTCGACGTGGAGAAGCCCAGAAGCTGGGCATTGCGAATGCGCTTGAAGAACTCAATGGGGTTTAGGCGGGCGACGAACCGGAGAATCAGCGAGAACGTGCCGAAGGCGTGCAATAACAGCCCCACCACCACGGTTCCGGTATACCACAGCAGGCTCTGCAGGATCTCGAAGCCGAACCGGGCGGTGACCGCGGCGATCATCGCAAAGACGGCGTACGGTGCCAATACCATGATCCAGTGGATGAGCTGCATCGCAATGTCATTCACCCCCTCGAAGACTCCCATGACCGCGCGCCGGCGATCCTCCCGAATGGTCGTGGCGGCGACGCCGAACAGGATGCTGAAGAGGATGAGGGGAAGCATGTCCGCGTTGGCGGCGGCGCCGATGGGGTTCCGCGGGATCATGTCCAGCAGGAGGTCCACGACCGAGGGGGTCTGTTGGGCCAGATCGATCGCTCCCTCAGCCTGGTTGCCGTACTCCGCAGCGAGAGCCTGTTGCGACTCGGCGCTGATGCCTCGGCCAGGCTTGACGATGTTCGAGAGGATAAGGCCGATGCTCACGGCGATGCTCGTGGTGATCAGGTAATACCCCACCGTCTTGCTGCCGACTCGGCCAACCGTGCGTAGGTCGCCCAGACTGGCCGCTCCCACGACGAGGCTCGCAACCACGAGGGGCACGACGATCATCTGGATCAGGCGGATCCATCCGAGTCCGAAGGGTTCGATGGCGCGCACGACGTCCACGCCGGTGGTCGAGCCGGTCCGGGCGGCGATGATGTTCACCCCGATGCCGACCACGGCGCCGGCCAGGAGTCCGATGGCGATCTTGGTGTACAGCTTCATGCGCATCCTGGGTTGGAGGGCCGCTTGAACCTCCACGGTGGAATACCAAAAAACAAGGGTCGGCCAGACTCCCGTGGCCGCCCACTCCCAGCTCGTCGGTCATCGCATCGCTGTCAGTTAACTCATTATTTGGTGTATACTTAGCTGCCATGATAGCGATCGGCGGGACCGATCCGTACTTATAGCGGGTACCGAAGTGCTGATATCGCCCGATCTGCGGAGAAAGGGGCAGCGCTGTGCAGACATCGGAGATGAATCGGAGGGAGTTCCTGGCGGCGGGAGTGGGGGGTGCCTTGGGTAGCTCGGTCCTTGGGGCCGACGAGTGGCGAAAACCCACCACGACCCGGCAGGACAGCCTCCGGGCCGCCTTCCCCAGACTCGAGAGTGACGTATTCCTCAATGCCGCCGGTGGAACTCCCCTGGGCACCTTTGCCGAGGAGGGGCTGCGACGCTACATGGCGTTTCAGCAGCTCGGACCGGGGGCGGGGCGGGGCGACTATGTGGCGGAAATGCAGGCGAACGTCGGGGGGCTGTTTGGGGAGCTGATCGGAGCCCGAGCTTCGGAGATTGCCCTCGTCCACTGCACCAAGGCGGGCGAGCAGATCGTCCTCGATGGACTTGATCCGCTTGGCCGTGGCCGCAATGTCGTGACCAACGACATGCACTTCAGCGGCTCGCTCCACAACCTCGTCGGTTACCAGCGCGCGGGTGCCGACGTGCGCATCGTCCGCGGCCGCGATTGGGACGTGGCGCTGGAGGACATGGCGGCGGCCATCGACGATCGGACCGCGCTGGTGGCCGTCACGCTCCTGTCCAACGTCAACGGCAGGATCGAGCCCATGCGGGAACTGGCGGACATCGCCCACGCCCATGGCGCGCTGGTCTACGCCGACATCATCCAGGCCGCTGGCATCGTGCCCCTGGACATGCGGCGACTGGGAATCGACTTCGCGGCGAGCAACGGTTACAAGTGGCTCTATGGCGTACATGGCGCCGGTTTTCTGTACGTGCGGGACGAGTTGCAGGGCACGGCGCTGCCGGACCGGCTGTTTCCGGGGCACGTGCAGTACAACTATCCGCCGTGGGTACCAGCGCCCGATCCCCGACACGACGCGTTGACCTACAGTGCGCCCACCGACGCGAGCCGGTACCAGCCCGGCCACGTGAGCTACTTGGCGTACTGTGCCGTCTACGAGGGGCTCAAGGTCGTTCACGAGATCGGCGTCGACGCGGCGTTGCGGCACTCGGTACGCCTGAACCAACACCTCCGGGCGCGCCTCGATCCCAACCGCTTCGAGTGCATCACGCCGGAGGTCGATCGGTCCCCCATCATTGCGTTCGCGGTGAAGGAGCCAGGCGGCCTGCGGGACAAGCTTCGAGCCGGAAATGTCGTAATCACGGTGGCGGGCAATCGCCTGCGGGTGTCACCTGGTTTGTATAACCACGTTGGGGACATCGATGTCCTCGCGGATTTGCTGAGCTAGCGACTGGCCTTCTCCACCTTGGGACTGCATCTTTGTGGCGCAGCGATCCAGGACAAGGATGCAGTGCCTAGAGAAGCTCCGACCGTGACTTGGCCTGAATGACAGATCCCACCATGAGCTCCGAACGCTGGGCCCGAGTGCAGGAGCTCTTTCATGCGGCACTCGACCAGACACCCGACGCTCGGGCGGCGTTTCTGTTGGCCGAATGCGCCGGTGACACCGATCTGTACAACGAGGTCACGTCGCTCCTCCAGGCACACGATCGTGACACCCCCCTCGACGTGACGCCTCACGACGAGACGGACATCCTCCCCCGGCTCGCCGCCGAGCTGGCGGGGCGTTACGTGGTGCTCCGGGAGCTGGCCACCGGGGGGATGTCCACCGTGTTCCTCGCCGAGGACATCAAACACGCCCGCAACGTGGCCATCAAGGTGCTCCGTCCCGATCTGACGGTCACGATCGGGGCCGATCGGTTCCTCCGGGAGATCGAGATCGCTGCGGGATTGCAGCATCCCCACATCCTGCCGCTTTACGACTCGGGCACCGCCGACGGGTTGCTGTATTACGTGATGCCGTATGTGGAAGGCGACACGCTGTGGGATCGCCTCCAGCGCGGCGGACCTCTCCCCCCGCGGGACGCTCTCCGCATCACGGGCAACATCTTGAGCGCCCTCGAATACGCCCATCGGAAGGAGATCGTCCATCGGGACATCAAGCCCTCCAACGTGCTGATCTCCACGTCGGGAGGACACGCGATGGTCGCCGATTTCGGAATCGCCCGGGCCGTGAGTGAAGCGGCGGGCGAGGGCCTGACGATCACGGGAGCGGCGATCGGGACACCCGGCTACATGCCCCCCGAACAGGCGAGCGGCCAGCCGGTCACCCCGGCAACGGATGTCTATGCAGTGGGCCTGGTGCTCTACGAATGCCTCACGGGTCGCCGGTGGTCGTTCGCCACCGATGTCCAAGAGGGAGATTGGAGCGGCGTTCCGGCGGCCATCGAACCGGTGCTCAAGCGCGCGCTTGCGTGGTCGCAGGCAAAACGCTGGCACGACGCGTCGGCATTCTCCCGTGCGCTGCTCAATGCCGAGACGCATGCGGTGCCCTGGCATAGGCCGGTGGCGTTGACCGCCACGGCGATGGTGGGCCTGGTGGCAGTGGTAGCAGGTGGCTGGGCGCTGTTCGGAGGCCAAGGTGCCTCGCCGTCACCGGAGGTCACCCGGTTCGCGGTGCTGCCGTTCTCCGTCAGGGGCAGTGGCGAGTTCGCCTACCTCGGCGAGGGCATGGTGGATCTGCTCAGCACCAAGCTCGACGGCGCGGGGAACTGGCGCAGCGTGGACCCGCGGGTGGTGCTCGGCACCGTCGGCCGCGAGGAGGGATCAGGGGCGGTGGATCCCGCAGCGGGTCGTCGCATCGCGTCGCAGCTGGATGCCGATCTGTTCGTGCTCGGCAACATCGTGCAGGTGGGTGGTGAGGTGCTGCGGCTCGACGCGTCGCTCTACCGGCAGGATGGTGGGGCCGATGCGGTGATCCACGCGTCCGCCGAGGGTGAAGCGACCGAAGTGTTGGGCCTGCTGGACGGCATGGCGGCGCAGCTCCTGGCGGGCCAGCAGGAGGCGAGTAGTGCCCGGCTCACACAACTCGCCCTCGTCACGACCAGCTCTCTCCCGGCGCTCAAATCGTACCTCCGGGGGATTCGCGCCCTCCGCGGCGCGGCATATACCGAGGCCGCTGCCGCGTTTCAGGAGGCGGTCGGGGTTGATTCGACTTTTGCTCTGGCGTGGTATCAACTCAGCGTCGCCGCCGACTGGCTGCTCCAGGCGGATGTGGGACAGGATGCGGCAGAGCAGGCGGTGCGGTTTGCGGATCGACTCTCGGAACGCGACCGCCGACTGCTGGAGGCACAGCGCACGGCGAGACAGGGAGACGCTGCCGGTGCTGAGCGTCTCTACCGGGCGATCATCGGGACCTACCCGCAAGACGCGGAGGCCTGGTCCCAGCTCGGCGAGATACTGATGCATTACGGGGCACTCACTGGTTCCGGCCTGCAGCGGTCCCGGGAGGCGTGGGAACGCTTGGCGGCGTTGGAGCCCGAACGGGTCGGGGCATACGTCCACTTGGCCCGGCTGGAGGCGAGCCAAGGCAACCTCGACGCCCTCGATGCGGCGGCGCGCCGCGCCATCGATCTGGTGCCCGAGGGGGATCGCGCGTTGGAGATGCGGGTCTTGCAGGCGTTCAGCCGCGACGACCAATCACTGCGGGACCGGGTCGCCGCTGATCTGGCCGATGCCAACGACGACGTGCTCGTGGAGGCCGCGTGGAGCGCCTCGGCATTCCTTGGAGATCCGGTCATTGGGGAACGGCTGGTTCGACCAATGACCGACGGGTACCGTTCCCTCGAGGTAAGAGCCCTCGGTTATGAATGGCTGGCGTATTTCGCCATCGGCCAGGGGCACTGGAGCCGGGCCACGGCGCTGCTGGACACCATGGAAATCCTCGACCCGGTCCGTGCGCTCGAGACCCGCAGCCTCCTCTCGGTCGTGCCGGATCTGCCCTCCGACACGAACACGTGGCGCTCGTATCGGGACAGGCTCCGGACGCTCGACGGGACAGCCGTGCCGCCCAGCGCCGCCCGCGGCACCTGGTTCACGGGCCACGACGGACTGCACGAGCATTTTCGGCTCTACCTGCTGGGGGTCCTCAACGCCGTCTTGGGCGATGGCGGCACGGCCCTGGCCCGGAGTCGAGAGTTGGAGGATCTGGGCAGCCCGGTGGGCACGGGATCGCTGGTTCCGGACTTGGCCCTGGGTATCCGCGCCACCATCGCGTGGCACGACGATCGGATGCCTGACGCGGCGGAACACCTGGATTCCCTCCGGACCCACATCTGGTACTCGATGGCCACGTCGTCGGTATTCCACAGTGAAGTGCACGAGCGGTACCTTCGGGCTCGGGTCCTGGAAGCCACGGGTCGCTTCGACGAAGCGCTCCGGTGGTATGGTTCGTTCGATGACGCGGGGGCCCAGGCCATCGTCTTCCTACCCCTCTCCCACTGGCGCCGGGGGCACATTTACGAGGCCAGAGGTGACGGCGACACCGCACGCCGTCACTACGAGCGATTCCTCTCAGTGTGGATCGACTCCGATCCGGTGTTTGCCGCGATCGTGGAGGATGCGCGCCAGGGGCTGGCGCGCGTCACTCCGAATTGAGTCTCCTCCGATCTTGATGCTGCTGTAGCAGCCTCTCGTGGGAATCCACGCGCTCTTGGAGTTCCGCGACCTCTCCTTCCAGCTCATCGATCAACTCGTACATGCGCCCGCGGCGCTTGCTCCAGATGCGCAGAGCTCTCGAGCCCAGCCAGATGGCTCCAACCGCGGCAATTATGGCCGGGGTGGCGAAAAAGAGGGCAATGAACGGGCCTGGATCCATGATCGAACTCTACGGCTCCCGGCGCACGCGAATTGGGAACGCCGGCCGCGTGGGCTTCTGGGGAGGATTGCGCTCCAGCTCCGCCAGCACCCACTCGATGGCCCGTTCCAGTTGGGGATCCCGTCCGGCGATGACCTCCGCCGGCGTGTACTCGACGTCGATGTCCGGCGGCACGCCCACGTTCTCCACGATGAACCCGTCCTCCGTCCAAATTCCGAGGTTGGGTGCCGTAACGCCGCCACCGTCCATCAGGACCGGGAAGCCCAGGATACCCACCAGTCCACCCCACGTGCGTTTCCCGATGAGGGGACCCATGTCGAACTTGCGGAACATCCACGGGAGCAAGTCCCCGCCGGACCCGGCGGTCTCGTCGATGATCATCGCCTTGGGGCCCTGGATCGATGCGATGGGTGTCTTGATGTCCTCACCGTAGCGCGTCGCCCAGTAACTCACCACCGGCCGGTTGAGCACGTCGATATAGTAGTCGGCGAGTTGCCCGCCGCCGTTGTAGCGCTCGTCGACGATGATGGCGTCCTTGTCGGCTTGCGGATAGAAATACCGGCGGAAGTAATCGTACCCGGGCTGTGCGGTGTTGGGCACGTACACATATGCCACCCGCCCGTCCGTCGCTTCGTGCACCTTGCGGATATTCCCCTCGACCCAATCTCGGTTCCGCAGCGCGCCCTCGTTGGCGACGGGCACCACTTGCACGGCGCGGGAACCGGATCCGTTGGCGTTCGGGCCGACGGTGATCTCCACGATCTTGTCGGCCGTGTTCTCGAAGCGGCTGAACAAATTCTCCGGCGATCGCAGGTCGCTGCCGTTCACCGCCAGCAGGTACTCACCGGCCACGACTCCCACTCCCGGCTCCGTGAGCGGCGAGCGCAGGTTGCGGTTCCAGTTGAGCCCACCGTACACCTTGCTGAATCGATAGCGCCCGTCGCTGATCTCGAAATCCGCACCGAGCAAACCACCGGGGACGTTGTCGGGACGGTTGATCCGGTCGCCGCCCCCCACGCGATGGTGTCCGATGGCGAGTTCCGAGAACATCCACTGCATGACCCGGTTGAGGTCCGATCGCGTGGCGACGTCCGGCAGGAAGGCCGCGTACTTCCGCTTCATGGCCGGCCAGTCGGCACCGTGCATGTTGGGATCGTAGAAGTAGTCCCGATTGATGCGCCACGCTTCGTCGAAGATCTGCTCCCACTCGGCACGGGGATCGATGCGCACCTCGACGTCGTCGGTCGCCAACCTGCCGTCTCCCGGGGTGATCTTCCCGGCGGCGGCGATCATCCACGAACCGCTCGATTGGACCAGCAACTTCTTGGTGTCCGCGCTCATGCGGAACTGTGTCGCACTGGCCAGCAGTGTCTCTTGTTCACGGGTGGAGAGCTCGAAGCGATTGAGGGCGGCTCCCCCAAGCGGTTGGCCGAACCCGCCCATGGCATCGGCCCGGAGATAGTAGAGCTGGCCGTCCGCGCCCGGGGTGAGGCCGTAGTAAAATGCCGGAGGCACCGGTAGGGCGACGATGCGCTGATCGATTCCCTCGAAATCGATCCGAACTTGGACATCGTCCTCCTCCGATTCCGATTCTTCTTCCGGCTCCTCCACCGCTTCATCACTCCGGCGCTTGAGCGGAGACGGCACATCCGCCGCCAGCACCGCCATGTACAGGCCGTTGGTGAGGCGCATGCCGGCGTTGCTCTGGGCGAACCACTGCACCACGGGACCGGCATCCGTGGACGCGGAGAAGTACAGGTACTTCCCGCTGGCGTCGAACACCGGCTCGGCCGCGACGCTCATACCTTGCGTGACCGCATGGGATTCCCCCGTCTCGACGGAATACACGTAGATCGTCTGGTGATAGGTCCGTGATGACAGCGTGTACGCGATCCAGCGAGAGTCTGGAGACCAGTTGTGGGTGAGGGTGTTGACGGGCCCGTAGAGCACCTGTGACGCAGCCCTCGTGACCCGCCCGGACTCTACCTCGATGACGAACAAGGACCACGAGTTGTCCCGGAAGCTGATCCTACTGCCGTCCGGCGACCACTTTGGATTGTCGTAGAAGCCCGCGCCGTCTAGTTCGAATGTCTGTACGTCGTCCCTGCCGTCCTGGCTCGCGATGTGCAGCTCGTATTCGCCGGAGGCATCCGAGAAGTAGGCGATCGACTTCCCATCGGGGGACCAAGCCGGGGACCGCTCGTGCATGCCGGGCGTTTCGGTGAGGTAGCGCGGGGTGCCGTGCTCCGCGGGGACCGTGACGATCTCGCCGCGAAACTCGAATGCGGCCCGGGCGCCGTTCGGCGCGATGGTGGCATCGCGGATGTAACGGTTGCCACTCACGTACCGCGATCGTGTTTCGTTCAAGTCGGCGGCAACGCCGATCTGGATGCGCGACACACTTGAGGTCGCCGGATCGAAATCGTGGAGATAACCGGCCTGCTCGTAGACAATCCTTCCGGCACCCTCTGTCACGTTGAGGATGGGAAAGTCCTCATACTGGGTGATCTGGTTGATCGCCTTCGTTCCCGGATCGAATGTGAACAAATTGAACTCGCCGTTGCGGTCCGAACGGAATACGATCTCGCCGTCGAGCCACATGGGATCGGTGTCGTTGCTGCGTCCCTCCGGCTGGGCAATCTCCTCCACGGCGTGGGTCGCGACGTTGTAGATCCAGATCCTCGTGACCGTGCCGCCCCGGTAGTTCTTCCACTGGTTGAACCGCTCCCCGAGGGGCACGTACGCGATGTAGTTGCCGTCGGGAGAGTAGGTGGCCTTGAACGCGTGGGGAATGGGAAGCCGCGTGGGCATTCCGCCTTCGAGAGGTACCGTGAACAGCTGGGTGTGCCGGTTGGTGTGCACCGACCGCGCCGAGCGGAACAGCAGTGCCGAGCCGTCCGGGATGAATCCCAGGGCGACGTCAGCGCCCGGGTGCCAGGTTAGTCTTTGGGGGACTCCCCCGGCCGTTGGGACGATGAAGACGTCTGTGTTGCCGTCGTATTGCCCGCTGAACGCGATCCATTGGCCGTCCGGGGAGAAGCGGGGTCCGGCCTCCGTCCCGATGTGTGTAGTCAGGCGGCGTGCGCCGCTGCCGTCCCGGCCGGCGACCCAGATGTCCGAGTCATAGACGAACGCGACATGGGACTGGCTGATCGCCGGCTGGCTGAGGAGGCGCGTGTCGTGAATATTGGGGCCCTGTGCGGCGGCCGATCCGATTCCGATCGTCGCGGCGAGGACGAAGGGCGTGGTAAACCAGGTCATGGTGGTACTCCGTGGATACGAGGCGGTGGATCTGGAATGAGTGGAAAAGATGGTTGGTGCGGCGCTCGACGTACAGGGGCGCTTCCGGCAAATCATCACGCGGCCGGGGTGACCGGGATCACGGCTTGAGATCGACCTCCGGGTGCATCTAGGAGGTCCAACATCAACAATGATGCGAGGTTAGGATCTCGACGGAATTAGCGCTTAACGCGGTGAGCCGTCCGTCGTCTCACGGACAGAGCGTGGCGGAGAAGCGCCAAGCTCCCAAAATGGCTCATTGAGGAGGATAGACTTTATGAAACTGGCACGCACCGGCAGCCTGGCGCTGCTCATGACAGTGGCTCTCGGCGCCTGCAATGACGCCAATGGTCCGTCGGAACTGGACCAGGCCATAAACGAGGATTTGGCGTTGGTGGTGGCGGATGCGGTGATCGAGGACGTTCAGCAGATGGCTCTGTCCTTGGGCACGGCGGAAGCGTCGGGGGTGTACCTCGACGTTGCGGCACCACCGCGGAACTTCTCCCGGACGGTGGAGTTCTTCGACGCCGCTGGGGATCCGCAGGATGCCTACAATCCAGAGACCACCGCGTCGGTACACATCGTGTCCGAGATGAGCGGCGCGATCGAGCGGGACAACTGGACAGCGACCGGGACCCGGAGCCGCGACATGTGGGTGACCGGGTTGGAACTACAAGAGACGAGCCGCACCTGGAACGGCACCACCGCCGGCACCTCGACCCGCAGCCAACACACGGACGAGAACGGCACCCGCAGCTACGGGATGGTCATGACGGGAACGATCGTAAACGTGGTGAGGCTCTTGCCCCGAGCGGAGAATCCGTGGCCTGAGTCAGGGACCATCACCCGCCACATCACGGTCACGATCGTCAACGGCCCGAATGGGGACGAGGTTCGCGAGCGGGACGTGACCATCACGTTCAACGGCACGCAGTTCGCGCTGCTGGTTGTGGATGGCGAGCAGTTCGAGATCGACTTGGCGGCGCGAGAGGATCAACGAGGGGTTCGCAGACGCCAAGGCGGGTAATAACCACACTGCAGTGCACGCAAAGGGCGGCCCACCAGCCGCCCTTTTTCTTGCCTACCGGGGCTTGATCAGGGTGTAGAGCTGCACGTGCTCCACGCCGAGGTCGTCCGTCGACTTGCCGAGGATAAAGTCGGCACCGATCTGGAACACGGTGAAATTCTGAGGGGTTTCGACGGTGCCTAACATGCGGTGTCCCGCGTCGAACACGGTCCACCGAGGATGGTCGTCTCCTGGTGGCCGATACACCTCGACCCACAGATTGCCCTCGGCATCGATCACGATCGATCCGTAGGCGGGGAATACTTCGCTGTGGGGTGCTTCCTCCAAAGACTTCCGGTGTTCGGCGATATCCTCTTCGGCGCCATGCTCTCCGGAAGATGCTGCCAACGCCTCGGCTTTGTAGGCGTCGACCTGTGCTTGCGTGACGGGAACGGATTCGTGTGCGGCCCGCACGCTTGTGACCATTGTCCCGGTCGTATCCCACACGTCGATTTCGTATCGATCCTGCGTGCCGGCATAGAGGTGCATTCCGGCGACAGCCAGAACCGAGTTGTGACCGAATACCAGATCCTGCGATGTCCAGTAGGCGTAGACCCCTCCGCCCCGCGGGAGCGTTCGTTCCTTGGACTCGATCACCAATTCCGGTCCCGGAAGAGACACAATGGAATCGAGAAGGATCCCGTCGCTCCCGTACCGTACCGCGATGATTGTGCGTCGAGTGACCCCTTCCTCCCTGTTTTCCGGCCGGTACATCAACACCGAGCCGTCGGCGAACACCCCGTGCGCGAAGAACTGGGGCCCCTGGACGGTTGCCGAACGCTGGAAGATGCCGTGAGAGTCGAACACGGAGAGCCGGCGGTGGGCGATATCGTACGCGATAACCGAATCACCCGGCATCAGGCCCACCCAGCGCAAGTCCGCGAACTCACCCGGCCCGCCTCCCTGACCGCCTGCCGAGGTTAGGTGTGAGCCCCCGGCATCGAAGTACCGGAGTTGGTGGGAACCCCGGTTTGCCACGATAACCGATCCGTCGCTGAGCCGAACTGCCACGCTGACCTGAAAAAGCTGGTAGGCGGGATCGCCGTCGACCACGCCGATATCGTCGATTGGCTCCGGAGATAGGCGCCACGCTTCTCCCTCGCGCCACATAGGCGCAAAGTTCTCAACGATGGTGATTCCGGCACTGTCCCGCACCACCGGTGCCGACGCGGTTGAAGCAGCGTCGCCGCAGGCTGCCAGGACGGAGAGGAGCACGATGGGTTGGGGCTTCATCAAAGTCTTCATGGGGCTTCGGGTCCTCGTTGCCGTCTTCCTACTCCGCGGAGACTGGAGTGTTCGACTTGGGCCGTGAAACCTTGTTCACGGTGGGTCGGGTCCTGTGGAGCCATCCCCCGGCGTTTCACGGGATTTGCAACATTCAGAAACGCTGGGGCATCCAAGCTCGTAGGGAGGATATCCCCAACTCCTGGGAGCCAGCATGCGCGTGGTGGCATGGGTACGGAGCCATTCCAAGGCCAGAATCGTCCTCGGTGTCGTCTTTGTGACCCCGGTGGCGGTGATGAGTCTGATCGGCCTCGAGGCGCTGGTACGAGCCCGCCTGGACCCGGGAATGTTCGAGGCCCCCACCCAGTTCTACGCCCGTCCGGTAGTGTTCTACCCGGGCATGGAGATCGACCGGGAACGCGTCGAGGCCCATCTCCAGCGGCTGGGATATCGCCCGGTCAGACGACGGGCCGTGGCGGTCGGGGAGTACTACCGCGGCTCCCGGGAGTGGGTCATCGGACGGCGGGCGTTCCGTCGCCACGACAATCTCGATCCCGGCGGGACGACGCGGATCCGCCTCGGCCGGAGAGGTACTGTTTCCTCGGTGGAGGATGCAGGTGGCCGGCGGCTTCGGTTCGTCGGCTTGGAGCCGGAGCTCATCCGCAGCGTGTACGGCTCGGCCCGGGAGGAGCGCATTCCCGTTCCCCTCGCCCACATGCCACAACATCTGATCGACGCCGTGTTGTCTATCGAGGACCAGCGGTTCTTCCAACACCGTGGACTGGACCTCAAGCGGATCGCCGGTGCGACGGTGGCCAACGTACGCGCCGCGGGAGTCGTCCAGGGCGGGAGTACAATCACTCAACAGCTGGCCAAGAACCTGTTCCTGTCGAACAAGCGGTCACCGATCCGCAAGCTCCGCGACATGGCGATGGCAAGGACCCTGGAGCGACGGTACAGCAAAGAAGAGATCCTGGAGGCCTACCTCAACGAGGTGTACTTCGGACACGATGACGGGCTGGCCCTCCACGGCGTGGGACGCGCCGCGCAGCATTTCTTCGGCAAGGACGTAAGCCAGATCAATACAGGCGAGGCGGCGCTGTTGGCCGGCATCATCCGGGGCCCGAATCTCTACTCCCCGGTGCGGCGTCCCGAAGCGGCGACTAAGCGACGCAACTTGGTCCTCGACGTCATGCTCGAGCAAGAGGTCATTTCCGAACGCACGCATGCCGAAGCAAAAAGGGCTGCGTTGCGTTTGCGGGGAGCGGCCAAGCGCACTCGGAGCGGTCGCTACTTCGTGGACTACGTTTCCGAGCAACTCGCGGCAACACACGGGCGGAAGGCGCTGCAGCGGGGCATGTCGGTCTTCACGACCCTGGATATGGAGCTGCAGCGAGTGGCCGAGCAGGCGGTGGCCGGCGGTCTCGCTCGCCTGAAAAAGGATTACCCCTATATCGCCGGCGAAGACGCACCGCTCCAGGCGGCACTCGTGGCCCTCGACCCTCGCACAGGTGAGATCTTGGCAATGGTGGGAGGACGAGACTACGGGTCGTCACAATTCAATCGTGCAGTCAACGCGCGCCGCCAGCCGGGGAGCTCCTTCAAGCCCATCGTGGCCCTGGCCGCCTTGTCGCAGCGGGACGGCAACACTTTGGCGACCGTGCTGCAGGACGAGCCGCTGTCGGTGGAGACGCCGGCGGGGCTCTGGCAGCCGACCAACTACGACGGAGAGTTTCGCGGGGGCGTGACCATCCGCGAGGCGCTGGAGCGATCCCTCAACGTGCCGTTTGCGCGACTCGGACTCGAGGTGGGACCCGAGCGCATAGTGGAAACCGGTCGCAAGTTGGGACTGGAAAGCCGGCTGGTTCCGGTTCCGAGTCTCGCCCTCGGTGCGTCGGAAGTAACGCCGCTCGAGATGACGCGGGCATTTGGGGTGTTCGCCGCCGGCGGATATCGGTCCGACGTCCACACGATGCTCGGCGTCCTCGACGCCGAAGGTACCGTGGTGAACCGGTACGAAGCGGCCGGAGAACAGGTGTATACGGCCGCCGAGACGTACCTAGTGACCTCTGCGCTCCGCGGCGCGGTGGAGCGGGGCACCGGACGATCGTTGCGTAATTGGGGTTTCCGTGGCCCGGTGGCAGCAAAATCCGGCACGACCAACGATTTCCGAGACGCGTGGTTCATCGGCTACACGCCGTCGTTGGCAGTCGGCGTGTGGGTGGGCTTCGACGATGGTCGGAGCACCAACCTCACGGGATCGCGAGCTGCCCTCCCAATGGTTGCTTCCTTCCTACGGGGTGCACTTGGACCCAACGGTGCAGAAGATTTCTCGATGCCCTCTGGCGTGGAAGTGGTGTCGGTGAATCGGGAAACCGGGCTCCGGGCCGGGTACGGGTGTCGTGGTGAGCGAGAGGTTTTCCTGCGTGGCACTGCGCCGCGAGAGAGCTGCTCGTGGTACGGGTCGTACACTAGCCGCAATGGTAACTCCAGGTCCCGCAACCTCACGGTGGTGCCGCCGCTCCGGAGTCCGTCGCGGAGGCGCTCCGGAGGCTCGAGTCAGCGCTAGCCACGCCAACCCACCCTTCTTCGCTGGCTGGTCCCCGACCCCCGACGTATTCTTGAGGAAAGAGCACGCGAGATCGGCCCGTGCGGGACCTCCTTGAAGACATCAAGACCGCGTTTGCCAGCCAATACGTCATCGAGGGAGAGGTGGGGAGCGGCGGCATGGCGACCGTCTACCTGGCCCGCGATGTCAAACACGACCGCCGGGTCGCCGTAAAGGTGCTGCGGCCCGAACTGGCCGCCGTCCTCGGAGGAGGTCGTTTCCTCAACGAGATCCGTGTCACCGCCAATCTGCAACATCCCCACATCCTTCCACTGTTCGACTCCGGCCAAGTGGATGGTTTTCTGTTTTACGTGATGCCGTACGTCGAGGGCGAGACGTTGCGGGCACGGCTCGATCGCGAGAGGCAGCTGCCGATTGAGGAGTCGATCGACATCATCGGCGACATCGCCGCGGCCCTGGCGTATGCGCATGCCAGGAACGTGGTACACCGGGACATCAAACCCGGGAACATTCTGCTCTCCGAGGGTGGAGCAGTGGTTGCGGATTTTGGCATCGCCCTCGCCGTCCGGAACGCAGGGGGACCGCGTTTGACGGAGACCGGGCTGTCGTTGGGGACGCCACAGTACATGAGTCCGGAGCAGGCAACCGGTGACCACCAGATCGACGCGCGGAGCGACGTCTACTCCCTTGGGGCCGTGCTGTACGAGATGCTGGCCGGCGAGCCCCCTCACACGGGTGGGACAGTCCAAGCGGTGATTGCGAAGCTGCTCACCGAACGTCCCACCCGGCTCTCGATCTTGCGCGACACTGTTCCGGAATTCGTCGATCGGGCGGTCATGAAGGCGCTGGCCAAGGTACCGGCGGACCGATTTGCCGGCGCCGACGAGTTTCATCGCACGCTGGCGGATCCAGCCGGAAGTCCGATGAGCGAACCGGTGAGCGTACCCGGAACCCTCGCAGCGAGGTATGCGAAGGTGTTGCACCGTCGCCGTCCGTCACGAGTTGTAGCGGTGCTGGCGCTGTTGGTTCTGGGTGCCTGGGGAATCTGGTTCGGTTGGAGCCGCACGGGGGCGGAGGATACACTCGAAGAGCAAAGTCTCGCGGTGCTGTACTTCGATCCAGTGGGAGAGGTGGAGGATCTGGCGATACTGGCCGATGGACTCACGGAATCCCTGATCGACACCCTCCGGAGAATTCCGGTGCTCGACGTCACGTCGAGGAACGGAGTCAGTCCGTTCAAGGGCTCGGATGCATCGCGGGATTCTGTCGCCGCTGCTCTCAACGTTCCCAGCCTCATCGAAGGAACCGTAGAGATCGTTGGAGACTCGCTCCGCGTCACCGTACGAATGGTTGACGGCTTCAGCGGTGTAGAGACGCAGCGCCGCACGGTGTTGAGTGGTCCCGGCGAAATCCTGGCCCTGCAGGGACGGATCACTGCAAGCGTTCTTGATCTACTGCGCCAAAAAACCAGCGGGCGGGAGACCGCGTGGATTTTGGTGCAGCGGGCGAACCGGCTGCAGCGGGAAGCCGGATCCCTTGAGGAGGTGGGGAACGAACCCGGCGTACGAGAATTACTGCTGCGAGCCGATTCCATGCTCCTACGGGCGGAGGCCGCCGATGCAGATTGGGCGGTGCCGGTGGCCTCTCGGGCGAATATCGCGTACCGGCGATCCCGGATTGAGGGTGACACCTCCGAGATGCTCCGATGGATTGAGCGCGCAGTGGATCACGCCGACAGAGCACTCGCCAAGGAGCCGGGTTCTGCCCCGGCGCTCCAATATCGTGGAACGGCTAGGTATTGGAGGTGGTTCCTGGGTGTGGAACAGGACGCCGCCAGGGCCGACGAGTTGTTGGAGCGTGCTCGGCAGGATCTCGAAGATGCGATCGAAGCGGACCCGAGCCGGGCCGGTGCGTACAACGCGCTGAGTCATCTCTATGTCCAGGCCGGCGACGTTGTAGCAGCCGCCGAAACGGCCCAGCGGGCCTATGAAGAGGACGCATATCTACCTGAGTCGGATGACATCCTCTACCGGGCGTTTGCGAGCTTCTACGAACTGCAACAGGCCGACGGTGCTCAGAGGTGGTGCGGGGAAGGACGGCATCGCTTTCCGGAGGCTCCCATGTTCTACGGCTGTGGGCTGCTGAACATGACCCTACCGGCCGTTCGGCCCGACGTCGACGCCGCGTGGCGCATGTATGGAGAGATGCTCGCGTTGGTTCCGGAAGCTCAACAGGGATTCCAGAGCCGCTCGGGGATGCTGTTCGTCGCAGGCATCCTCGGGCGCGCCGGGCTCGCCGACAGTGCGCGCAGCGTGTTGGATCGGGCCCTCGGCGACCCCGTCGCCGATCCAACCATGAGTCTCGTGGTGCAGGAGGCGTTCATGCGGGTTCTCATTGGGGATCTCGATGGGGCCGTCGAGTCGCTGGATCAGTACTTGACCCGCCATCCCGACTACGCGTTGTCCACGCCAGACGGGGTGCACTGGTGGTGGGGGGATCTCGTCGGCCACGTCGGATTCGAGGCGTTGCGGTCACGTCGATAGAAGACGTCCAATTGGGTCAGGGGTGCTCGCACCGGCGTTGGTGTCCAGCGTCACGGGCCCGCGCCGGCACCGTGCGTATACTGTGCAGGTCGTGCCGGGTCGCTGCAGGCCACGGCGATTACGGAGAGACCCCATGGTGCTGACCCCGATCCGTAAGCTCTGTCACATCAAATGGTTGCCGGTGCTCCCCTTGCTGGGTTGGTGCGTGCTCATAATGGGCTGCGCCGGGCGCACGCAGCAGGCCGAGATCGCACTCCAGCCAGAGGATTCCCCTCCCGCGGTTGATTCCGGGGCGGCCGATCGCCAGGCCGAGCAGATTCGTGACCTGCGGGAGGAAGTGGCGGAGCTGCAACTGCGTCTCCTGGGGAAGGGCGCCCAGGTTGCGGAGTTGCAAACCAACCTCGAGGAGGCGATCCAAGAGGTCGTGCGTACCAAGGCCAAGCTCCAGAGCGTGGAGAGCCGGGCCGAGGCGGCGTCGACCATGGCGGAGGCCGAAATCGCGTTGAAGGCCGTACGGGAAGCCGCGGCCGAGCCTGGCCCGGAGGTGTTCCAGGCCGAGCAGCTTCTGGAGATGAGCGCCCGGGAGTTCGAGAATGAGAACTACGGCGGCTCGCTCTACCTCGCGAGCCAGGCCATGAGTCTGGTGAACATCGGCCAGGGACGCCTAGGCGGAGACGACCTGCCTCGAAGGGCAGGGGAGCTGTTGTTCGCCATACCGCTCCAGATGGAAGTGGCGCGAACCAGCAATGTACGGGAAGGCCCCGGACTGAACTTCAAGATTCTGTTTACGCTGCCCACCGGTACAGAACTCGTGGGGCTGGCGTACAAGGATCAGTGGGTACGGTTCAGGGGGGGTGACGGCCGCAGCGGCTGGATCTTCCACTCGCTGATCCGCGGCGCCAATCGATAAGCCTCAGGAGCGTTTTCGTCCTCTTGCCTGCTTCCCCCGTGCTCGGGTGATTGATTCGCCTTTCTGCGCCGTTGCGCGGACCACCCGGTTGCGACCTCGTCGCTTGGCCTGATACAGCGCGGCATCCGCCGCCGCAATGAGAGCCTGTGTCGTATCTCCGTGCTTAGGGTACTCGGCCACACCGATGCTCAGCGTGAGCGACACTTCTCTCTCATCCGACTGGGTCTCCTCGGCCATCCGCTTGCGAATGCGTTCCGCGACCTCGACGGCCCCGGGGAGTGCGGTTTGCGGCAGCATGATGAGAAACTCCTCACCCCCGTATCGCGCCGCATAGTCGACTTCGCGTATGCAGTCGGTAAAAACGGTCCCCATCTTGGAGAGGACCTCATCGCCGGCGAGGTGGCCGTACGAATCGTTGTACTTCTTGAAATGATCGAGGTCGATCATCAGGATGGTGAAGGCCTCTTCCTGCCGGTCGGCCCGGGCGATCTCCATGGTCAGGGTGACCATGAGGTGTTCCCGGTTGAACAGGCCGGTCAGTCCATCGGTCACGGACAGCTTCTCCAGTTCCTCACGTCCGTTCCGCAGCCGCGTCACCATCGCGTTGAACACCTTGGTCATGTAACCCAACTCGCCCCGGGTAACCACGGGGAGGTCGACGTCCAAGTCTCCCCCGGCGACGCGGGCAGCTCCGGTCGAGAGACGATCCAGCGGCCGCACGATCGTGAGCACCAGCACGTACGCGATGAAGCCGACAGTCAGGAGCAGGGTCGAGACGATCAAGAACGTCTGCCGCTGCAGCTCGGTGATCTGGACGAAGGCTTCCTCCGTCGTGATCTCGGCCACGACCGCCCAATCCGGCTGGGGCACCGGATCGAGCGTACCCACGACCTCGTTCCCCTGGGGGTCGGTATACTCGAGAGAGCCATCTCCTCGAAGGGCGAGCAACTCCCTAACGGTCGGTGCCGCCAACTGGATGTTCATGAGGGCGGCGGGCACCATCCGGGAGCTCACCATGACGGTGCCGTCCCGTTGGAGCAGATAGACGTGTCCCGTCTCGCCGAGGGCCGCATCGCGGAAGGCCGCATCGACGGTACGGAAGTTGACCTTGGCGGTGAGCGCTCCCAAGAACCGGCCGTCCGGCGCGCGTATCGGCGCGGCGATCATCGTCACAACCTGCGTCAAGGCTTCGTCCCAGTAGACCTCACCCTGGATCTCCTCCACCTCGGCAATTTCGGTAAGCCAGTTCTCCGGTAGTTGGAAACTCTCCGGCCCACCCGTGCTGGCTGCAACGCCTGCCTGGGGGTCGATGATGGAAAGCTCCTCGTAATCGGTGGATCGCTCCTGGACGGAGGTGAGGTAGTCATCCAGACGGCGCACGGCCTCGGCGTCGACGGCTCCGCGTCGCTGCCCCCGCAGCACGCGGTCCAGGTTCTCCGTGACGACAAAAGAGGCGGAAAAGACGCGCATGTCGTAGAACCGCACCTTGAGCCACAGATCGGTCTCCCGGGCGCTATGCCGGCTGATGTTCTGTAGCTCGGCCGTGATCTTTTCCGTGAGGGACCGTCGGTTGTGCAGGTAGGAGAGCCAGGTCGTTGTCAACGACGGAATGAGCGTGGCGAGCACGCCAAACACCAAGATCTTGCTCTTGATGCTGTCCAGTCGAAAAGCGTGGAGAAAACTGGCGACGTGCCGTTCCCAGGAACCCAATGCCCCCCCTTTAATGCTTCACACGATAGAAGGGCCTGGCCGGCCACGCAATAGAATTCTGTATTCCATTGCGGGTTCGCCCCTCCGTGCCGCACCTTTAACCGCCACCAGCCCCATATTGCAGGTCAACTCACTTCACGGAGTGCGGAGCATGGCGCAGACTCCCAACGATACAGACAAGTTCCAGAAGGTATTCCTGATCCTGTTGGTCATTGGGATCTCGCTCATCTTCTTCGCCATGGTGCGCGGCTTTCTGATGGCGGTGCTCTTGGCCGCGATTATGAGCGGACTGGTGCACCCGCTGTACCGGTGGTTGGTCAAGGTGCTGCGGGGGAGGCAGGCGCTGGCGTCGGTCATTACCACGTTGGCGGTCCTTGTGATCATAGTGGTACCACTGATGGGCCTCGCCGGGATCGTAGTCGCCCAGGCCATCGACATCAGCAATTCGGTGACGCCGTGGGTGCAACGACAAATCGCCGAGACCAACGAACTGGATCGGCTACTCGAGCGGCTTCCGTTCATGGATATGCTGCGGCCGTACGAGGACCTGATCGTGCAGAAGCTCGGAGAGTTCGTCGCAGGGATAGGGAGCTTCCTCGTCAGCCGCCTCGCGGCGACGACGCGGGGCACGGCGGTCTTCTTCTTCCACCTCTTTATCACGCTCTACGCGATGTATTTCTTCCTCATCGACGGAGAGAAGGTACTGGACAAGATCCTCTACTACATGCCCCTCACGGCCAAGGATGAGAACCGCATGGCGGAGAAGTTCGTGTCGGTCTCCCGGGCCACCCTCAAAGGCACCTTCGTGATTGGCGTGGTGCAAGGGACCCTCGCCGGGCTCGCCTTCGCCGTCGCCGGCATCAACGGAGCACTGTTTTGGGGCACGATCATGGCAGTGCTGTCGATCATCCCGGGCGTCGGGACCGCCCTAGTCTGGATCCCAGCGGTGGTTTTCCTCTTTGCCGCAGGCAACATGCTCGCGGCCGTGCTGCTCGCCCTGTGGTGTGCCGTCCTCGTGGGATCGGTGGACAACGTGCTCCGTCCCTGGATGGTTGGGAAGGACACCAAGATGCCGGATCTCCTGATTCTCCTGGGGACCCTTGGGGGGCTCATGCTCTTTGGGGCAGCCGGGATCATCGTCGGGCCGGTGATGGCCGCCCTGTTCATCACGGTGTGGGAGATCTACGGCGATACGTTCAAGGACCTGTTACCTCCCACGGCGCCGTTGAGGAAGGCATGAGTGAACTGACCACACTTTGGATAGGAGCCGGAGAATGAAACGCTTAGCGGTGTTGGCCGGTGTTGGGTTGATGCTTGTGTCCGCCGGCCAACCACTCAGCGCCCAGGAACGGATCGTTCCGGCGCGATTCCAGCGGACTTACGACCAATTCCACTACGCGCCCATCGTCAGAGTCGACAACACGCTCTACCTCAGCGGCGTGGTGGCGGGGGACCCGGATCCGGAGCAGCAGTTCGAGACGCTCTTTCGGACCCTGAATGCGGTGTTGCAGGAGGCCGGGGCATCCCTCGCCGACGTGGTCGAGATGACGACGTTTCATGTGAACATGCGCGAGCACATCGAGACGTTCATGCAGGTGAAGGACCGGCACATGCTCGAGCCGTATCCGGCGTGGACGGCGATCGGCATCTCGGAGCTGTTCTCCCGCCAGGCCCTGGTCGAGATCAAAGTGACGGCGGTAGTGAACGACTGAAGCCCGCCGAGACACGGAATCCCCGCTGGTGTTCCTTCCACGCGGGGATTCCGCCTCTCTGAATTCTTCCTTAAGAACGCGACGATCCCTTCCGGTTTGAAACTTTCCAGCGGCATTTAATGTATTAATGTCATAATACATTAATTACCACAATTCAAAATGCAGGACCGGAGGATGCCATGGATAATCTTTCGCTGCCGAAATTCGGCAGGCTTCTCATCGGTGGGGCGGTGGCGATCGCGGTGTGGGGCGTTGCGGGCCTCATCCAAATGCCCCACTGGGGCCAGGGTGGCTACTACACGGATGCCACCAGCGTGGTGACCGGGGTGCAGGAAGGCGGGCCCGCCGAGGAGGCGGGGTTGCAGGTCGGGGACCGGGTCGTCAGCATCGCCGGGATTCCGGCCGAAGGTCTCCCGATGCAGTCCCGCCGGCCCCGGCCGGAACCGGGGGAGTCCCACACGGTGGTGGTGGAGCGGGACGGGGAAACTGCTTCCATCGAACTGGTGTACGGTGGGCTCTCCCAAGACCAGCAAGTGGCGCGGATCGTGATGGCGGTGGTCAACCTCGCCTTCATCGGCTTCGGGCTGTGGGCGTTCTTCACCGTGAACACGAGCAACGCGATGCTCGTTGCGATGTTCGGGCTCACGATGGGGTTGGCGAGTTTCGAGGGGCCGCATCTCGGGAGCTGGGAGGGCGTTGCAGGGTTTGTTGCGCTGTCGTCCGGAATCCTCTGTTTCGTGCTCTTGCTTCACTTGTTTCTCAGTTTCCCCAAGACGAAGAAGGTGCTTCACAGCCGCATGACGATGAGGGCGATGTACGGCGCGGTCGTCGCCTTTGTCGCCTTTGGTATCGCGGAGCTCCTGCTGCATCCGCTGTTGTACACGGCCCAGGCTGCCGTCGCTTTTGTGCTCGCGTTGGTGTCCCTGATCTTTGCGCTTGGGGCACTGCTGCACAGCTGGCTCAAGTCCTCGCGGAGCGAGCGGCGGGATTCGGGGCTCCGTCTCGTTCCCCTCGGCATCGCCATCGCGTTGGCGCCATACCTCGTGCAGTTCCTCGTGCGAGTTGCGGCCTCCGGGTTCAACCTCCCGGGTTACGACTACTACGCGCTGTTGGAGGTGGCCATCCCGATGACCCTGGCCCTGGCCGTCGTGAAGCACGCCCGGTTTGTCGCGCTGCAACGGGCCGGCTAACCGAGGGCGCCCATCAACTATGTCCACGCAATTGTTACTCGTGTCTTTCACTGGAGGGTGATCATGAAGTGGAGTTCTCGGGCGGTCATCGCCCTAGTTGTACTCTGCGTGGCGGTGGGATCGGCCGCCGCCCAGTCGTCCCCACAGAGTACGGTCCTGAAGTCTCAGCAGGAGGGGGCGGCGGTTCTCGCCGCCGGCCTCGACGCCGTGGGTGGCATCGAAGCGATTCGCGCGGTAAAGACCGTGGCTCAACGTGTACGAATGCAACGTGTTCCCGTCGGTCAATCGGTTCGATCTGGAGTGGCTGGCCAGCCTCGCCCGCCCGCGTTCTTCAGAATGACCACCCAGGCGAACAGTGACCGCTTCATGCTCGAGGGCTTCGCGGCGGACACGTCGAGTCAACCCCAAGTTCGGGTGGTGGGAACAGAGGATGACCTATTCATCCATCGCATTCCACAGAATCAGGTTCAGGACTTGGACACGGCCCCTTTGAAGCCGTTTCTGCAGGCGGTGCCGTTCGTACCCGGCATGCTGTTGGAGGCGTGGGACCGGTTGGGTACGGTCCGCTCGCTCGGCTCCGCGAGATCGGAGGGTGCCATCTACGACGTGATCACCTACGCGGATGATTCCGGCGAGCAAGTCGCGTTGTATTTCGACGCACAGAGTAAGCTTCCCGTGCGATCGGAGATTCTGCAAGCACACGACCAGTTCGGTGACGCGGTGACGAAGACACACTGCACCGACTTTCGGCAGGTGGGTGGCTTGCTCGTCCCTCACACCGTAACGGTCACAACCGCCGGCCTCTTGAGTTCGACGACTGAGTATGTGGAGGTGGCGCTCGACGCAAATCTAGACGAGTCGCTGCTGGTCCGGCCGGAGGGCGTGCCCGTAGTGCCTGGCGATGGTGGCGCTCCGTCCGCCAGCAATGCCTTTGCGCTCAGCAAGATCCAAGACGGGGTGTACCTCATCTCCGACGTGACGCCGCAGTACAACGTGATGTTTGTCGAGCAGGAGGACCAGGTTGTGGTGATCGAGGCACCGGGGGGGGGCGACGTGACAAAGCGGGTGCTGGAGATCGTGCACGAAACGGTGCCCGGAAAACCCATCAAGTTGATTCTCACACATCATCACTTCGACCACACGGCGGGACTCTGGAAGTATCTCGAGAAGGGCATCCCCGTGGTGGCAACGCCCGGCAACGAGGACTTCGTGCGTCAGGTGGCGGCTGCGCCGCGCACCATGGCGGGTGCATGGGACATTTCGAATCCAGAATTCGAGATCGTAAGCCACGGGCGCTCCGTCATTGGGAGCGGTGCGGATAGAATCGAGCTCATCGACGTGGGTCCGAATCCCCACGCGGACGAGATCTTGATCGCCTACATGCCCGCGCGCAAGCTCATGTGGGTAGCTGACATCTATGGCTACGTGCCCGGATTTACGCCGCCGCCGTTGCTGCTGTCGTTTGCAGACAAGATGGACGAGTTGAATCTGGACATCGAGACGATCCTGACGGCCCACACGCCGCCGGGAACGATCGAGGAGTACCGCGACTACGTGCGGCAGACGCGCGAGTCGAACTGAGTACCAAGGTGCGTGGAGGGACCCTTCGCCCTCCACGCACCCAATTCAGCGGTGGTATCTCCGCCGGGTCGAGCGTACTATCTACGTGGACGAGCGACTCGGCGCCATCTCGTGAGCAGCAAGGCGGATTCTGACGAATGTTTCATGTCCGGCCGGAATCAGGCGAACCGATCTACCAGCAACTGGTGCGCCAGATTACTCATGCAATCACCACCGGAGCCATGAAACCCGGTGACCGACTGCCGACCGTCAGGCATCTCGCGGCGGAGTTGGTCGTGAATCCCAACACTGTCGCTCGAGCATATCGAGAGCTCGACCAGGCGGGGCTCGTCGAAGGTGGTCCTCGCAAGGGCACCTTCGTGAAGTTTGCGCCGCCGGCGATGCTCAAGCAGGAGCGGCGCAAGCGGCTCCAACCCCACATCGACGCACTGGTCGCCGAGTCGCGGGTGCTGGGGTTTTCTGCGAAAGAGCTGCAGGCCATGGTCGACAAGGCCCTGGCGCAAGACGGCGAGTGAAATGAAGGGATCATGAACGGCGCACTGATTGAAACTCATGGCCTGTCCAAATCGTTCGGGCATGTGCAGGCCGTCGATGACATCAGCTGGACCATCCCGTCGGGCTGCATTATGGGATTGGCAGGTCCCAACGGGGCGGGGAAGACCACGGCCGTCAAGATGTTGCTGGGCATGACCCGGCCGACGGCAGGGACCGGAACCGTCTTGGGTTACGACATCGAGCGAGAGTCGGTCGCGATCCGAACGCAGGCGGCATTCGTCCCGGAGGACAAGCTGCTGTACGACGAAATGGCGGTTCGGTCGTTCCTGCAGTTCTACGGTAGCTTTTTCCCGGAGTGGAACGACCAGGCCGCTGCGCGGTTCCTCGACGCTTGGAGTATTCCGCTGGACCGGACGGTGAAGCAACTGTCCAAGGGTATGCGGGCGAAGCTGGTGCTCGCGGCCACCTTGTGTCGCAAGCCGCAGGTGTTGTTCATGGACGAGCCGACGATCGATTTGGATCCCGCGAGCGTGGAAGAGATGCTCTCGCTGATTGCCGGGTGGGTGAGTGAAGGAGATCGCACGGTCGTGCTGGCTACGCATCGCCTGGACGAGGTGGAGCGGATATGCGATCGCGTCACCGTGCTGCAGGACGGCCGGGAGGTGCTCGACGGTGGGGTCGACGACATCAAATCGGAGTGGAAATCACTCGAGGCGTACGGTCAGTTGCCGGTGGATGAGGTTCGTGCATGGACCGGCGTACACAGCGTGTCGTCGTCTGCCAGTCTTGCCACGGTCGTCGTGCACAGCCGGGCTGCGGACATCAGGCGACAACTAGAGGCTGCAGGTGCGACGGGGGTGGAAACCCACGACATGAACTTGCGGGAGATCTATCTGACGCTGACGAATCACAAGCGAGGTCGACTTGACGGTGCTGTGGAAAGCCTGGTCTGACACCAGCCGCAAGTTCTACCTCTGCATGCTGCTGGTGACGCTGCTGATGGTGCCCGATGCCGTGAGTACGGCGGTAGAATCGGCGAGGGCGGCGAAGGCATCCGAGGAAGTGACCGTGCCGCCCGACGATCCCCCCCAAGAGGCGTCCACGTCGGGCTTCGAGAGGCAGGTCGAGATTTGGACCCACGGAGCGGCCCACTCCATTTTCGTCATCCTGGCCGTGGTGCTGGGAGTCGGGGGGACCATGACGCGGGCCAACGCCCATTCGAATCTCATGACGCTGAGTCTCCCGACGCCCCGCCGTAGGTGGTTGATGGGGCAGTGGACCGTGGCGACAGGTCTGCTCTTCTGTCTCTGCGCGTGGGAGGCGTCCATACTTGTGGTCACCGGCCTGGTCGCCGGCCTCCCCGTCCCGGTTGGCCGGCTGGCCATCGCCACCGTGCTGACCAGCGCCTCGGCCGCGCTCTGGGTCTGGCCCAGCATCCTGAGCACGTCGTACACGAGAGACGCCGTTAGGGCCGCGCTGATCATCGTCGTGGTCATAGTCTCCCTGACCACCTTCACGACGCTCACCGGCATGCTCGAATGGAAGTTGAACAACATCGCGAATGTGAGTCGGTGGAGTGAGGGGATTCCGTGGCGGCCGTTGATCTCGGGTCTCGGCATGACCGCCGTGTGTGCGTGGCTGGTGATTCGCCGATTCGAGCGAACCGACTATTGACCCGGCCGGCTGCGCCGGCCTTGATGCAAGCCGTCCCTCGGTTCATCCTACTGTGGCGGACCACCGTTTCCTGAGTACGCCGTCGACTCCTCCCTGCAGAAGGTGCGCCATGCTCCAGCTTCCCAAAGTCTCCGCCGCAGGAGCCTTTTTCCTAGTTGTTGCCGCCTGTTCGTCGCCAGCCGACCGGTTTCGGTTCGAGATCTCCGTCGCCACGGACCTTGTGGAGCAATCGGTGGACGGGCGAGTACTGCTTCTCATCTCTCGATCGGACGACATTGAGCCTCGTTTCCAGCGGCTGCGTGGCCTCTCGGCCATCCCGATCTACGGTGTGGACGTGGACGGGCTGCGCCCTGGCGACCACGCCGTGATCGATGTCGACACCCGGGGTCTCCCGTTGGAGAGCATCTCCGAGATCCCGCCCGGCGATTACTACGTGCAGGCCGTGCTCAATGTCTACACGACCTTCCAGCGGGCCGACGGACACACCATCAAGGCCCACATGGACCAGTGGGAGGGGCAGCAATGGAATAGATCGCCCGGCAACCTCTACAGTACGGTGCAGCAGGTGCGGATTGATCCGGCCACGGGTGCCGCGATACGGATCCAGCTCACCGAGGAGATGTCACCCATCGAACCGCCAGTGGATACGAAGTACGTAAAGCATATCAAGTTTCGGAGTGAGATCCTGAGCGAGTGGTGGGGCCACGACATGGACCTGGGCGCCGTGGTCGTGCTGCCTGAGGGATTCGATGAACATCCCAACGCGCACTACCCGGTGCTGTACTGGCACGGGCACTTTCCCAGAACGTTCAGCGGATTTCGGGAAACCCCGCCGGATCCGTCCGTGACCGGTGGCGCCCGCGCCCGGGCCGAGAGTCAGTACCGGTTCTTCCAGGACTGGGTGTCAGGTCGGCTGGGACGGTTCCTCATCGTGTACATGCAGCACCCCACGCCGTTTTACGACGACTCGTACGCCGTGAACTCCGCCAACAACGGCCCGTACGGCGATGCGCTGACGCAGGAGTTGATTCCGCGCGTGGAAGATCAGTTTCGGGGCATTGGAGAGCCGTGGGCCCGAACGCTCTCCGGCGGCTCTACGGGCGGCTGGGAGTCCCTGGCATGGCAGGTGTTCTACCCGGACATGTTCAACGGCACATGGACCTTTTGTCCCGACCCCGTGGACTTCCGGTACTTCCAGCTCGTCAACATCTACGAGGACGACAACGCGTTCTACCCGAACGCCGAGTGGAAGACCTCCGCTATTCGGCCGTGGCAGCGCGGCACCGACGACCAGGTGTTCTTCAACCAGCGCGACGCCAGTCACTTGGAGGCCGTGCTCGGCACTCGCGGTCGGTCCGGCGACCAGATGGACATCTTCATGGGTGTCTACGGCCCCGTCGGCGACGACGGCTACCCGAGGTTGCTGTACGACAAGTGGACGGGAGAGATCGACAAAGGGGTAGTGGACCATTGGCGCGAGAACTACGACCTACGGCACATCCTGGAGCGTGATTGGGAAACCCTGGGCCCGAAGTTGGTGGGCAAGCTTCACATATACATGGGCGACATGGATACCTACTTCCTCGAGGAGGCCACCAGGCTGTTGGAGCAGTTCCTCGAGGGGACCACCGACCCGTACTACGCCGGCTCATTCGACTGGGGCGAGCGGCAACCCCACTGCTACTCGGGGACGCCCGAGTTCCCGGGTCAGACGGCGTACCAGCGGGTCCTGCCCCTCATGCTCGACCGGATTCTCGCAACAGCGCCACGGGGAGCGGACGTGAGGAGTTGGAGGTACTGATGAACGGAATCGAAACCGATCTGGACGTCCGGATCGAACGGCTCGAACCAATGCGGGTCGCCACGGTGCACGCGATGAGCGAGACACCGGAGAGGGACGCATGGGAGAAAATGCGTGTTTGGGCGGAGCCCAAAGGTTTGTTCCATGACATGGAGAAGCACCCGGTTTACGGCTTCAACAATCCGAATCCCACGTCCAAGTCCAAGGAATACGGCTACGAGTTCTGGATGGCCATCGCTCCCGACGTGGAGACCGGAGGCGAGATCGGGGTGGTCGATTTCCCGGGAGGGCTATACGCGGTGACCACGTGCAAGCTGTACGGTGATCCCAAGGGGAATGTCATCGACGTGTGGAAGAGACTCTGGGAGTGGGTTCAATCCAGCGCGTACGAGTGGCGTGAGACGCACGAGTTGGAGAAGTTGCACAACCCGTTGGGGGCCGAGAAAGAGGCGGTCCTCGATCTGTACTTGCCCGTCGAGGGTCCGTAGGAAGAACAGCAATCCGGCCACTGAGGAGAATAGGATGACGACGACCAGGCGAGATTTTGTGAAGCTGAGCGCGGCCACGGTGGGGGCTCTGGGCCTGGGGTTGGGCGGATGCCGTACAGGTGACCAACCGCCGCGCCCCCTTCGCATCTTGATATTAGGCGGCACGGGGTTCATCGGCCCGCACATGGTGCGCTACGCCCAGTCCCGGGGGCACACGGTCACGCTCTTCAACCGCGGCCGCACCAACACCCATCTCTTTCCCGACGTCGAAAAGCTCCGCGGTGACCGGGACGGAGATCTGGCCGCTCTCGAAGGCGGGGAGTGGGATGCGGTCATCGACAACTCGGGGTACGTGACGAGACACGTGCGGGACTCGGCCCAGCTCCTGAGCGGCGCCGTTGGGCAATACCTCTTCATCTCGACCGTCTCCGTATATGGGGATTTCGCCACCCCGAACTTCGACGAGGACTACCCGGTGGGAACCCTCGAGGACCCCACGGTCGAGGAGGTGACCGGTGAGACCTACGGGCCGCTCAAGGCGCTGTGCGAGCAGGCGGTGCAGGAGGTCTTCCAAGATCACGCCACCATCGTCCGGCCCGGGTATATCGTGGGGCCCGGCGATCCCAGCGACCGTTGGACCTACTGGCCGGTGAGGGTCGCCCGCGGCGGTGAGATGATCGCTCCCGGCGCGCCGAGTGACCCGATCCAGATCATCGACGCCCGGGACCTCACGCGCTGGACCATCCAGTTGGTGGAGCAGGGGACCGGCGGGGTGTTCAACGGTGTGGGACCGGCGACCAGGATGGGAATGGGGGACATGCTCGAGACCGCGCGCAACACGACCGGTGCGGACGCCGAGTTCACCTGGGTCAGCGCCGATTTCTTGCAAGACCAGGGTGCCTTCTTTCCCATTTGGAACGCGCCGACGGGAGAGTACTCAGCGCTGCATCAGGTGGACGGGAGCCGTGCCCGTGCCGCGGGTCTCACCTACCGGCCGGTGGCCGAGACGGTGCGGGATACGCTGGAATGGTGGAACGCGCAGGATGCGGAGCGCCAGTCACAAATGCGGGCCGGCCTGAGGGTCGGGGATATGGGATTCGGCCCTGCCGCCATGGAAGTGGTGCTGGAGCACGAGACCGCGTTGCTGGAGGCGTGGCACTCCCGAGAGGGGTAATCGCGGGTCGCTGTCTCTGCCGGTCACCGGGGGATGGTCGCTGCCTGGGTGGTCTCGTGAATGGTGTAGATCAGGTCTCCCAGCGGGGAGTTGTCTCCGTTGGCCGAGTTGGCGGCCACGTGGAAGACCACCGTTCCCTGGTCTCGGGGCGCCGTCCACCAAAAAACCCACGTCGCCAGCGCACCAGGGGCGATTGCACTTCCCCCCGGTGAGTGCTGAACGTACTCGACGCCGTTCGTCGCACTTCGCCGCACGACGGTTCTCGTATCGATCGGCGCCAGCCGCCCGGCCTGCTCGCCGCCGAGATTACCTGCTGTAAAGCGGACCGCCGCCTGAAAGCCCGCCCTTTCCATGTCGTCGCTCTGGAGTACGATGGCGATCCGGTATTGCTCGCCGGGCTGGAATCGGGTGGGCACGCCTTCGATGCCCAAGATGCTGCCGGGGGCGTTCAGCGCGTTTTCGGCATGACATTCCTGACACGTGAGCTCACCGAACCCGCCGGTGTGTGCTACCGGGGGACCGTCGAGGTGGGGCCGCCATGCGTGGGGGCCGCGCAAGGCTGCGTTAGGGAGTGACAACGAGAGAGCGGCCCCCACGACGAGGACCGCTCCCTGCAACGTCTGCCGGTTCATCTGTCCACGAATTGCAGCTCAGCTGATGCCGCGACGCCGCGGCGGGAGCGTGGCGCGTCCGATCGTGTTGGTGTCGGCACCGAACCACACGGTGTTGCTCGGGGCGTGGAAGAACATGTGCCGAATCGTTCCGCCGCCGCTGCCGACTTCCGTGTTGCTGAAGTAGCGCTCTGCAGCCACGTCGAATCCCACGAACTTGTTCGGTTGCACGCCGGTTTCGACGAACCAAATCCGGCCGTCATCGTCGATGGCCATGCCGTAGGGCCGCGCATTCTCGCCGCTGGGATTGGCCCATTCCCGGACGTCGCCGGTCTCCGGGTCCAGCCTCCCCAGGTAGCCCCTCCGGTAGTCCACGTACCAGACGATGTCGTGGGAGTCGATCTCCAACCGCCGCGGCCTCGCTCCCTCCGGAAGGTCGTAACTCTCGAGCTCCATGGTCTCCGGGTCCACCGTGGCGATCTTGTTTGTGTTGAAGAGGGCGATCCAGGGCCGGTTCTGGGAGTCCATCTTGATGCCGTAGGGTCGGCTGCTGCTGCTTCGTCCTCCAGCCACCTCCGGCGCCGCCACCAGCTGCACGTCGCCGCTGGTCTTGTCGAACCTGCCCACGAAGTTGCCCTGCTGGACCGTGAACCACACGTTGCCATCCCGGTTGAACACAAGGGTGTGGGGATCCCGGGCCGCCTCGTCGGGCATCCAGTATTTCTTGATCTCGCCGGAGGCCGGATCGAGCCGGCCGATGTGGTTCACGCGATTCCCTGCGTACCACACGATCCCGTCGTGGTCCACGATGAGGTTGTGGGGTCCGGTGCCGTCGTCGAGATCGTACTTCTTGAAATCGCCGGTTTCCGGATCCAGATACGCGGCGTAGCTGGTTCGCTGTCCAACGAACCACACCTTGCCGTCGGGGCCGACGAAGGGATCCCGCGGACGGCTCTCTTCCCAGGGTACTTGCCACTCGTCGATCTGAATCTGCTGGAGCTGCTGTGCCGCCGCTGGACCGGGGGCGGCAAGGACCACGGCCAGGGCCGTGACGGACAGAACGGGGGCGCGCTGCATGAGGCCTCCTTGAAATGTGCGCTGTCTACGTCTGTAAGGTACGTCCGGAACGTGGTGGTTGTTGAGGGGTCACCCGTTGGGGCGCAGCAGATCCTGGAACAGCGGGTGGTCGCGCAGGGACTCGAAGTCCACGTCGCGGTGCAGCCATGTTAGGTCAGTTCTGGAGATCCAGATGGACTGCGACGTGCCGTAGACCGCCGCCCCCTGGCCGATGGCCGTCCGCAGCAAGACCACGGCCCGGTCGGGTTCACCCAAGAGCGCCCCGATGCGCGCCTGCCACAGTGTGTTGATACCGAAGAGATAGGGCTGCGCGAGTTGTTCCAGCCATGCCGACATGCGGAGCGCTTCGGCCCGGTCACTCCGTCGTGCCGCCAGGGCGCCGAGATACCCCTGGTAGTTCACGTCGCTTGGGAACTCAGCGGCGAGCGCCTGGAACCGTTCCTGTGACTCTTCCCACTGGCCGGCCAGATAGGCGATGACTGCCAGGTGGGCCTGCTCCATAGTGGACGCTGCACTGCCCGGTCGGTCCGCAATCCAACGCCACGCCTGGTCCAACGCGGCATCTGCGGCCTCAAGGTGGCCGTGGGCCCGGAGCTCCATCGCCGCCTCCGTTATCTGCCAGAGTGGCGGCAGCTGTCCCACCGGGCCCTGTGTCGTCAACGCACGGACTTGATCCAGCCATTGACTTGGGGGGTCCAGCCTCCCAAGGGCCGCAAGCGCGCTGAGCTCCACGGCGAGCACGCCCACGTTGTCGGGGTATTGGGTCCGTGCTCGCGTGGCGATCGCCAACTCCGTCTCGTGGTCGCCTATCACGTGATAGGCGGCGCCGAGGCCACTCCAGTAAAACCACCAGTTCGCCAGGGCGCCTCGGGTGGGATCGAGGCGCTCGAAGATCTCGATGGCCTCACGGGGCCGGTTGATCCGCAACGTCAGCTGGCCGACTTCCCAGGGGGCCTCCGACAGCGGCGCCGCTTCGGCGACAGGACGCAGCGCTTCAAGCGCGGCCGCGTTGTTGCCACGGAGTCTCCCATCCAGGTAATCCATCATGTGCAGCTCAGGAATGCGCAGCTGCGGCCGGAATCGGTCGACGACCCCTCGGAGAGAATCAGCCTGAGCGTACTGGCCGACGTCCATCAGGATGGCGGCGGCATAAATCAGCGGCATCGTGAAAGCCGTGTCGAGGGCGGAGGCTCGCAGGAAGTGGTTCACCGCGCCCGCGATGTCCTGCCGGCCGATGAGTGGGATGGCGGTGACATACTCACGATACGCTTCGTACGTGGGGGCCCGAAAATCCGTGATGGGCCACGCCTCATCGGAGAGACTCGCAATGACGCCCATGACGCGTTGGCCCAGTCGCTCCACGGCCTCCAGGGGAGCCCGGCGCAACCCCATCGCGGGGTCGACGGCGGCGAGGAGCACTCCCGTTTCGGTTTCGGTGACGCGGGCCTGAATGCGGAGCGAGTCGCCTTGGAGATAATACGCCCCGGAGACGATCTTCCCGGCCCCCACGTCGCGAGCGAGGGCTAGGGCCGCCGCCGCGCTGGATTCCGAGCCGTCTGGGTCGGCCACACTTCTGGCATCGACGACCTGGATCATTCCCGTCTCTTGCAACCCACGGGTCAACCAGTCGGCCGTGATCATCCCGAGCTGTGCCAGGGACGTATCGCCCGTCTGATTTGCGAATCTGGAGACGAGGACCCGATCCGGCGCGAGGGCCGATCCGGACCTGGGGAGGAGCCACGCAGCCGTGGCGGCACCGGCGAGCACGGTGGCCGCCGCGATGCCGGCGAGGAATCGGTGGCTCCGCTTCGCCGTCCTCGGTCGAGCGGCGCTGCCCCCGGTGGTGAGTGAGGCGAGTGCGTCGGCAAGCTCCGTCGCCGTGGCAAACCGGTCGTTGGGATCCTCGGCGAGAGTGCGAGTCAAAACGTCGGCCATTCCGGGTGGCAGGGCCCGCAGGCGATTGCGATGGCCGGTGGGGGTATCGGCCACGCGACCTTCGGCGATGGAGCGCCGGTCGGAGGCGGTGCGCGGCAGCTCACCCACCAGCATCTCGTAGAGCACCAGCCCTAGGCTGTAGATGTCGGTCCGGCCGTCCACGTCCGTCTCGCCCATGGCCTGTTCCGGACTCATGTAACGCGGCGTCCCGATGGCCAATCCACTCTGGGTCAACGTGGGACCGCCCGCCGCACTCACCGCCCGGGCAATACCGAAGTCGGCCACGACGGGGTGGCCTTCGGCCAGGAGGATGTTCTCGGGCTTGATGTCGCGGTGGATAACGTTTTTGCGGTGGGCGTACGCCAGCGCCTGCGCGACGTCACGGGCGATAGCCAGGGCGTCGTCCGGTGGAAGTGGGGTCTCGTCTGCCACTTGGGTGAGCATGATGCGTTGACGGAGTGTCTCACCGTCCACGTACGGCATTACGTAATACAAGAGCCCGTCGGCTTCGCCCGAATCGTGCAGCGAGAGGATGTGGGGGTGTGTCAGGCCGGCAGCAATCTCGATTTCCCGCAAGAACCGGTCAGCGCCGACGGAAGCGGCGATGTCCGGCCGGAGCACCTTGATCGCCACCTTGCGACGGTGCTTCAGGTCTTCGGCGAGATACACCGTGGCCATCCCGCCGGCTCCCAGTTCCCGCTCGATGGCGTACCGGTCAGCAAGAGCTGCCTTCAGTTGTCCGATCTGTTGATCCATGGCGGCTCCAACATTGCCCATATGGGGACGAGAAACAACCGCGCCCTTATAGGCTGCTTCATTCTTTTTTTAACTTGAGCCCGTGATGTTCCATACGTTCCATTGTGTTCGGGCAAGTTTCGTCTCGGGCCCGGTGGGATCCCACTCCATCGAGGAAACGCACATGGCAGGCATCGTCGGCTACGGGGCGTACATCCCGCGCAACAGGATCAAGACCGAGGAGATTGCACGGCAATGGGGAAAGGATCCAGGAGCGATCAGCCGGGGTCTGCTCCTCGAGGAGAAATCGGTTCCCGGGTTGGATGAGGACACGATCACCATCTCGGTGACTGCGGCGCAGGGCGCGCTGGATCGTGCCGGCATCGATCCGTCAAAGATCGGTGCGGTGTACGTGGGATCCGAATCTCATCCCTACGCCGTGAAGCCCACGGGAACCATCGTGTCGGAGGTGCTGGGCATCGCTCCCGAAGTGCACGTGGCGGACTTCGAGTTCGCGTGCAAAGCCGGCACGGAAGCGATGTTCGTCGCCCTCGGGCTCGTCGAGTCCGGGCGGGTGGAGTACGCGCTGGCTGTCGGTGCCGACACGTCGCAGGGTGCTCCCAACGATGCGCTGGAGTACTCGGCCTCGGCGGGAGGGGCCGCGTTCATTTTCGGCGAGCACAACCAGCTCGCCGAAGTCGTCGACACGTACAGCTACACCAGTGACACACCGGACTTCTGGCGTCGCGAAGGGGAGTTCTACCCGCGACACGGCGGACGATTCACGGGAGAGCCGGCGTACTTCAAGCACGTGCTGTCGGCGTCGCGGGAGATGTTGCGCAAGACCGGCCTGAAGGCGTCGGATTTCCGGTTTGCCGTCTTCCACATGCCCAACGGGAAGTTCCCGCTGTCCGCGGGCAAGCAGTTGGGCTTTACGAGGGAGCAGCTCGAAGTTGGTTGGCTCGTGCCGACGATGGGGAACACGTACTCGGGTTCGTCGCCCACCGGGCTGGCCGCCATTCTCGACGTCGCCGATCCCGATGACCTCATCTTCATGACGTCGTTCGGCTCCGGAGCCGCAAGCGACTCTTTTGTGTTCAAGGCCACGGACCTCTTACCGGGACGGCGCGGGCTCGCCCCGACCGTTCGTGAGTTGATGGACCGCCCGAAGCGCTACCTCACGTACGGCGAGTACGCGAAGTACCGAGAGAAAATCATCCTGAACGCCTGAAAGGGACGGTATCATGCGTGAAGTTGCGGTCGTTGCCGCGGGCATGACGCGTTTTGGCGAGCTGTGGGAATCGAGTCTCCGCGATCTCTTCGTCGAGGCGGCTGCCGAGGCGCTGCACAACGCCGGCGCGGATCATGTGGACGACATCTTCATCGGCAACATGTCGGGCGGTCAGTTCGTGGGCCAGGAACATCTCGGTCCGCTCATGGCCGATCACTTGGGAATGTCTGGTGTGGCGGCCACGCGGGTGGAATCGGCGTGCGCGTCGGGCGGCGTGGCGCTGCGGCAGGGCTTCATGGCGGTGGCGTCGGGCATGAGCGATCTGGTCCTGGCGACCGGCGTGGAGAAGATGACGGACGGGGCGGACGTGACCAACGTGCTCGCCACGGCCGCCGATCAGGAGAACGAGGTCTACCACGGCATCACGTTCCCCGGTCTCTACGCCATGATCGCCCGTGCGTACATGGAGGCCCACGGAACCACCGAAGAAGATCTAGCCTGGGTGGCGGTGAAGAACCACCGCCACGGGGCCATGAATCCCAAGGCCCAGTTCCCGCGCGAGATCGAGGTCGACGACGTGTTGAGGTCGACGATGGTAGCCTCACCCCTCCGGATGCTCCACTGCTCACCGGTGAGCGACGGCGCCGCAGCGGTCTTGCTGTGTCCACTCGACCAGGCGGCCAAGTACACGGACAAACCGGTGAAGATCATCGGCAGCGGATTGGCCACGGGACCCTTGGCCCTCGCGGATCGCGAGAACCCGGCGGTGCTCGATGCGGTGGCCAAGTCCGCCCAGCGCGCTTACGGAATGGCGGGCGTGAGCCCCGAAAGCATTCAAGTCGCCGAGGTGCACGACTGCTTCTCCATCGCCGAGATCTGCTGTATCGAAGCCTTGGACCTAGTGTGCGCGGGGGAGGGTGGCCAGGCGGCCCGGGGTGGGGTCACGGCCCTGGGCGGGCGAATTCCGGTGAATACGAGCGGGGGTCTCAAGTCCAAGGGCCACCCGGTGGGTGCCACGGGCGTCGCCCAGGCGATTGAGATCTTCGAGCAATTGCGTGGGGAGGCGGGCGACCGCCAGGTGGACGGTGCCCGCCTCGGCCTTACGCAAAACATGGGTGGATCGGGGGCCAGCTCCGTCGTCCACATCTTCGAAAGGGTGTGACCATGCCGAGTCCCAGATATTGGCGAGAGGTACCCAGCCGTTACCGACTCGAAGCCGTCCGCTGCAACGGCTGCGGCAAGGTGAGTTTTCCGGCGCGCCGGATCTGTCCCAAGTGCCGGGGAGAAGATTTTGAACAGACCGCCCTGTCACGACGAGGCAAAGTGGTGACGTCGACGGTGATTCACGTGCCACCGGACGAGTTCCTCATGGAGGCGCCATACGCGGTTGCCTTGGTGGAGACCCCCGAGGGGGCCCGTCTCATGACGCAGGTCGTGGACTGTGACCCGGACACCGTGCTGCCGGGCATGGAGGTCTCCCTGGAGTTCCGCCTCATCCGCAAGGAGGGACACGGGGGTATTCGGTGCTACGGCCACAAAGGAGTCCCGGCGGCGTGAAGGTGCCGGATTGTCAGGAGGGAATATGCCGAAGTTGAAGATCGAAGCCGAGCTCAGTGAGGAGTTCTACCGCGCCTACGAGCGTGAGGCGAAGCGCAAGGGCGTGGAGATGAAAGATCTGGTGGAGCGAACCGTCAACGGCCTGTTGGAGGAGTTGGAACACGAGGAAGAGGACTCGTCCATCTCCCTGACAGCCTGTTCACCCTCATGACAGGTCGGTCCGATGGTAGTGCTGCACAGACAAAGGGTGTGGTAGGTCACAGCGACGCAGTTTCGAATAGCCGATAATCCTGGCGTCATGAGGTCGTAACCTTTAACGGTCTCGCCGCACCTGATTAGTGGACGTGCTGACTACCACACCACGATTACTGGGAACCGGCCATGAAGCATTCAAAAAATTCTCAAAACCTGATTCCCTTTCCTCGCCAAAAACGGAGCTCCACCAAGGACGCCACCGACACGCTGTCTGTCATCGCCGCCGGCATGCATCTCGAGGGAAACGTGCAGAGCTCAGGCGTGGTGAAGGTTTCGGGCATAGTGCTGGGGAACGTGTCGGCCGACAATCAGGTCTTGGTGGCCAAGGGCGGTCGAGTCGATGGTGATGTCCACACCCGGGAGGCGGTGCTCGACGGTGAGGTGATGGGCTCCATCATCGCCGAGGAGCGGGTGGAAATCCAGGCGTCGGCCGTGATCCGAGGCGACATCGTGACCCCCCGCCTCATGGTGCACGAAGGCGCAGTGCTGAACGTCG
>JBDHAF010000009.1:0-45942 GCA_039588255.1 Gemmatimonadota bacterium | reverse complement strand
CATGAGCGGCCAACGACTTGCCCCCATCGCTGACGCCTTCGTGGCCTTCTGGTTCGCCTGGTCGATCTACTACCCGGATATCGAAGTCTTCCAGTTCTGACGAGCGGCCGTCTCCTCACAGGCCCGGGTGAGAAACCACCAGTAGCTGATTGGCAGCAACGTCTGGCAACACCGTGAGCTGCCCGTCGGGCCACCTGACGGACACATCGACGGTTTCCACCTGGCCGAGTCCAAAGTGCGCCTCCGCCGGGTCCTGTGAGACGTAATTGCTGCCCGCCCGGATTTCGCGGAGCTGGCTTTGACCACTCACCGCGGTGATCGTAATCTGCGCCCCTATGCCCTGCGTGTTTGGGCGAGCGCCCCGAAGTACGACCTGGAGATAGTTGTTGACGTTTGTCGCCTCATTCATGTAGAAGTTCGGTGACTGTCCATTGTTGGCCACGAAGATGTCGATATCCCCGTCTCGGTCGGCGTCGAAACACACCACCCCCCGTCCTTGCGCCGCGTCGGACGGTCCGAACTCCATTGAGCGTTCTGTAAACGTTCCATCGCCATTGGAAACAAACAGCCGGGATGGGTCCAGCCAGTATTCGCTGTAGATCGTATTGTCATTCGCGCGCATCCCGTTCACATGGAATAGGTCGAGATATCCGTCGTTGTTGAAGTCAGCGAAGCAACTCGCCCATCCCCAGAACCCCTCGCGGACGCCCGCTGCCATACTCACATCGGTGAAGCGCCCCCCACCGTCGTTCTGGTACAGGCGGTTGCCGGTCATGTCCCAGTTCCCCTCAGCCACCCCGTTGGGATCCCAGATGCTGGTGACGAACCAGTCGAGGTCTCCATCATTGTCGTAGTCTCCCACCGAAGCGCCCATCCCATTCCCATCGCTCAGAACCGTGCTCGGTTCCTCCACGAACGTCTCGCCACCATTGAGGAAGACTTTGCTCTTCTGGAAGTCATTCACTATCAGCAAGTCGAGATCGCCATCGGTATCGACGTCGGAGAAGTTGGCGGTAAAGGTGAGTTCGAGCGAGCCCAGACCGAAATCATCCGTCACATCGACAAAGCTTCCGTTACCGTTGTTCCTCCACAAGAAGTGGCCGGCAAGCATCTCGTCGCCAATACCATCGCCCCCGCCTATGCGCCAGTGGCTGAGGAACAGGTCGAGGTGATCATCGCCGTCGATATCGCCGAGGGTGATCGAGTAGGTGTCCAGTTCCGGTGGCAACGTGAGGCCCGCTGCCATCGTGGCATCGACGAAGCTCTGGGCTCCGGTGTTGCGAAGCGCCAGGACGGAATTGTGATCGTTCCACTCCGTCAGCTGCCGCACACCGCCCACGATCAAATCGAGGTGGCCGTCGCCGTCGTAGTCGGCAAAAATGGGACCTGAATCGAAAATCGGAGTCCTGCTGACGCCGTACTGGGCACCCACTTCGGTGAAGGTGCCGTCGCCATTGTTGCGGTACAGCAGATTGTCGCCCGAGCCCTCGGAGACGAGAAACAGATCGATATCGCCGTCCGCGTCCATGTCGCCGGCGGCAACGCCCCCCGCGACCGCGAAGTTTTCCAGACTGGGTTGGGGCGGAGGGATGCGCACGATACGGAACCCGGCCTCTTCGGTTCGGTCCTCGAAGAAGATCTCCGGCGCCGGTCCCTCGCCCTCATCCTCCGGGTTGGGGTTTACGGTATCATCCGATGCACAGCCGGCGGCCAAGCAGACGAGGGGCACCACGGTCAAGAATCGCACTGTCAGGTTTCCTTCCAAACCGGCCCTCAACTCCTCCACGTGCCGGGGGGCTAGCCAAAACTGTTCTCAGATGGACGAGAGGTTCCCCGGGCCTCGGTGGTGCTGGTGGAGGGCCGCCACCGCCGGTTCGCTCGACACGGCCTCGGCGTCCGGGTCGAGGCCCTTTTATGCATAAGCTCTTCCACCGCAATAGGGTTCCCAGCGTTGCGGGCCGAGTCTAGCAACCGCCCTTGACAATTGACTCCATTGCCTGCAAGCGCGAATGGCGTAATGTATTTGTATACATCCGCTTCCGAGGCCATATTTCTGGCAGACCCCGTTTAGTCAGCCCACCACTCGTTTCAGCACAAGGTCCTTCGACGGGTCTATCACACCCCCTGGCGAGGTTCGGCGCCAGGACGGGTTCTTCGACGGTCTTACAGGCCAGCAGTCCGACGAAACTGCCGGACTCGCTCGGGGCGACAAGAAGTCCGTGCATTGCAGGAGTTCGCATATCAAGGAGGCGTATTGCGACCTACTCGAATTGCGACCATATCCAGACCATCCAGTGCCCTGGTCCCGCTCTACGACCGCCGGTTCGAACACGACAGCTGTGGGACCGGTTTCGTCGCTCGCGCATCTGGCGAGCCGAGTCGCAGGGTACTAGACCTCGCGCTGGAAGCGCTGGTGCGGCTCGAGCACCGCGGCGCCATCGCCGCGGACGGCAAGAGCGGAGACGGGTCCGGTGTGCAGACTCAGATCCCCAGGCAGCTGTTTGTGCGGGAAGCGGCGCGGCTGGGACACCACCTGAACGCTGACGATCCGCTTGCCGTAGGAACGCTATTCGTTCCCCCTGGGGACGAGACGTCAATGGCGCAACTCGAGCGGGCGCTGACGTCACCGCGCCTGAGTATCATCGGGTGGCGCGAAGTGCCAGTGGACCCCGAGGCGTTGGGAGAGTTCGCTCAGGCCAACCTTCCCCGCATCCTCCACATCCTAGTGGCCCCCCAGGTTCAGTTGAGCGCCGAGGCGTTCGAGCGAGAGCTGTATCTGGCGCGTAAGACCTACGAGCGAGAGGCACCGGCTGCGTACGTTTGCTCGCTTTCGTGCCGCCACCTCGTGTACAAGGCGTTGTGCGCGCCGCATCAGCTGCCTCTCTTTTACGGGGACCTGGCCGATCCGTTGTACCAAACGGCGTTTGCGCTGTACCACCAGCGCTTCTCCACCAATACACTGCCCTCGTGGGAGCTGGCGCAGCCGCTTCGGCTCCTCGCCCACAACGGCGAGATCAACACAATCTGGGGCAACCGGGCCTGGATACGTTCGCGGGAACACAGATTGCCGCACGAAGTGGGCCCGGTGTTGCCCGATGGCGGATCCGATTCCGCAGATCTGGATGCGGCCTTGGAGCTGCTGACCCGGAACGGGCGCGACGTACTCCATGCGCTCACGATGCTCATCGTCCCCGCATGGGAACAGGCGACCGCCCGGATGGAACCGGACCTGGTCGCGTATTACCGCTACCACGCATCGATGATGGAGCCTTGGGACGGCCCGGCGGCGCTGGTGTTTGCCGACGGGCGGTACGTGGGAGCGGCACTCGATCGCAACGGGCTCAGGCCATGCCGATACAAGGTCACCAAAGACGGCCTGGTCGTTGCCGGTTCGGAGGTCGGCGTCGTGGACCTCGATCCCGACGACATCATTGAGAGAGGTCGCCTGGGTCCGGGCCAGATGCTGGCCGTGGATTTCGAGGAGGGCCGTGTCATCCATGACGACGAGATCAAGCGGCGGTTGGCGGCGCAGCACCCCTACGCCGAGTGGGTGCAAGTTCACGCCGTGCCGGCCGACGGCCGGGCCCCCGCGGCTATTGCGCAGATGACCGAGGACCCTGAGAACCTTAGCCGGCATCAACGGCTGTTCGGCTACACGCGCGAGGCCGTCTCCATCGTGTTGAAGCCGATGGCCCTGGATGGCACCCGGGCGACATGGTCTATGGGGGATGACACACCGATTCCACCGTTGGCGCGTGCGCAGCGGTCGGTGTACGCATTCTTTCGGCAGCGCTTTGCCCAAGTCACGAACCCAGCCATCGACCCGCTGCGTGAGTCGTGTGTCATGTCGCTGAAGACATGGCTCGGGCCCCGTCCACGTCTCCTCGCCGACGGACCTCAGCCGCCGGTGCTCGAGCTGGCATCTCCCGTCATTACCTTGGGGCAGCTCGAGACACTTCGGCGGCAGCGCGACTTCTTGGTTGCCACTGTGCCGTGCGTGTTTCCGGCCGATCCCAATGCACTCCGCTCCGCGGTCGATGGCGTGTGCGAACACGCCGTGCAGTCCGTGCGTGATGGCGCATCCCTCGTGTTGCTCACCGACCGGCCCGTCTCACCGGAAGAGGCGCCGATACCGATGGCCTTCGTGATCGGTGCCGTGCACCACGATCTCGTACGCGCTGGCCTGCGGACCCGGGTCGGGCTGGTCGTCGAGAGCGGCGACTGCTTTGACGTGCACCACCTGGCGGTGCTGGTGGGTTATGGAGCCAGTGCGGTGTGCCCGTGGATGGCGCTCGCGGGAGCCCGATCGTTGTCGGAGGACGAAGACGAGGGCGAGGCACGCACGATCGACGCACTGTCCAGCGGCCTGCGCAAGGTGATGTCGAAGATGGGGATATCGACGGTCACCAGTTATCGTGGGGCCCAGTTGTTCGATCTGTTGGGCTTTTCACAGGACATAGTGGACCGATGCTTTGCCGGCACCGTGAGTCCGATCAGTGGACACGGTTTCTCCGACATTGCGAATCTCGTGCTGGAGCGGCATCGCGAGTGGGTCGCGCCTTCCCAGCCATCGAGCCCGCTACCCGATCGCGGACTAGTGCGGTATCGAAAGAAAGGCGAGCATCACGCGTGGGCCCCCACGACGGTGCGTGCGTTGCAGCGTGCGGTGGGATCGCACCGTAAGAGCAAAGCCAGCGAGCCGGCGCCCGAGGATTGGGTTGCTTTTCGCGGGGCAGCCGACACGGACTTCCCTGTAGACCTGCGCGATCTTCTGGAACTCGTTTCCGCCGGACCTTCCGTGGCGCTGAGTGAGGTGGAGCCTGTCGAAAACATCGTCGCACGGTTCGTGACCAGCGCGATGTCCTTCGGTGCTTTGAGCCCCGAGGCCCATCAGACGCTGACGAAAGCGATGAACCGGCTCGGGGCGAGATCGAACACGGGAGAGGGAGGCGAGGGTTCCGACAGCTACCGCGAACGACCCGACGGCGACAGTACGAACAACAAAATAAAACAGGTCGCCTCAGGTCGGTTTGGCGTGACGACACAGTACCTCACGCAGGCTGAAGAGATCGAGATCAAGGTCGCCCAGGGATCGAAGCCGGGAGAGGGTGGCCAGCTTCCCGGAGGAAAAGTCACTAAGCTGATCGCGCGGCTGCGGCATTCCCAGCCGGGGGTGTCTCTCATCAGCCCGCCACCACATCACGACATCTACAGCATCGAGGATCTGGCACAGCTCATCTACGATCTGAAGTGCTGCAATCCTCGCGCGCGAGTTGGGGTCAAGCTCGTGGCGGAAGCCGGCGTCGGCACGATTGCCGCGGGCGTGGCCAAGGCCTACGCCGACTACGTGGTCATCTCTGGCAACTCGGGTGGAACCGGTGCCTCGGCATTGAGCAGCATCAAACACGCTGGATCGCCGTGGGAGCTGGGCCTCGCGGAAACGCAACAAGTGCTCGGGCACAACGGCCTGCGTAGCCGAATCTGCATACGCGTCGACGGAGGGTTTCGAACCGCGACCGATGTGCTCATTGCGGCTGCCCTTGGGGCCGACGAGTTCGGATTCGGGACGGCTCCCCTGGTGGCATTGGGATGCGACATGGCCCGCCAGTGTCATCTGAATACCTGCCCAACAGGCATCGCCACACAGCGAGAAGAACTGCGCGACAAATTCCGTGGCAAGCCCGAGCACGTGGTTCGTTACTTTCGCATGCTCGCCGAAGATGTGCGCCGCTCGCTGGCACAGCTCGGCCTGCGCAACCTCGACCAGCTCGTTGGGCGCACGAACCTTCTGCGCCAAGCCAAGAACGATGCCGGCCTCGATCTCTCGTCACTACTCGCTCCGGTGGACGGACCCGCGCGGCGGTGTCTTACCGAGCGCAACACCCGACCCGAGGGCGAGCCACCGCTGGACGAGTCTCTCGCAGTGCTGGCGGTCGCGGCCACCGAAGCGGGGCGCGGCTTCCGTGCTCAACGGTACATCGCCAACCGCCATCGGTCCGTGGGAGCGCGCGTCGCCGGAGCGTTGACTGCGCGATGGGGAACGAATCGCCCTCCCGGATCCGGGGTGAAACTCCATTTCACGGGGTCGGCGGGACAGTCGTTTGGCGCCTTCGCGACGGCGGGCATGCGCCTGATCCTCGAGGGCGAGGCCAATGATTACGTCGGCAAGGGACTGTGTGGAGGCGAGCTGATCCTTCGACCGGCAGGCACGGCACGGCAGGCATCCCACCGTCACGTTATCATGGGCAACGTGGCGCTGTACGGCGCAACAGCGGGTCAACTATTCGCGGCCGGACGCGCCGGTGAGCGTTTTGCCATTCGGAATTCCGGCGCCTGCGCCGTTGTGGAAGGAACCGGCGACCACTGTTGCGAATACATGACCGGCGGCATTGTCGTGGTGCTCGGCGAGACCGGCGACAATTTTGGCGCCGGAATGACGGGTGGAACCGCGTACATACTCGATCGAACCGGAAGCTTTTCCGAACGTGTCAACCCGTCTCACGTCGCGTGGCTCCGCTGCCCGGATGACGACCTCAACAACCTCCAGGCCCTGATTATCGAACACGCTCGCGTGGCGAAAAGCAGTCTCGCCCGTCAGCTGTTAGAAACCTGGGAACAGGTCCGGACCGACTTTTGGAAGGTCATACCCAAGGGCTCCGGCGTGGCTACCGGTGGCGCGGTAATAGAAAGAAGCTCCGACGTCGCCGCAATCTCTCCGCCGTGAGGATTGCAGACGGTTGCCGGAGCTCCACCCGCCGACCGGGACGCTGACCACTACTTCCCTGAGCGCAAGGCTCGCGCCACAGCCGGTTCCACCTCGGCCTAGACCGTTGCACCCCACGCCCATCTCCTTCATACGCCCGTGAATTCTGACATGTCGAAGATCATAGATGGAAAGTGAAGGTGTATTTGACCAGGATCGTCCGGATGTCGGTGAACGGCAGCGTCGGTGTGAGGCGATGCCGGTCGGTGTTCATGCCCTGGTCGTAGACGATCCAGAGATCGTTGCCTTCGCGAAAGTTGTAGCGAAACCGAACGTTGGCCGACACGGTGTTGGTGGCGCTGTTGAATTGGATGAACGCGTTGGTGGATACCTTGGTGTTGAGCGCCGTGCCGATGCGGAGACGGGCCAGATGCGCGTCAAAGCCCTGATCCCGATCCGGAAAGCGGATCCGGTCGAAGCTGTAGAAGCCCGACAGTTCCAGGTGAGGCGAGACGTACAATATCGGAGAGACCGCGGCCGTCGCCTGCCACCCGTCGTAGAACGTGCCGACCTCGACGCGCGGGCGCAGTTGAAACAGCCGCGTGTGCGAGACGTGGTAGGAAGCGCCGACCCGGAAGAACGAATAGCTCCCGACAGGCACCTCAACCTCCTCAGACAGCGGGAAAGGAGTACGCAGGTCTTCGAAAAGCACCTTGGCTTCCAGGCTACCGCCCGCCCCCGACTTGGCGGAGAACTCCCACTCCGGCCCCACCTCGGCCGACTCGATGGACCGATCCCCGTTGCGCAGAAAGGCAAACCCGGCCAGCCCCAGCGTATGCCAGATCAGCGACGACTCTTCACCAGGTAGCCAGGTGTAGGAAACCGCGTCGTCGAGCAGAGTGAAATCGTTACGCTGGGTGAAGCCAATGCCCGGATCGTAAGCAGGCCCGGCCCAGGCTACGACGGCGTTATAGCCCAAACCGCTCCGCCGTCGTCGCTCTAGCTCAGCGGTGAATCGCCCGCTATTGAGGGGCTCGAGGTTGCCGTCGTCGATCTGTTCGTGGTCGAAGGTCTGACCCCATTGGAGGGTCAGGTAATCATCCCCGGCTACGCGAACGACGCCGTCGAGCCCATAGGCCAGGTTGTAGCTGCCATCCGTGCCGACGCGGCTGGTGACCATGGCGCCGGCATACGAATAGGGGTTGAAGACCTGACGTCGCAGCCGGAGCACGCCGAAGTTTTCGGACGGGAGCGTGTCGCTCTCGGCGGTCTGCATGTCGAGGAAGCCGACGTCCCAGCCGCCCCAGCGGCCTACGAGGCGGGCGCCGCCGATTATTCGCACCGGCTGCCCGTCTTCGGTCAGGCCGATGCGGCGGCTGTGGAAGAGGCGGCTCAACCCGCCGGTCCTGAATTCAAAGATGCTTGCCCGTTCCTGGAAGAACTGCCGTTTCTCGGGAAAGAAGAGCGAAAAGCGTGTCAGGTTGATCTGTTGATCGTCGGCTTCGACTTGCGCGAAGTCGGTGTTGACGGTCAGATCCAGCGCCAGGTTGTTAGTGGGGACATACTTGAGGTCCACGCCAGCCTCGGCTTTGAGGTCGTCTTCTCGGGGATAGCCGGTCCCGGCGTCGTTCAGCGGGAACGATTGCTCGACGCCACTCAGGCCGTACGGCGTCATGTAAAGCGGCGTGCGCGGGCTTATGCCTTCGAGAACAATCTTCTGAGCGAGCGAGGGCTTCAGAAACGCCCAGTTGGCGACAGACGGCACAGGCGGAAAGACCAGGCGCTCTGTCTTGCGCGCCACCTTACGCTGCAGGGTGATGCCCATCACCACCTGCCCGTTGTCGTCTTGAAAGCGAAGACTGGTGAAAGGCACCCGCATCTCAGCGAACCAGCCTTCCTCATTCACCACCGTCTCGACATCCCAGAAAGTATTGAAATCCCCGTTGATCCATCCGCCCGAGGCGATGCCCCCGCCACTGGCATCGTTGGAGATGGCCGCATCTATGCGGTTCCCCCCCGGCGTGGTCGTAAAAAGGACTGCCGTCTCATTGTCGTTGAAGGTGTCGAGCAGGATCTCGAAGTGATCGTCCCCGCTGAGCCGGTCGCGATAGAGGGTGTTAGAACGAATGCCGGTGCTATCCTGATCGTAACCTCGCAGCGCGAAGTAGATGTAATCGTCGTCGTAGGCCACGAGGAATTCGGTGCGCTCGGTTGGCGGCGCACCGTTGTCCGGTTCGTACTGCGTGGGCAGCCAGGGCTCGACGGCCTCCCAGGCCGGCTCGTCGCTCAATCCATCAAGCTGGATAGACCCCTCGAGACGAGGCAAGACGAGATGCCCCGATCCTTGCGCCCGCACTTCGGTAACGAGTACGAAAAGCGCTAGCAACACGACTGTGCATGTTCGTCCGAGCGGGGGCAACCGGCGCATGGTAAATCGCTCGTTAGTTAGAATTGTCGATGCGCTGTTCAGCATCAGCGCGGCTGAATGTTCTCTGCTTCCGCTCCTCAATGATGTTCACAATCTATCACTGCGAGGCAATTGGAGTTGGTCCCTGATCCAATCCTTCGACGCCCAAACGACCCCTCACCGTCCCACCGTCCTGGCTATGTGAATCCTTGAAAGACTGTAAGTTATAGAGACGAGGGTGCCTGCCTGGAGCCCTCGCTCTGGGCGCATGAACCGGTGCTGCAGGCGCTCGACCTCGATAGCGAGCTCTCTGACAGCATTGTATGCTTGGGTGGATCATGCGGCACTACGACTACGACCATGTGGCTATTGAATTGATGGGAAGAACGCCCGTGCGACTGACCCTGAGTCTTGTGGTGCTCGTTGGAACGGGTGCTTGCAATGGTGCAATTGAACCGCCACCGCTGCAAACACCCGCTGACAGCCAATTCCTTGCCAGCGCGGTGAACCTTTACCGCGCATCCCGCAACGACAAGGGACTTTATCGTGACCGACTGCGCTTCGAGGGCATAAATGACGCGCCGGCCTCTGTGGCCACTACGGGTATGGGATTGATCTCCTTGTGCATCGGTAGCCGCACAGGTACAAGCGAGAATGCAACAGAACATGCGAAAACGACTGTGCGCACCATGCTGGAAATCGGGCACGCTCGTAACGCGGCAGGCTTCTACTACCATTTCGTCGACATGGAAACGGGTGGCAGAGCGGGGGACAGTGAATACTCGAGCATCGATACCGCCATTCTCGTGAGCGGTGCTCTGTTTGCAGCATCCTGTCTTGCTGGAGACAACGAACTCGACTCGCTTGTACTGCAGCTCTGGGAATCGATCGACTGGTCCCAGGCTATAGCTAATCCGGAGACCGGGGCAATCTATCTCGAAATGCTGGGAGATGGGTCCGGCAAACCGGGATCTCTCACCCTACCGTTCAATGAATACATGCTGGTTGCGTGGTTGGCCAAGCTGGCAGATCAAACGGGGACCGGCCGGGCCACGGGTCTCTGGGAGCTGTTCTATGCCAGCGCTGATAGTCTGCCAACTTCCAGTTTTTCGGGCCATGTCGTACTCACCGACCGGCCAGGAGCCTTTCTTTCCAGCTTCGTCATTCAGTTTGCATATTACCTGTGTCATCCATTCACGACAAGCGAACGGTACCGTACCTTTATGCGAAACGCCCAGCTTGCGGACCGCGCGTGGTGGCGGCAGTCGATAGAGGCAATGGATCACGAGTGGGGCCTCGGAGCAGGTAGCGCACGTTCGGTCTCCTATCACGCCGACGCCATAAACGACAACCCGGACCGAATCGCATCTCCTCACATCGTCGCGGGCTTCCTTCCGGTCGATTCGAACGGAATGAGCGACCTCAGAACGCATAGCACAACGATGAGTAGGGCAGTCCGTTCGATTGACGGAGTGAGCGGGAACCTCTTGTGGCGTTACAGTGTGTCGGATCCTTTCTGGGTCGCGGAGGAGGTCCAGGGGATCGATTACTCCTCCATGATGCTCGGCCTTGCCACCTACATTTTTGGAAGTTCTTTTCTCGAGGAACACAACGATTTTGAGGCGTGGCTCGCTCGAGTTCGGTGAGTGACGCGGCCCGTTTGCGTTCCGGGACGGTCCTGAGCCAACGCAAGGCTTCACACCGTGAAGATTCCTACCGAAAGATGGCCTTGGATATGTGCATCGCCACGAGGACGTGGGGGACGTCCACCACCTGGGCGATCTTCAGGTCGCCCGCCAGGGAGCTGAGGGAATAGGCCTCCGTGCGGTCGAGTCCCCGCTCGGCCACCAGGTAGTCGATCATGTACAGCGTCGCCTTCCTGGCGGCGGCGTCGATGGTCGGGGCGTAGGCCGTAACGGCGTAGTAGTCCTCGGTTTCATACTCCGGTTCTCGCAGCGACCGGCCACCCTTGATGACGCTGAGCTCCAGGACGATGCGCATTGGGGCCTCTAGAGCCGTGCCCGAGACCTCGCCGTCGCCCTGGGCGGCGTGGGTGTCGCCGATGGAGAAGAGGGCTCCCTCCACGAAGATAGGGAAGTACACCGTCGTGCCCGCCGTCATATGACGATTGTCCATGTTGCCGCCGTTGGCCCGGGGCGGGATGGTGGTCAGCATCGAGTCCGTGGTGGGGGCCACGCCCATGACACCGGCGAAGGGCTTCAAGGGGATCGTGATGTCGTCGTTGAATGCCACCTCCGTCGCTCCGGAGGGGATGCGGAAGGTCTTCAGGTAGGCGTCGGGGAACTCGTCCGCCAGGAAACCGAATCCCGGCGCCATGCCGGTCCACCCCCACTCGCCCGTCTCGATCTCGTGCAACGTCACCTCCAGCACGTCGCCCGGCTCGGCGCCCTCGACGTAGATGGGACCCGTGAGCGGGTGGATGGGATCGAAGTCCAGGGCCACCATTGCGGCCGCATCGGAATCGACGGTGAACTGACCGTCGGTGGCCTCCTTGGTGTGCACCTCGACGACGGCGCCGGATTCGACGTGGAGGGCGGGGGCGATCGCGCTGCTGAACCGGTTGTGGGTGTTCTCGGATGTGAGCACGTGTCGCGGTTCCGGAATGTCTGCCGACGGCGTGCCGCAGGCGGTGACGAGGAGTAGCGTCAGGGGCGAGGAAACGAAACAGCGGGGTAAGGACCTCATTGCAGAATGACTCCTGATGCAGAGCCGCGCATCACGGCGGTGAGCGAGGGAACGGTTAGCGCGCGATTATATCTCGGCAACACCGGGATGACCAGTGGAGTCAGACGGTTTCCACGCTCACCACATCCCTCTGGTTTGCCGGGACGCGGAGGAAGTCGACGGCTTGCTGCACGACTTCCGCATCCTGAATGATGCGCCGGTGCCCGAGCCCGGTGGTGGTGACGAGGTTCGCCTCTTTCACCGCCCGGACGATCGCCTGGGCGTCCTCCCACGGAACGTCCCGGTCCTCCTCGTCGTGGAAGACGAGCAGCGGGACGTCGGCGCTCGCCAGGACCCGGTCGGTTTCCAGATCCTCCATGGAGATGCCCAACCGCGACTCGATGCGCTCTTGGGTGCGTTGGGGCACCTTGGCGGGCAGTCCGATGATCCGGGCGATGCCGTGGGTGAGCTTGCCGATGCTCTGCGGTGCACCGATGAACACCATCTTGTTCACCTTGAGGCCGTGGCGGACGGCCATGGCCGCGGTGGGGGATCCGAACGAGTGGGCGATGATCCCGTGAATCGACCCCACCGATCCGGCAACCTGGAGCACGGCTCCTGTGCACTCGATCAGGTTGGTCCGGACGCCGTCGGAGCGGCCGTGGGCCGGCGCATCGAAGGCGACCACCCTGAAACCCTCCGCCAGGAGCGGATCGACGAACTCTTGGAGGTGCACCGCCCGACCGCCCCAGCCGTGCATCAACAGAACGACGGGGCCGTCACCCCACGACCAGACGGAGAGCCACCCGTTGCCGTACGGCAGTCGCGTGTGCGTTCCGTCGGGAGCCGGGTCCTCCCCATCCCGCAATCCGGGGTAGAGCGACGGTGTGAGGATCAGTCTTTCGAACCACAGGGCCGCGGCCCGTGGCGCGAGCATGCCGAAGATCCAGATCGCCATTCGGCGGAGGCGCTGACCGGCGGTGGCGGCCAGTGATCTATGTCGACGCATTTGTGCTGCTCCTACTGTGCGTTGCGTAGCAACTGTTCGAAGGCCGTCCGGGTGCGGGACTCCGCGTTGGGGTCGCGCATCAGTCGCCTCGCGTGGTGGTACCCGAGGAAGTGTGAGTACAGGTCGTGGGCGAACTGCTCGGTGTCGAGGTCGGCACGGAAGTCGCCGACCTCCACGGCCCGCTCGGCGGTGCGCGCAATTACCTCGAACCACTCGCGCTGCTTTTCCACCAGGAAGTCGCGTGCCGGTCCCTCCTGGTCGTCCAACTCGACCGCGGAGGCCACGAAGAGACAGCCGCCGCACCCCTGGCTCCCGCTCCACTTCAACCAGTTGTCGAACAGCGCCCTCACGCGACGCGTGCCGGCCGGCCGTTTGAGCGCCGGGGACACCACGCACGCCACGAACCGCTCGGTTGCCGCCCGGAGCGTTTCCACCTGGAGGTTCTCCTTGGAGCCGAAGTGGGCGAAGAGCCCGCTCTTGGAGAGCCCGATGTGTGCCGCCAGGGTGCCGATGGTGACCCCCTCGAGGCCCGCCACGCTGGCCAGCTCGACGGCCTCGCTGAGGATCGCCTCGTGGGTCTGTGCGCCTTTGCCCATCGATAAGAAAAGCACGAACGTTCGTTTTATGCAAGGGCGGAGCACGGGACCTTTCTGGGTCATGTTCGGGCTCCCGACGGGATGGAACCTCGCTATCCAGACCAATCTTCCGGGGGGAGAACGTGTGGGCGGTGGTGCGGGGCGACCTGGATGTCGTATCGGTGGTCCGGTTTACGCTGGTCTTCCCCCACACCCCGTAACCACTGGCTCGGTGCATCCTGGTGGGATAAGCTGGTAGCATCCCTCACCAGGTAGGCTGGATGGCAATGAAGTGGTTGGTTCTCCTCGGCGTGTGCTGCGTTCCCATCGCGCCCTCGGTGCGAGCCCAGCAATCTCCGGTGGACATCGTCCGTGCGTACCGCGAAGCGCACGGCGCCCAAATCCTCGGCGACTTTCGCCGTCTCTTGGCGATGCCCAACGTGGCGTCCGACTCCATCGGTATCAATAGGAATGCGGCCTACATCCGAGACGCGCTCGCCGAGCTGGGTGTGCAGGCGGAATTACTCCGCGTCCCTGGCGCCCCTCCCATCGTGTACGGCGAGCTCTTGGTGCCCGGCGCCACCCGCACGTTGGGGGTCTACGTGCACTACGACGGGCAGCCGGTGAACGAGAGCCGCTGGAGTCACGGTCCCTGGACGCCAACGCTGTACGCCGGGGCGCTGGAAGACGGGGCAACGCCACGGCCGTTTCCCGATGCCGGTGAGGAAATTGATCCCGAGTGGCGCATCTACGCCCGGTCTGCCGGCGACGATAAGGCACCCATCGGGGCGTTGCTGCCGGTGCTGAGGGCGTTCCGCGAAGCGGGCATCTCACCAACATCAAACCTCATGTTCTTCTTCGAGGGAGAGGAGGAGGCCGGGTCCGCCCGGCTGCGGCAGTACCTGGAGATCAACCGCGACCGGTTGGACGAGATCGACGTGTGGCTCTTCTTCGACGGCCCGGTACACCAGAGTCGCCGGCCGCTGCTGACGTTCGGGGTCCGGGGGGTCACCGGTATGGAGGTGACGGTCTATGGGTCGACGCGTCCGCTCCACAGCGGCCACTACGGCAACTGGGCGCCCGTGCCCGGGCAGATGCTGGCCCAGCTCCTGGCGACCATGAAGGACGACGAGGGCAAGGTGTTGGTCGAGGGGTTCTACGACACCGTGGAGCCGTTGGGGGAGCTGGAGCGGGCTGCGCTGCGGGACCTGCCGGACTACGACGAGGTGCTGAAGCGGGAGCTCGGACTGGTGCGCACCGAAGGCGGCGGGGCGTCGCTCGCCGAGCGTCTCCTGTTGCCGTCCCTCACGGTGCGCGGTCTCGCCAGCGCAAACGTGGGTGCCTTGGCGCGCAACGTCATTCCGGCCACGGCCACGGCGGCGCTGGGCATCCGCCTGGTCAAGGGAAACGACCCCGAGCACATGAAAGACCTGGTGGAAGCGCACATCGAGGGTCAGGGCTATCACATCGTGCGCCAGGATCCCGACCAGGAAACCCGGCTACGGTACGAGAAAATTGCCAAGGTGAGGCGCTCCGGTGGGTATCCGGCGGCGCGCACGGCCATGGACCTTCCCATCGTTCAACAGGTCGTCCGCGCCACCAGGCGGGCCGCCGGCGACGACCTGGTGTTGTTCCCGGCTCTCGGTGGATCTTTGCCCCTCTATCTGTTTACCGACGTCATGGCCAAGCCGGCGTTGATCGTGCCCATCGCGAATCATGACGATAACCAGCACGCTGCGGACGAGAACCTGCGCATTGCCAATCTCTGGTACGGCATCGATCTGTACGCCGCACTCCTGACCATGCCGTTGGACGACGGTGTAACGCCGGACCGTTGACAATCTTCCCGGTGGCACTTACCCATCGGAGAGAGGACCCGTAGCCGAGAGCTGCTCATAGAACCTCGATCTGCCAAGCCCTGCCGATGACAGCCCTGTTCGTGGTCGTCGGACTGGCCCTGGCCATTTCGTTCCTCTGCTCCATTCTGGAAGCAGTGCTCCTGTCGATCTCCCACTCCTACGTCGTAGTGCTCCGGGAGCGCGGTGATCGTGTAGGTGCCCTCCTCGCGGGCATGCGGGAGAGCATCGACCAGCCCATCGCCGCCATCTTGACCCTCAACACGATAGGGCACACGGTCGGCGCCGCCGTCGGCGGGGCATTGGCCCTCCAGGTATTCGGCAACAGATGGATCGCGTTGTTCTCGGCGTTCTTGACGTTGGCGATCCTGATGTTTTCGGAGATCCTCCCCAAGACGCTGGGTGCCCACTATTGGAAGCGCCTCGCCAAACCGACAGCCTACATCCTGCGCGGCCTGACGGTTTTGATGAAGCCCATCCTGGTGCCTCTTGCCTACTTCAACCGGCTGATCACGCCCAGGGGCCGCAAGGCGCCCGTGGTGAGTCGCGCCGAGTTGGAGGTGCTGGCGGACATGGGCCACTCGGAAGGGGAGATCGATCACGACGAGTGGCAAGTGGTGACCAATGTGATGAACCTCGACCGGGTCAAGGTCAGTCAAGTCATGACGCCGCGGATCGGCATGGTGGCCGTACCCGTGGAAGCCTCGGTGGAGGAGGCCCAAAAGGTCATGTTGGACGAGGGGCGCCTGCGCCTCCCCGTGTTCGAGGAAACGATCGACCGCGTGGTGGGCATCCTCCTCGCCCGCGATCTCTGGCGCGCGGATCGGGACGGTGTCCCGGACATTCGCTCGGTCATGCGACCACCCCGATTCGTGCCCGCGAGCAAGGTCGTCGAGGATCTCATCACTGAGATGCGCAGCGAGCGGATCAAGATGGCCATCGTGCTCGACGAGTTCGGGGGGACCGCAGGACTCGTCACCCTGGAGGATCTCATCGAGGAGATCGTCGGGGAGATCCAAGATGAACACGAGCACGAGCTACAGCCCTTCGAGGACGTCGGGACCGGCGAGGTGCTCATCGGGGGCAACGTGGCGGTGCACGACGTCAACGAACGATGCGACCTCGACCTGCCCGAGGATGTGACCGATACGATCGGCGGGTACGTGTTCGACCGGCTCGGCCGGGTGGCGAAACTGGGTGATGAGATTCCCGTTGAGGGTGGGCGATTCCGGGTGACGTCGGTGGAGGGGAAGCGGATCCGTCGCGTGGCCTTTCTCCGGGGTCCCCTCCCCGGGGCGGCGGCGGGCGGGGGCCGATAGGGAGCACCCGCCGCCGGGGCGGACTCACGGCCGTGCCCCACGGGATCGTAGTCCGGTGAGCCTCGGTGTGAGATATGTCACGACCCGTGGCACAAAATGTTGCATCTTTCTCTGACAATCCCGATCTTCATCGCGACGCTGCCGGGAGAAGCCGTCCGTGGATAGAACTCCCAACCTGGAACCGACGGACGGAAGCGTTCGACCAGAGGACCCGACGATGAGCGACGACGAGCGCCTAATCTTCACCGACTTCATATTCAATCGGTTCCCGGACGGGCGGTGCCGGGCCCAGGTCGAACTGACTCGGCGGGGTGGCGACAGCTTCGTCGGCACGCGGGAGGGGAAGGGATCCGAGACCATGGCGCTGCGGTGCGCCGCCCAGGCCTCGGTGGACGCCATCCAACAGGTCGTCGAGCACGGCCGGTCTCTCGAGCTGCTCGGCGTGAAATCCGTCCACGCCTTCGATTCGGTCATTGTGATCGTGTCGGTCGGCGTCGTGGACGGGGGCGGCCGCCGCCGTTTTGTGGGCACCTTCGTGGCGGAACGGGGTGTCGAGCGAGCCGCGGCTGTGGCCGTGCTGAACGCCACCAACCGTTATTTGACCAGCGAGACAGTGGTGCGGCCCTAGGGCCCCTCCGCCGCCGCTACTCCACCAACACTCGGCCCTCTGCAGTCACCGTCGCGGTCCCGGTTTTCGGTAGTCGCGACAACTCTTCTTCCCTGATCTCCACCACCGGTAGAGGCGGGTATCCCAGCTCGCGGCCTACGACGACACCCAACGTGAGAATCGCGTCCACCCGACCCAGCACGACGGCGGCTGGTGCCCGGTTGTGCCGCATGAGCTCGAACATGATGGCGCTGGAGGAGCTGGATCCAATCGTGGCCGGCAGCACCAAGATGGACCCGGCGATGTCCGTGCCGTGATCGGGATGCCGAGGATCGATGACCACACCGGTCGTCGGTTCCACGCCCCCCCAGAGGCTGATCGGCTTCGACAGGCGCAGCAGGGGGCCGGTGGCCTCTCCGGGAACGAGTACCCGCCCCTGGATCTCGGTCACTCTCAGGTCCACAACGCCTCGTCTCTCTCCAGCCGTCCCGTCCGTGCCGTCACGACGCAATCCTCCAGGCTCCCGTACACCACCTGGTATCCGGTGTTGGGTGGGGTGTAGTGGGCGAATTTGCCGGAATTGGTCATGAGGACGCCGTTTCCCTCAGGGAGAATCGGTGTCACGACCACACAGGTGTCCACCACGATCGCCACGCCGGCCCCTTGCAGCCGTTCGACGGTGCCACGGGCGAGCTCCTCGAGCACGCCCCGGCCGGTGCACACATAGAAAGGAATGGCAAAGGGGGCGTCGACGAGGCGATCCAACTCCTCAAACTCGCGGAGCGAGAAGTGAGGGCTCCCGATGGCGACCGCCGAGATGTCGACCGCGCTGGTGGTGGACAGGGCATCCCGGGCCTGGCGAATCATCGAGGGCGTCAACGTGATGGTGCTCTTCGGCTTGCGACCGCCCAGGGCCGTCTCCACGTCGGGGGCCTCGGGGGTGACGCCTGCGACGTGGAACAGCCCCACCTCCCCGGTGGAGGCGGCGGCCGCGCCCAAGGCCTTGAGTTGATCCTCGGTGGTGTCCGGCGGTAGGCCGTCGATGACGGCGACGTCGCTTCCCACATCGGCACCAAGCCAGCTGCCCAGCACGGGATAAAAGACGTCCGTACTCCTGAGACGCTCCGACAGCCCGCTGGCGTCGACCACGATCGTCGCCCGACGGTTCTCCTCGAGGTGGAGGCCCGTCATCGGGACCCGGGCCACCAGCGCGCAGCAGATGTCCAGGTAATCGCCATAGCGATTGGTGCGGGCGCCCAACACCGAGTTGGCGAAGGCTACCGCATTGCTCTCTCCCCACGCCACTTGGTCTCCGAGGGCCGGTCGGTGCCCCGCCTGGTAGGGGGCGCAGGTGAACGTCGGGCGGCACCCCATTTTCTGGTACGCCGTCATTTGCCGCCCCGCCATCTCGTAGCGATGTCCCTCGAGCCTGCTGCGCAGGGGATTGAGGAGATCCAGCGCGCCGACGTTGAGGGTGGTGGGCACGCGCACCTGCGCGCCTCCCTCCACGAGTTTTTCTGCGAATTCCACGCCCCCGTCACCGTGATAGAGACAGCCGTCGATGTGTGCCGACGTGATGGGTCCCAGGCGAGGCGCCCCCATGATCTTCCCCATCTCCACCACGATCCGCATCGCCATGGCGACGGCGTCCCCCGCGTCCCCGTTGGCCAATGATTGCTCTTCCGCGGTCAGCTCCACGCCACGTCTCCTCGAGGCTACGCCCTTGGAATGTACCTACCGTGGGGCGCGGGGGAACGAAGATCCGATCAGTCGATTAAGTTCTCCTGCGGCCCCGTCGGTGAGCCCACGTGGAGCTATCGGCGACCCTGAAATCGGGGGCCGGGCATCTAAGGAATCGGAACTTGACGCGCCGCGAGCGAGATTGCGGCGCAATCGACCAGAGCCGAGCGGATGGAGCGCGGCAAACGCCGCGCGCAGATCAAACAATACCGGAGGAGTCCATGCGTACTGTGCCGTTGAGAGTGGCTCGTATTGGGGCCGTGATCCTGCTGAGCGTCGCGTGCGCCGAGGCGGGCAACCGTGTGCCCGAGCGGGACCTGGTCGAGGCCGATGCCAGGTTCCCCGAGGCGTTTGGCATGGTGTCCACCGTGCGCGAGCTCGCGGACGGCCGTGTCCTGATTGCAGACCCTCTGGGGCAGGCATTGATGGTGGTAGATATGACCTCGGGAACCGCCGACACGATCGGGAGGGTGGGCCCCGGTCCAGGTGAGTACCGCCAGCCCGATCTCGTGTTGCCCCTCCCCGGCGATTCGACGCTGTTCGCGGACCTGGGCAATGGGCGGCTCGTCGTGTTGGGGCCCGACCTGAGCTTCGGCGAGACGTTCCCCATCGCCCAGGGCGAGCCCGCCGGCCCCGGCTTGGGGGGCATGAACGTCATCCTGCCGCGAGCCACGGACTCCCGGGGCCGAGTGTACTTCCAGGCTCTGGGTATGATGATGCGCCCAGGCGGGCAGCTCCCGGATTCCGGGTTGGTCATGCGATGGGATCGATCCAACGGGGCAATCGAAATGGTGGCCCAGGTCAAGCTCGAAGAGCGGACGATGGAAACCTCCGGGTCGCGTGGGAACCAGAACGTTCGCCTCCGGCAAATCCCTCTCTCACCCCGGGACGCCTGGGACGTGTCGTGGGATGGGCGCGTCGCTGCGGCTCGCTCCGGTGGATACTTCCTGGAGTGGACGGAGCCGGAGGGCGGGACGGTGCGGGGCGACGACGTGATGTACGAACCGGTTCCGATCGGCAGGGGCGAGCAGGAGGCGTACCTCGATCGGGCGGCGGCGACAGGGCTGCGTATCAGCGCCGAAATCAGCAACGGCGTTCAGCAAATGTCCTTCGGACGTGGCGGTGGAGCAGGGGGCGATCGCGACGTCAACGACTACGACTGGCCGGACGTCATGCCGGCGTTTGTGTCGAATGGCGTTCGGGTGACACCCGAGGGTGACGCTTGGGTGCGGCGGTCCACGTCCGCCGGGGACCCTCCGGTGTACGACGTGTTCGGGGAGGACGGTCAGCTGAAGGAGCGGGTGTTGCTGCCCCGTGGCCGCGAGGTGGTGGGGTTCGGGCTGGAGCACGTGTACGCCGCCCAGCGGGACGAGTTCGATCTGATCTGGTTGGAGCGCTACAAGCGCACGACCTAGTGCGTGAGAACCGGGCGCAGGTGCGATCAGCGTGCCGGTGATGTCCCGTCGCGCGCGTTGGTTCTCAGGCCGTGTACTGAGATGTTGGGGCACCACTCAAACCGCAGCGCGCTGAGGGACACGCCGGTATGCTGATCGCGACCGCCGCTACGTCTCGCCACGCACGCGGTCGTAGAGCTGTTTCAATCCCTCAGCGATCTCGCGCTGCTGCTTCCGCAGGCCCTGCACCAGCTCCCGCCGCGCGCGCAACAGGAAGAACCGCCGGGCGTCCTGCCACGCGCCGCGCCACCGCTCCCTGGTCCGGCGCCCCACCACGCCGATGGCGGGCACCGCGAGCACCATCGCCGCGCCGGCCAAGACTCCTTTCATCGCACTCACGAGCGCGGCGAGGAATCCGATCCAAACCAAGTACACGGCCATGCCGATCAACAGATTGAACGTGGACCTCTGGTCGACGTCGGGACGGAGCGCCATGGCTACCCTGCCGGTCACCTGGTTGGGGAGCCAGGACACGGCGAGGCCGGCGAGGGCCACGACGAAGGCCGGAGCACCGACGAGGTAGAACCGGCGCAATCCCCACCGCAGACTGGCCCGTAGACGGACGTCGGCTGCCAGGTCGCCGGGGGTGACCCGCAAGCGCTCGAGTTGTCGGCAGTGCATCGCCACGTCATCCACGATCGCCGACGACTGGGGGTCCCCCGCCTTCCGGATGTGGGAGAGGATAGACGTCGCGATCCCGAGCCGCTCCACTTTGCGGGCCGGATCGGTATCGGCGCCCCACTCGGCTTGCCACACCGCTTCCGCACAGTTCACCAGGGGTTGGTCCTCCCAGCGCTCCAGGTTGACCGTGACCTGACGCATGGCCGAGTCGATTCTTCCGGTGAGGTCGCGAACCGCTTCACGATCGTCGGCCGTGCGTCCGGCGAGGTCGCTCCAATCCGCTGGTCGCCCGATGACCACCAGAGCTTCGGATCGGAACACGTCTCTTCGTCTGAACACCAGGCCGACGGGAACGATGGGGAAGGGTTCGGGGTGCTGCGCCAATGTCCCCAGGGCGATCCGCGCGGCGCCCGTCTTGAGGGCCGCGATTGCGGGATCGCTGTGGCTGATCCCCTCCGGAAAGATCCCGAGGGCCGCGCCTCCTGCTAGTGCCTCGTGCGCCCCACGGAACATGTCGACGTTTCCGTCCATCGCCTCCGGATCGTCTACCTGGCGGTACACCGGAATCGCTCCGCTCGCCCGAACCAGCCAACCGACTTTCCGGTCGGTGAACAGGGGGGCCTTGGCGAGAAATCGTACCGGACGGCGCGCGGCGGCGGCGACCAGCATGGGATCCAGGAGTGAGTTGGGGTGGTTGGCCACCAAGAGCACCGGACCGGTGTCCGGCACGCGCTCTCCGGCGAAGGTCAGCCGGTAATAGATCCGTGCCGCCGCATTACAGACGAGGGAAAACGCCGGAAGTAACCACATGGCCGATGGTCGTGAGGGTGGAGTAATCTACGCGCGCATTGAGGTGGTGGTGAGTGGGGAGGTCACGATCTCGACGAGGTACGGCAAACGAGAAACGCCCCCCGAAAACCGGGGGGCGTCTCGATGTTGCACTTCTCGAATCAGTTTAGAACTGGATGTTGAACAGCCACTCCACTGGATCGAAGAAGTTCTCGAACGTGTCGTCGAAGACGTCGCCGAGGCCGTCGGTGATGTTCTGCAGCGCCTGGGCGTGCGCGGCCGACAACGCTCCGCCGTCCGCTCCTACGACCGAGATGGTCTCGCCGGTCAAGGTAATCGTGGCGAAGAGATCACCGTTGACGAACACCTCGAGGGTGCCGCCGTCGGTGACCATATCGATGCTTCCCTGCACGGCAATGCTATTACTGCCCTGCTGCCACAGCGCGTCAATCGTGAGGGAACCTGTCTCGGTCCCGACGTCGAACTCGATCACCATGTTCGCGGTCATGCTGAAGTCGCGATCCACAACAGCGATCTCGTAGTCGACCTCAGCGCGGGCGCTGGCAAACGTCGCGTCAATGGTGTGGTTGAGGGTAAAATCGACCTGCGTGGTTCCGTCGGTGATGAACCCGTCGATCTCGATGCCCAACGACCCGATCAAACCGGTCGCGCTAACCGTGTAGTTGATGTACTCGACTTCGCCGGACACCACGACCAACCGGACCACGGCGCTGGTTTCCGTGCCCTCGTCCATCACGTCCACATGGCCGATTTCCGTCGAGCCGGGCTCGCCGGTGATCGGGTTCACTTCATAGAGAATGAACCGGATGCCGTTTAGAGGCGCGCCGGCCCGATCCGGATTGTGGTACCAGCCTTCTAACGCGTGGTGTTCGTACGTGCGTCCCCGGAATGAATCCGGGATCAGGATTGCCTGTGCCCCAGCTGCGGACATGGCGTCCACAACGGCGCTGCCGTACCGCTGCCACTTGTCGGGTGACGACACCGCGATCCAACCGGCATCCACGGCCTGCTGGGCCAGGGCCGGAGCCGCGGCAACGGCGCCGAAGCCGCCGCCCATCGCGGAGAGGCTCTGGTACACGTCCGTGTCGAGGGCGTTGCTGACCGCTGCGAGATCGGCCGCCGACTGGGACGGATCAAAATCGTCGTTGGGGCCCGTCGAGTCGTTACAGGCCGCGAGGCCGAACGCCAGGATGAGGCTCAACGTGGAAAGGTTCTTGATTCGCATCAGAACTAACCTCACTAAAGGAGTCTGCTATATGACCTTTTATGCTTAAATGGGAGCCGGTCACCCGGGAGCCGCCTTGACGGCGGGGGGAGGCTCACGTGGCGCCAAAAATAAGGGCGGGCATGGCCCGAGTCTGTGTCGTACTTCGTGCGTGGATTGTGACCAAAAACACGTTTTTTCCGGCCTTCCCGAGGTGGCCGAAACTCCAGGCACGACGCCGGTTTGGCGAAATCGATAATATTAACTACATTGCAGTGGATATCTTCGGGAGAATCCTGTGTGGGTGAGTCCACGCCCTAGACGGGTGGGCCGGCCATGAAGACACACGTTCTGTGGTACGCGATGGGGGTCGTGGTGGTGGCCGGAATCGTGGCCACGCGCTTCGGGACCCGGTGGCCGTCCGTGTACTACATGACGGGCTCCTCCATGGAGCCGTCGGTCGCGGCGCATGAGTACTTCCTGGCGTGGAGTCCGGCCGGGGACCTGTCAGTCGGTGATCTTGTCCTGTTTCGTTTCGATGATGGTGACGAGATCTTCCACGTCCTCCGGCGCGTGGTCGCACTTCCCTCCGACACGGTGTCGCTGGATTCGGGTCGGGTCGTGCTGAACGGCATACGTCGAGACATGCCGTTTCGCATCATCCAACCATTGGCCTGGCGTTCGCAGCTTGCCCTCGAGGACAATCTGTACGATTGGGGACCGTGGATCGTCCCGCCAGGTTCCCTCGCACTACTGTCCGACACACGGGACATGATCGGGTGGCCGGACAGCCGCTTCATCGGGTTCGTCGCCCTGGACGATGTCATTGCCCGGGCGACCAGGACGGTGACCGGTCGACGATTGCGATAGTCGTGCGACGCATGGGGATGTTTGTAGGCGGGAGTCTAGTCGCGGTCGGTGACCTGCTGCCGTAACGCATCGGCGGTGATGCCGCCGTGCGACGTGGCCCACGCGTGACGGCCGCCTCGCACGACCAGCGCCTGGGGCGATTCGTGGTTGATGCCGAACTGCTGCGCGATCCAATCCGACACGTCCCGGTTTCGGATGACGTCGATGTGATAGACCGCCGTGTCCGGGTGCTCTCGGGCGAATCGTTTGACCTCGCGGAGCGTCCACGAGCTCACGGCGCAGATGGGACTGTGCTTGTACAACACGACGACGGGGGCTTTCAGGGCCTCGTCGAGCTCGTCGGGGCTGGTGAGCCTCGTGATGGGCACGTCGCCCGTCTCGTCCGCACCGGCCATTCTTAACAATCCGTCGAGCCATCGCCGGATCATCGCATGCTCCCTTTCTCGAGTCGTTTTCGCGTTGTTTCTGAGGAGCGCGCACTCGACGGAAAAAGTTCCCCTCGAGGAGACTAATTCCGTTATCTTCTGCGAGCTGACTCATCTGCTCACGAGACGGATCGAGCAATGAACGACACGCCGAACCAAAAAGAACGCATCCGCCTGACGACGTTGTCCCACGGCGCCGGTTGAGCCTGCAAGCTCAGCGCTGCTGAGTTGGCGCAGGTCCTGCGCCACATGCCGGTGGTGGATGACCCGAGGGTCCTGGTCGACGCGGCCACGCGCGACGACGCGGCGGTGTTCCAAGTCGCCGACGATCGCGCGATGGTAGCGACGGTGGACTTCTTTACGCCCATCGTGGACGATCCGTACGACTTTGGGGCGATCGCGGCCGCCAACGCGTTCAGCGACATCTACGCGATGGGGGCGAGGCCCCTGTTCGCCCTGAACCTGGTGGCGTGGCCCCGCGATCCGGTGATGCTCCAGCTCCTGGGGAAAACCATCGAGGGTGGGGTGGATGTCGCTCGGGATGCTGGTGCCCTCGTTTTGGGTGGACATTCGGTCGACGACCCGGAGCCCAAGTTCGGCATGGTCGTGGTGGGAGAGGTGCATCCGGAGAAGATCTTGGATAACACCGGTGCGCGTCCGGGGGATGCGCTGGTGCTCACCAAGCCCATTGGAACCGGGATCTTGAGCACCGCCCTGAAGAACGGCAAGATCACCGAAGCCGAGATGGATTGGCCGGTCGAGGTGATGTCGACCCTCAACGCGGGCGCCGCCGGTGCGATGTCGGAGATGGAGGGTGCGGTGCACGCCGCGACGGACGTGACGGGCTACGGCCTCCTGGGTCACGTCCACAACATGCTCGTCGCCAGTGGCGTCTCCGGGCGAGTCACGGCCACGTCGGTGCCCGTCTTCGATGGCGTACCCGATTTGATCGAGGCAGGCGTCGTCCCCGGAGGGACGAAGCGCAATCAGGCCGCCAGTGAGGAGTACACCACTTGGGCGGAGGATTTCGGCGACAGAACCCGGCTGTTCCTCGCCGACGCGCAGACCTCAGGCGGCCTGCTCATCGCGGTCGATCCGTCCCGCACAGACGACCTCGTTGCCGCGCTGCAGGAGCGGCGAACCCCCGCGGCGGCGGTCATCGGTGAGGTCGTCGAAGGCCAACCCGGCACGATTCACGTGATCTAAAAAAAGGGCGACCCGGAAGCCGCCCCTCTGGTAATCTCCACGCCTCGTCGCCAGCCGTCATTCCACGGTAAAGCTCACTCCACACCCACAGCCACCGGTGGCGTTGGGATTGTCGAACACGAAGCGGGATTCCTGCATCGATGAAACCCAGTCGATGTTCATCCCTTTGATGTGCTGGGCGCTGAACGCGTTGACGAAAACGTTGGTGCCGTTCAACACGAACACCGTCTCGTCGGGATCGGGGCCGTCCGCGACCTGCACGTCGTAATTCAATCCCGAGCATCCCCCTTCGGTGACCCTGGCCCGGAGCCCGGCGTCCTCGGTCAGGTTGTACTCCTTGACCACCGCGGCAACCCGCGCGGCCGCCTTGTCCGTGATGGACAGAATGAACCCCGGGGGGAACGTGTCCGGTATGGCTTTGATTGTCATCGTCCTGTCCTACCTACGGCGTTTTTCGTTGCGTGCCCTAAAAGATACCATACCGGACAAGGCCCTTCGAGTGGATCATGCCGAGGTCTCGATCGGGGCCGCCACGAGGTTGCCCCATTCGGTCCAGCTTCCGTCATAATTACTGACGTTGTCATAGCCCAACAAGTATTTCAGCACGAACCAGGAGTGACTGGAACGCTCGCCGATGCGGCAATAGGCAATGACCGGTTTCGTTCCCGTGATGCCCTCGCCCTCGTAGAGGTCCTTGAGGTCGGCGTGGGTCTTGAAGGTCCCGTCCTCATTGCAGGCCTTCGCCCAGGTGATGTTGCTGGCTCCCGGAATGTGTCCGCCGCGCTGGCAGGTCTCGGGGAGGCCGGGGGGTGAGAGGACCTCACCGGTGAACTCCTGGGGGCTGCGAACGTCCACGAGTTCTACCGCCTCGTCCGCGACGGCCTTCTGGACCTCATGGAGGAATGCGCGAATGGAATTGTCCGGCGCCGTCGCCTGATAAGTCGTCGCGGCGTGGGACGGCGTGTCGGTCACGAGCGGTCGGTTTTCCTCGAGCCACTTCTTCCGGCCCCCGTTCATGAGCCGCACATCTTCGTGGCCATAGACCTTCAATTGCCACAACGCCCAGGCGGCAAACCAGTTGTTGTTGTCGCCATAGAGGATGACGGTCGTGTCGTTCGCGATCCCCGAGTTATTCATCAATCTCTCGAACTCGGCCTTCGACATGATGTCGCGCCGCACAGTGTCGCAGAGCTGCGTCTGCCACGACCAGCCCACTGCGGCAGGAACATGTCCTTTGCCGTATTCCGCGGTGTCGACATCGACCTCAACGACGCGAACATTGGCGTCGCTGGCGTGCTCCTCCACCCAATCCGTTGTTACCAGTGTCTCCGGATGTGCGTAGTCCATCTGTTACCTCCCAGCTGGTGGTGGCAGTTCGTTCGGCCGCTGCGACCGCCCGACTCCGGCGCCGACCCACCCGGGCCGACTCCCTCCATCCGGCGTCTCCCGGCCTACTGGTTAATCAAGGAAGCTTGACAATCGTTCCAGCGGTGTGCTCCGGCGCTGCTGCCGTAACCCTGGGGCCTACCGCTTCCCTCAATAGCGAGGAACCGAAGAATCCACTTGTGTCGACCATGCGTCAATCCCTCCCCTCAGACTCCACACGTCCTCGTGCCCGGCGGCCTTGAGAATCTCCATCGCCTGGATCGACCGGATGCCGTGGTGACAGTAGGTGACGATCTTCTGACCGCCGTCGATGTCCCTGGCGCGGTACGGGAGCTCGCCAAGGGGAATGAGCATCGCGCCGTCGATGTGGCCAATGCTCCACTCCTGGGGCTCCCGTACGTCGATGAGGAGAACGTCGGGGTCTGTTCCCATTTCCTCGGCCAGCTCGTCCACGGTGATCTCAGGCCACTGCTGCACCGGGTCCGCACCGGCACCGCAGAAGGCCTCGTAGTCGATGAGCTCGGTCACCGTCGGCTCGTCTCCGCATACCGGACATCCGGGGTCTTTTCGCAGCTTGATCTCTCGAATGTGGAGGGTGAGGGTGTCCAAAAGGACCAACCGGCCAATCAGGGAGTCACCGGCGCCCAGCACCAGCTTCATGGACTCCAGGGCCTGTATGCTGCCGACGATGCCTGGGAGGGCACCCAGGACGCCGGCCTCGGCACAAGACGGCACCAGTCCCGGAGGCGGCGGGTCGCGAAAGAGGCACCGGTAGCACGGGCCTTCCTTGGCGTAGAAGACCGACGCCTGCCCCTCGAACCGGAAGATGGACCCGTAGACATTGGGCTTGCCCAGCAACACGCACGCGTCGTTGACCAGATACCGGGTGGGGAAGTTGTCCGATCCGTCGACGACCAGGTGGAATTCCCGCAGGATCTCGAGGGCGTTGTCGGAGGTGAGGCGCGTGTCGAATCGCTCGACCGTCGTGTGAGGATTCAAGTCCCGGATCCGTGCCTCCGCCGAGTCCAGCTTCGAGCTACCCACGGCGTGGGTGCCGTGGATGATCTGGCGCTGCAGATTGGTCTCGTCCACCAAGTCGAAGTCGATCAACCCCAGCGTGCCCACGCCGGCGGCGGCCAGGTACAGGGCCGCCGGCGAGCCGAGACCGCCCGTTCCCACCAGGGCAATCCGGGCGGCCTTCAAGCGGCGCTGTCCGTCGACACCCACCTCCGGGAGGATGATGTGACGGGAGTACCGCAGGAGTTCCGCCTGGCTGAGCTCAGGAAGCTTGGACATGTTTGCTGCTTCGTCTCGGGCTGTTGGACCGACAAATATAATCCCCGGCGGTCTTGCCGCTGACCATCAGGCGCCGTAGCGTCAGTGGCTGCGACGTTCTCACACGCTGTAATGGGGGGCCGTGCTCTCGAAATCTGTGTACGTGGCGTGCGTGGTCACTGTGGCGGCGGGCTGCTCGTCGACGCCAACGGACACCACCTACTTTCCGGGCCCGGGGGCCCGGTGGGAGAGCCGGACGCCGGAGGCCGTGGGAATGGACAGCGCCTTGCTCGCCGAGGCGGTGACCTTCGCCATCGCCAACGAACCAGACAGCCCCCGCGATCTCGAGGCGTGGATGCGCTCCCGCGCCGGGGACGATCCCTATGCGCAGCTCATCGGCGACCTGAAGCCCCGGGGCGGGCCCGCCGGGCTCGTCGTGCGAAACGGATACATCGTCGCCGAGTGGGGGGACACGAAGCGGGTGGACGTGACGTACAGTGTGACCAAGAGTTTTCTCTCGACTGTCGTCGGTCTCGCGGTGGCAGACGGCGTGATCCGGGACGTGCACGATCCCGTGAGCGAGTACGTACACGACGGCGGATTCGACTCCCCGCACAATGCTCAAATCACGTGGCATCACCTGCTGCGGCAGACCAACGAGTGGGAGGGCGAGCTCTTCGGCAAGCCCGACGTCGCCGACCGGCGACGAGGACGGGATCGGCAGCTCCAGACGCCGGGCACCTTCTGGGAGTACAACGACGTCCGCGTGAACCGCACGGCGCTGGCTGCCCTCCGGGTGTGGCAACGCGCGTTGCCAGACGTGTTGCAGGAGCGGGTGATGAAGCCTATCGGGGCAACGGACACGTGGGAGTGGCACGGCTACCATAACTCCGACGTGGAAGTCAACGGCGAGTTGGTGAAATCGGTGAGTGGGGGCGGCCACTGGGGTGGCGGCATGTGGATCAGCTCCCGGGATCAAGCTCGGTTTGGCTACCTGTACTTGCGGCGGGGAAGGTGGGAGGACGAACAGCTTCTCCCCGAGGAGTGGGTCGACGCCACGACCACCCCCACCGATATCCAGCCCACGTACGGCTACATGTGGTGGCTCAACACCGACCGCGAGCTGTGGGCCAGCGCCCCGGGGTCGAGCTTTGCGGCCCGGGGGGGAGGCTCCAACGTCATCTGGGTCGATCCCGAGCACGATCTGGTCGTCGTGATCCGGTGGATCAACGGCAATGCCGTCGATGGAGTCCTGCAGCGGGTGCTAGCCGCCGTCGAAGCGCGTGCGGACGAGAGTCTGTGAGGTCCTCGAATCCTGTTAGATTCCGGTCTCGTAGAGGGCTGTGGGACCTTAGTCGACAACGGATTGCCGCATGACGCGTTGGGTACGAAACATTGTGATGGTGAATGCCGCCGTGTTTCTCGTTACGGGATACACCACGGCGGGGCCGATCCTCGCCAACCTCATGGCACTGCGTCCCAGCCCTCTCTGGATTCTACGGCAGCCGTGGACACCCATTACCTACATGTTCGTGCACGCGAACTTCATGCACATCTTCTTCAACATGTTGGTCTTGTTCTTCTTCGGCCCGCGGTTGGAAATGCGGTTGGGGGGAACCAAGTTCATCCGGCTGTATTTCCTGAGCGGGCTCGCGGGAGCCGCCCTCTCCATGGCGTTCGCCATGGGACCGCCGATTCCCATCGTAGGTGCCTCCGGTGCGGTGTACGGCGTATTGATGGGGTTCGCGATCCTCTGGCCCAAGGATGCCATCTACATCTGGGGCATCGTCCCCGTGCAGGCGCGGTGGCTCGTGGGCGTGATGACGGTTATGACCGTGTTTTTCGGGTTTGGCGGCGCGCAGGACGGCGTTGCCCACTTCGCCCATCTGGGCGGGTTCCTGGGTGGCTATCTCTACCTGCGCCATCAGGAGCGCAACGCCCCCCACCGCAAGTTCAAAGAGCAGGTCTACGCGGCCGACAAGCGTCAGCCCGGGAATGACGAACAAGATCACCGCCGCTGGGCCAATATTCGGGTGGACAACCTCCACGAGGTCAATCGGGACGAGGTGGAGCGGCTGCTGGCGAAGATCAAGGATTTGGGGATCGAGAGCCTCACCTTGGACGAGCGAGCCTTTCTCAACAGGTTCTCCCGGCAGTAACCGGGAACCATTCCCTCCCTTTCGGCCTTTTGGTGGTATATCCGGGCCGAACCCCTCGACGTTCACCATCGGCCCGGTCTAACCTTCCTGCAGCGGGAAGAGTCTATGGGCGTGTCATCCTTCAATGTCGAGCGGGTTGTGGCCGACCGTTACAGCAACGGAGCCGCGCGTCGCGAAGACCAACTCTGTTGCCCGGTCGACTACGACGAGCAATACCTCACGGCTATTCCCGAGGAGATCCTACTGAAGGATTACGGTTGCGGGGACCCGAGCCGGTTTGTCCGGGAGGGAGAGACCGTTTTGGACCTGGGATCCGGAACGGGGAAGATCTGCTTCATCGCCAGCCAGATTGTGGGCCCCGAGGGCAAGGTGATCGGCGTGGACATGAACACCGACATGCTGGCCCTCGCCCGCCGGTATCGCCAGGAGGTCGGCGACCGGATCGGATGGCACAACGTGGAATTCAAGCGCGGGCGGATCCAGGATCTCGCCCTCGATCTGGACTCGTTGGACAAGTGGCTCTGCGGGCATCCGGTGGACGACGCCACCGGGCTGCAAGCGCTGGAGGCTGAGCAAGCGCGGCTCCGGAGCGACGAGCCCATGATTGCCGACGATTCCGTGAACGTGATCGTGTCCAATTGTGTGCTGAACCTGGTCGGCGAGGAACAAAAGGCGGCGCTCTTTCCCGAGATGTTCCGGGTCCTCAAGCGGGGCGGTCGGGTGGTCATCTCGGACATCGTGGCGGACGAAGAGGTACCCGAGCACATGAAGGCCGATCCGGAGCTGTGGTCCGGGTGTATCTCCGGCGCCCTGACAGAAACGGCAATGCTGGAGGCGTTCGAGGCGGCGGGCTTCTACGGCATCCGCGTGCTCGAGCGCAGCGACCAGCCGTGGCGCACCGTGGAGGGCATCGAGTTCCGCTCGGTCACGGTGGAGGCGTGGAAGGGGAAAGAGGGCCCGTGCTACGAGACGAACAAGGCGGTGATCTACCGCGGACCGTGGAAGCGAGTGGTGGACGACGACGGCCACGTCTTCCGCCGCGGGGAGCGCTCTGCCGTGTGTGAGAAGACGTTCGAGATCATGACGCGGGAGCCCTACGCCGCGGAGTTCGATGTCGTGCTTCCCCGGGAGGCCATCGATCCCGCCGAGGCCAGGCCCTTCGACTGTCGCCGAACGGCACCGCGGCATCCCCGGGAGACCAAGGGGACGGATTACTCGGACACCACCGAGGCGTCTGGTGCGATGTGTGAGGGGCCGGACTGTTGCTGATTCTCGGTCGCTGAGCAGCGGGGCGTCGCTACTTCCCGTTCTCCGTGTGCAGTCGATACCCCGACTTCCGCACCGTCAGGATGTGCCGGGGCGAAGAGGGATTCTCCTCCAGCTTGCGTCGCAGCTCGGCGACGTGGGTGTCGACGGTCCGGCTCACCACCGCAGACGAGTAGCCCCACACTTCCTGCATGAGCTCGAGTCGTGAGGCAACCGCGCCGCGCCGCCGCAGCAACGCAATGAGCAACTCGAACTCTTTGGGCGTGAGGGCGACGGGATCGCCGCGCCGGTTCACCGTGTGGGTCGCTTGGTTCACCTCCACGTCGCCGAACCGCTCGACGGCGTCGAGGTCCGAGGTTTGAGATCGGCCCGATCGGTCGCTCCGACGGAGCAGCGCTTCCACCCGGGCCAAAAGCTCGAGGACACCGAACGGTTTGGTGACGTAGTCGTCCGCCCCCAGGTTCAGACCCCGAACCTTGTCGGATTCCTCGCCCCGGGCGGTCAGGATGAGGACGGGGACGTCGGAGCCTCCGCCTCGTAGTTCCCGCAGAAACCGGAACCCGTCGAGTCCGGGAAGCATGAGATCGAGGATCACCAAATCCGGCTTCGTGTCGCGCGCCTTGGCGAGTCCGTGTTTGCCGTTGGCCTCGACGTCGACTTGGTGGCCCTCGATTTCGAGGTTGTTGCGCAACCCGAAAGCGAGGTCATTGTTGTCTTCGACGACGAGGATCTGCGGCATCAGCGCTCTCCGTGGACCGAGGGCTCTGGTAGGGAACCTTCGGGGATGGCAGTTGGTTCGAGCGGCGCCTCGATCGATCGGGCTCCCGGGAGCTCGATGACGAAGACGGCCCCGCCCGTTGGTCCGCTTTCGACGTAGGTCCGGCCGCCGTGGAGCAAAGTGAGCTCCCGCACCACAGCGAGCCCGATGCCCGCTCCCGCCACCGCGGATGCGCGCTCCCGCTCCAGCCGCCCGAAGCGCTCCCACACCTTGTGGCGATCGGCCTCCGGGATGCCCGGCCCCTCGTCCGCCACGCGAATGACGGCCGTGCCGTCGCGCAGGGCGGCGCTCACTCGGATGTGCTGCCCCGACGGGCCGTACTTCACCGCATTGTCCAGCAGGTTCAGCACGATCTGTTGCATCGCCCCGGGGTCGGCCTCCAACTCGATAGGCTCCACTTCGTACGTCACGGAACACTGCTGTGCTTCGGCCAGCGGAGTGAAGGTGTCCACCACCTCGGCTAGCAGCGGTTCCAGGGCGGTGGTCTGCCGCTCGAGCTTAACCGCACTGCGCTCCGACCTGGAAAACAGGAGCACGTTCTCGACGAGATGGGTGAGCCGCCGGGTTTCCTTGTCGATGATGGATAGCGAGCGATCGCGCTCCCCATCAGATCGTACGCGACCCAGGAGCAACGTCTCCGCGAACATCCGGATCTGGGCGAGAGGGGTCCGCAACTCGTGGGACACGTTGGAGACGAACTCGGTGCGCAGCCGGTCCAACTCCCGCTCCCGGCGAAACTGCAACAGGGCGGCGACGATGAGGCCGGCGGTCAGGATGAAGAGCCCGAGGATGAAGGGAAGTCGCGAGTACGGGAGCCCGCCGATGACGAGCATTTCGGCGGCCGCGGGATCGATACCGATCTCCACGGTGAAGGCGCCGAGCCGCTCCGGCAATGCGTGGCTGGCCACCTGGGGATACCCCGCATATCCGGTGGACGCCCCGGTCGCTTCGGCGAGCGTGAGGAATTCGGTGCCGTCGGGGTGGCGGAGTCGTACCGTCAATACCGAGTCGAACGACACGCCGCGCGTCAGCGACGCCGGGAGAATTGGGTTCCGGGAGAGGGCATTCTCGAAGTACCCGAGGAACTCCTCGGCGTTGGCCTCCATGCCATACCCGGTGGGTTGGCCGGTCTCGCTGTTCCGATAGACGAGATAGGCGAAGGGACGCACGTCATCGCCTCGGCCCAGCAACGCCACGTTCACGTTCGCCGCCGTGTCCGCGCGGCGCTCCACATGGTCGGCGAGCTGCGCGCTCAGCCATTCTGGAGGCCTTTCCCCGTCGGATGCCGCGAGGACGGTGCCATTGGCGGGGTCGAAGCGGAAGAGGTAGCGGGTGAGGTCGAGGGACTGCCGCAGTTGTCTGTTGGCGCCTTCACGCAGCGCGGCGGGCGTTGGAACGCTGGATTGCCCCGAAACGACGTGGAGCACCGCGATGCGCTGCAGTGCCGGGCGAACGCCGTAGTAGTCGAGATCCTGCGTGATGCGCTGGGAGTACTGTTCCGCCGCAAACGCGGCGTAGTCTTCCAGCACCGCGGTGGCCGTCGCCCGATGAGACGCCGTGGCGTCGAGGGCTTGATACGCGAGAGCGCCTGCCAGCAGCAACGTCGACAGCAACAGGATGACGATGAACGTCCCCCGCGTCGCCTTGCCGCTCCGACTCGACTTGTGAGGTTGAATGGTGATGGTCTGCCTCGCTGCGTCCTCAATCCCTCAAACTATCCGCCCCTCGGCGGCAGATTCAACCGGACGGAGCGGTCTGACAGAACCCTGACATGACCGAGCTCGCACCGCTACGAGCCCGGCACGTCGAGAAACCTCCTTGCCAACTCCGGCCCGCCGCCTTTGTCCTCATGCTTGAAGAACACGAATGCGTCGTTCCATTCCTGCGTGGAGACCCAATCTGTCCAGTCCTGCAGCTCCTGGTCCGTGTACTCCATCCTGCGGAGACGGAGGTATCCCCAATCGGCGGTGGCCACCCTGGGAACCGATCCCTCGTCGGTTTCGGCCACCACCAGGGCCGCATTAACTCCGCGCAACGCGTCGTACACCTGGTCGTCGAACCATGATTCGTGACGGAACTCGAAGGCTGCGCGCCACCGCTTCGGGAGCAGGGCCAGAAAGGCCTTGAGGCGTTCCAAGTCCTTCTTCAGGTTGGGCGGGAGCTGGAACAGGGTGGGGCCCAGCTTGTCCCGCAGGACCGAGGCCGTCTTGAGCAGGTACCGCAGCTCATCCTCCGCCTCGGCCTTGAGCCGTTTGAAGTGAGTGATCTTCCGGGACGCCTTGAGCACAAAGGCGAATCCCTCGGGAACCTCGTCGTACCAGTTGACGAGCACGCGTTCCGACGGCATGCGGTAAAAGGTGTTGTTGATCTCCACTCCGTTGAACTGCGTTCCGTAGAAGTTCAACATCTTGCTGGCGGCGATCTTTTCCGGGTAGAACGTTCCCTTCCACTCCTTATACGCATATCCGCTGGTCCCGACGAACGCGTGCACCGTCATCCCCGTTAGTCGCGATCGGTCGTGGGCGCCGGCTTCCGCATGTGCGTGTTGAACCAGGTCAAGATCCGGCTCGATACGTCCATCAGGAACTTCGGCTCCCTCGGTCCGTGGGGCGTTCTGGGGTACACCACCATCTCGGTGGGCACGCCCCGCCGCTGGAGGGCCCGGTAGAATTCCTGTCCCTGGGTGAACGGCACGCGTAGGTCGTTGGCGCCGTGAATCACTTGCGTGGGCGTCGTGACGTTGGCGATGCGGTAGATGGCTGAGTGCCTCTCGTACTCGTCGTAGTCGTTCCAGAATTCATCGCCCATGTGGGCGACGAGATAGTCGCCAATATCCGTCGTCGTGGTCATGCTCACGAGGTTCGGCAACCCCGCACCCATGCTGGCCGCCTTGAATCGGTTGGTCCTCGTGACGGCGAAGGACGTCATGTACCCACCGTAGCTCCAGCCCATCAGGAGCAGACTGTCCGGATGTCCCACGCCCATGTCGATCACGTGATCGACCCCGGCCATGAGGTCGTCCATGTCGCCGTAGCCCCAGTCTTTGAAGTTGGCGTAGCGGAACTCCTTGCCGTATCCTGTGCTCCCGCGGGGGTTGGGGCGCAGGATCGCGACTCCTTCTTGCGCGAACTGCTGGATCATGTAGATGCTCGGCCTACCCGTGAACGACTGAGTGAACACACCGGCTGGACCGCCGTGCACGTTGAGCACCAGGGGGTAGCGGCTGCCGGGCTCGTAATCCACGGGGTACGTGAGCAGCCCCTCGATGGTGTACTCCCCGTCCTGGGATCTCCACGAGAGGAGCTCTGTGCGGCCCATGGTGGGGCGGGGGACGCCGGCGTGGACGTCCGTCAGCTTGCGCCTGCTGAAACGGTCCACGCTCGAGACATACACGTCGTCCGGTGTGTTGGTGTTCTGCCAGGTGAACGCCATCATGGAGGCGTCTTGGTTGAGGGACACTGAGCCGGCCACGCCGTCACCTTCGAGAATGACGGAGGGGGCGCCGCCGTCTATGGGAAGGGACTGCAACCCCGTGGTGGTGCCGAAGGTCTCGCGCACCAGCACGTTGCGGCTGTTTCCGGTCCACCCGACAATGTTGGGGCTGCGGTCGTGGGTCTCGGCAAGCTTTCGGGGTGCACCGCCGCTCGCCGAGACGACATACACATCGCCCAACCCGATCGGTTCGGGTTGATTGCCGGTCGAGCGGAAGGCCACCCACCGTCCATCAGGCGAGTATCTCGGGTTTCCGTGGATTCCCGCCGACACGACCAGTTGGCCCACAGCACCGCTGTCAGCCGGTACCACGGCGATGTCGCCCGACAACCGACCTGTGTTGATGCGCGGATCGTCCTGGTAGGAAAACACTATGGTGCGACTGTCCGGCGACCAGTCGAATCCCAGGATGTGGAAGTCTCCCGCGGTGAGGCGCTTGGTCTCCCGCTCGCCGGATGTCCCTGGCTGAACCTCCACGGCGTACAGGTGGTTGTACTTGAAGTTCTGATCCACGAGGATGACGTCGCGCTTTTCTTCTTTGGCCTTTTTCTCTTCCTCTGTCTCCGGATCGCTCATCGTATAGGCGAAGTGCGTGCCGTCCGGCGACCACTGGTACCCGCCCACGCCTGGATCGACGTCGGTGATCTGCTGGGCCTCGCCGCCCATGAGAGGCATGATCCAGATCTGGTTCTTGCCGCTCCGCGCTGACGTGAACGCCAGGTACCGGCTGTCCGGCGAGAACGACGGGCTGCCGGCCGACTTCTCCCCCTGGGTGTATTGCACGTTGCGCTCCCCGTCGGCGGTCACGATCCAGATGTGGCTCAAGTATTCCGACTTGGAGCCCTCCATGATCGGCTTGCGGATGGTGTAGGCGACGTATCGTCCGTCCGGCGAGATTGTCGTTCCGCCGACGCCGAAATATTTCATGCTGAGCTCCGGGGTCCAGCGATCGTCGGCGGTTTCCTGGGCACGGGCAACGGTGGGAAACGCCGAAAACACCATCGCCAGGCAGAGAAACACACTGGTCATGCGATTACGCGACATCACCAAATCCTGCCCTCAGCTTCGTAAGGTTCGTTATGCGGCCTGGTCTGCAGCTGCGCGGTTGCGTTCTTCCCAGGCGTTGCGGAACGCCAGCACCGCCTCGAATATGAGCCACAGCTCGAGCACGAAGATCGCCCCGCCCACAGCCAACAACAGCGCCTGGCTGTCGGTCCAGTAGCGCACCAGGTTGCCGATCATGGCCCACGTCGTCATGAACAAGAGAAATCCCATCGGGATCACCGTCACCCAGATGTTGCGGCGCAACTTGAGCAAGAAGATAGTCACGATGAGGAGGCTCAATCCGGCGGTGAGCTGGTTGGTGGTGCCGAAGAGCGCCCAGAGCCGCATCCCGCCGGCGCCCCGATCGAGCCCCAGCGCCAGAGCCGCACAGCTCACCACGGCGATGAACGTAGCGATCCAGCGGTTTTGCGCTGCCTTCACCTTGTACTCAACGCCCAGCTCCGTGATGATGTAGCGCTGGAGGCGCACCCCCGTGTCCATCGTCGTCGCCGCGAAGCTGATCACCACCACGGCGGCGAAGATCACCGCCACCTGTTGGGGAATGCCAACGCCCTGGGCGAGGACGCCGATCCCGTTGACGAACGCGGTGGTGGCGCCGGTGGAGGCCGAAGCCCACGTGCCGTAGTGCTCGTGCCACCCGTCGAGGCCCACGAACACCGCAAACCCCGCCGTCGTGGCCAAGATGGAGGTCACGGCCACGATTCCCTCACCCAGCGCGCCGCCGTATCCGATGTAACGAGCGTCGGTCTCCTTGTCGATCTGCTTGGACGACGTGCCCGACGAGACCAGGCCGTGAAACCCGCTGATGGCGCCGCACGCGATGGTCACGAAGAGCAACGGGAACCAACTCGGCGTGTCGGCCGGGAGGTTGGTGTTCACCGCCGGTGCGATCACGTCGGGGTTCGTGATGAGAATTCCCAAGAAGATGATCCCCAAGGCGACGAAGAGCTGGTGGCTGTTGATGTAGTCCCGGGGTTGGAGCAACACCCACACGGGGAGCACCGAGGCAAAGAACCCGTACACGAAGAGGACGATCACCCATCCCGCGCGCACCCCGTCGGTGCGGGCGGCGTCGGTGGCGGACTGCGTGTCTCCCGCCGCCAGCTGCGCCGCCGTGGGATCGAACCCGAAGAGGTCAGGCAGGTTGAACGGCGCGTACTGGCCCAACCAGATCAGTACATACAGTGTCAGAAGCGCGGCCACCGAAGGCCAGAGAATGCCCAACCCGCTGCGATAGATGAGAAAGCCCACGAGGACCGCCACGACCAGACTGCCCCACACCGGCAGCACTGCGCCGGGATTGCCCATGAACAGATTCGCGATCACTACCGCGAAAACCGCGTTTACCAGCAGCAACAGGAAAAAGATGATCAGCAGGAAGAGGATGCGGGCCCGTCCGCCCACGATGGAGTCGGCGAGGGTGCCGATCGATTGGGCCTTGTGGCGTGTGGAGACCCACAGCGTGCCGAAGTCGTGCACTGCACCGGCGAAGATTGTCCCCAGCACCACCCAGAGAAACGCCGGTAGCCAGCCCCAGATGACCGCGATGGCCGGTCCTACGATGGGCGCCGCCCCCGCCACCGACGTGAAGTGGTGGCCGAACAGCACGTGACGGTTGGTGGGGACGAAATCCACGCCGTCCTCGAAGGCGTGGGCGGGCGTCTGGAAGTCCGGGTCCAGCTGGTAGATCCGCTTGGCGATGTAGCGCGAGTAGAGCTGAAAGCCGGTGGCGAACGCCGCCAACCCGACGAGGAGCAGGGCGATGGAGCTCAAGAGAGACCCTCGAGGTTTCAGGACTGCCTAATCTAGGCCGGATTCCGGCGTCGGCGGAAGAAGGGGTGAGGCCTACGACGTTGCCCGGCGGAGTTGTTCCAGCAGCTTCCTGCCACGCGCTTTGAGGGCCGGGGTCCCGGTCTCGATGACGTCTCGCAGGATCTTGATGACGCGCCGCCGCAAATCGGAGTCGTTGTAGGACAGTGACACCAGGGCCTGGAGGGCGAACGTGCGGACGATCTTGCTCTTCAAGCTCAGATAGGCGAAGAGGATACCGACGGCTCTCACCCGTTCCGTCGGGGTGAGGTTGAGGCGGGGAATCATCTGGGCCACGTGCCAGCGGACCTCCTGCTGGTCGATGTTCGCGATGGTGTTCAGGAGGCTTCGCTTGTAGCGCTGCAGCAAGTCGGGACGTCGTGCCGTAACCTTTTCGGCCGCGTCCGCCGCCCGCATCCGGACCAGAGGATCGCCGGAGCGCATTCCTCTGAACAGCTCGCCCAAGAGAGCGGGGCTGCGGAGCACCTGTCGCACCACCTCGTTGGCCCGCCCGATGGAGCGGCGGTCGCCCCCTTTGAGCTTCTCGAGAATCGGGTGCATGTTATCAGGGTATGGGATTCGGTGGCCGGAGGAAACCCCTCGAGCCACTGAGAGTGGGAGGGTGCAATGTCCCGTAGCGCGGCATTCGCGAGAGCAAGGAGAAGACCATGTCAGATCTACTCACGCCGGTGATCGAGCAGTTCAAGTTCAATTCGATGGTCGTGAGCTTGGCGACGAGCGATTTGAGCAACGAGCACGCCGGACATCGAGTGCGGGACGGTCAGGGGAGCTCGGTGTCTTTCTTGCTCGGCCACCTGCTTTCGAGCCGTTACGGCGTCTTGAAGATGCTGGGCGCCGGTGATGAGAATCCGTTTGCCGACCAATTCGGCCGTGGGGCGGAGCCCAAAGACGTGAGCGAATACCCCGACGTCAGCGAATTCAAGTCGAAATGGGATGCGTTGGCGGACAGTTTTCACGGTACACTCGAGGGTGCCTCAGAAGAACAACTGCTCGCGTCGCCGCCGGACGGGTTTCCCATACACGACCAAACCATGCGGGGCGCGATCAGCTTTCTCTGCTGGCACGAGTCGTACCATGTGGGACAGATCGGTATGCTAAGGACCGAGCAGGGTTATCCTTCCACGGAACACCAAGTCCACGCGGCGATGGAGGCCAGGTAGGGACGATTTACGCCCTGCTCACAGCCTGATCCCGATTCCACGTAACGCCGTCACCCCCACCACGTCTGCCTCCATCAAGGGAACGTACTGGATGGGGTGTGTCGTGAACGCCGCTGTGATCTCGTCGAGGTATCCCTGCTCTCGCTCGCGTCGCCGCTGTAGAAACTCTCCCTCCGCGTGCTCCGGCAACACCCGGTTCACGAAAACCCCGCCCACAGGAATGCAATACTTGTCCAGGGCCCGCACCGCCTTTTCCGTCTCGAGAATTGGCAACCGTTCGGGAATGACCACGAAGGCGAAGCCGGCCCGCTCGCCGTCGGTGACGAACTTCCGCGCCTCCTCGAAGCGGTGCTTGCGCTCGTCGAGGGCTCGAAGAACCGGGTCGTCCCTGTCGCCGTGAGATCCCGCCCCGGCCCCGGCCACGTTGCGCCACATGCGGCCTAGGACGTTGACCTTCTTGCGGTGCGAGATGAGGCCCGTGATCCAGGCCGTCATCGTCTCTGGCAGCGACAACAGCCGTAAGGTGTGTCCGGTCGGGGCGGTGTCGAACACGACCCGGTCGTAGTCTCGTGCTTCGTGCTCTAGGATGCGGGTGAACCGATCGAACAACGCCGACTCTTCGGCTCCTGGAGAAACCCGAGCGATGTCTATCTGGCGCTCCACCTCCCCGGCGAGGCGTGGTGGCGCAGTGTCGGCGACGCGAGCCTTCACGTCGGCGATGTAATCGTCCACCTCCCGCTCGGGATCGATCTCCATGGCCCAGAGGTTGTCCACCACCTGCTGCGGCTCCCCCGTCAATCGGCGTTCCAAAATGTCGCTGGTAGAGTGGGCCGGATCGGTGGATACGAGGAGGGTCCGGTCACCGCGATCGGCGGAGAGGAGCGCGAAGGCGGAGGCGATGGTGGTCTTGCCGACACCGCCTTTGCCCCCGAAGAACAGGACTTTACGCTGCAGTAGCCGCGCGGCGAGGGAGTCGTGCAGAGCGTTTCGTCCTTCCGTGGTCCGTCCGACCTAAATGTTGCGCCGGTACTCCCCGCCCACCTCGTACAGCGCATGGGTGATCTGTCCCAGGGTGCAGCACTCGGCAGCGCGCATCAGCTCTGCGAAGATGTTTTCACCGCTCAGCGCCGCGTCCTGGAGGCGGCACAGGGCACCCTTGGCGTGATCGCCGTGCCGCTCCGTGTAGTCCGCCAAGCGCTGGATGCAGAGCTCCTTTTCTTCTTTGGTGGCGCGCGTGAGATCGGTGCCCGACCCGTGTGACGCTTCGCTGGCGTCCCGTGGCAAGAAGGTGTTGACCCCAATGAGGGGTAGTACCCCCGAATGCTTCTCCTGCTCGTACTTGAGTGAATCGTCCTGGATGGCGCCCCGCTGATACTGGCGTTCCATGGCGCCCAACACGCCGCCCCGTTCGGTGAGGCGGTCGAACTCCTTGAGGACGGCCTCTTCCACCAGGTCCGTCAACTCCTCCACGATGAAGCTTCCCTGGGTGGCATTCTCGCAGAACGTCAACCCGAACTCCTTGTTGATGATTAACTGGATCGCCATGGCGCGGCGTACGGACTCCTCGGTGGGCGTGGTGATCGCTTCGTCGTACGCGTTGGTGTGGAGGCTCTGGGCGTTGTCGTGGACGGCCAGCAGGGCCTGGAGCGTCGTCCGGATGTCGTTGAACTCGATCCCCTGGGCGTGGAGGCTTCGACCGCTGGTCTGAATGTGGTACTTCAGCATCTGACTGCGGGCGTTGGCACCGTATCGCCGCGCCAGCGCCACCGCCCAGATCCGCCGGGCCACCCGCCCGATCACGCTGTACTCCGTGTCCATTCCGTTGCTGAAGAAAAAGCTCAGGTTCGGGGCAAAATGGTCGATGTCCATGCCGCGAGCACGATAGTACTCGAGATACGTGAATCCATTGGCGAGGGTGAAGGCCAACTGGTGAATGGGATTCGCCCCGGCTTCGGCGATATGGTACCCGCTGATGGAGACGCTGTAAAAATTCCGGACGCCGTGGTGGATAAAATACTCCTGCACATCGCCCATGAGCTTGAGCGCGAAGTCGGTGGAGAAAATGCAGGTGTTCTGCCCTTGGTCCTCCTTGAGGATGTCGGCCTGAACGGTGCCGCGAACCTTGGCTAGGGTCTGGGTCTTGATCAGCTCGTACTCTTCGTCGGTGAGCAGCACTCGGACGTCGTTCCAGGTTGCGTCGCGCAGGGCATCGGGCTGGAGCACTTGCTCTTCAGTGATGTCGAGGCGGCCTTCTTCCCGCAGGAACAGCCGGCACTGCTGGCGAATGGCTGCGTTGAAGAAGAAGGCGAGCACCGTCGGCGCCGGTCCGTTGATCGTCATCGACACCGAGGTGGTGGGATCGCAGAGGTCGAATCCCGCATACAGCCGCTCGGCCTCCTCGACGGTGAACACGGCAACGCCGCTCTCGCCGATCTTCCCGTAAATGTCGGGACGCCAGTCGGGATCTTCACCGTACAGCGTGATGGAATCGAACGCCGTGGAGAGCCGTTTAGCGGGCTGGCCGTCTGCCAAGAGATGGAATCGCTTGTTGGTGCGCTCGGAGGGCCCCTCGCCGGCGAACATCCGCGTGGGGTCTTCCGCTTGCCGTTTGAACGGGAATACTCCCGCGGTGTAGGGGAATTCGCCGGGCACGTTTTCGGTCAGACGCCAGTAGAGCCGGTCGCCCATGTCTCGGAATTGCGGGAGCGCAACCTTCGGCACCTTCGTGTTGGACAGCGTTGTACGCCGATTCTCCACGTCGATGGACTGTCCCCGAATCTCATAAGTGAACGTGTGAGCGTGGTAGCTCTCCGCCCACGACTTCCACTGGGCCAGCAGATCGACGCACGATGGGTCCAATTTGTCCAGCATGCGGTTGAACTCCTCCATCAGGTCGGCCTGCGCCCCTTTGGCCTTGGCGATCTCACTCGCCGAATAGGCTCGGAGCTCGCCGTTCCCCGGACCGCCCAACACTCGGATGGCCCGCCGCAACGCATCGAGGTCCGAAGCGGCATCGGCCTGCTGGCGTGCCCACAACCGGTACTCGCGACTGGCGTCGGAGATCTCACTGAGGTAGCGCTCGCGATTCGCGGGAATGATGTGCTGGGCAGTGTCGGTCACGCGTGACTCGGTGGCTGGGTATTGGGACTCCCAACCCAGACTGTGCCGTTTGTTGGCCGCCGCGATGAGATGCGCGTATAGGGCATTTACGCCAGCGTCGTTGAAGTGGGCAGCGCTGGTTCCGAACACGTTCAACTCTTCGACAGGCGTATCGAATAGCTGCTTATTCCGCTGGATCTGCTTGCGCACGTCGCGGAGGGCGTCTTCACTCCCCCGGTGGGTGAACTTGTTGATCACCACGAAGTCGGCGTAGTCCAGCATCTCGATCTTCTCGAGCTGGCTGGGGGCGCCGTACTCGCTGGTCATGACGTACACCGAGATGTCGGCAAGCTCCGCGATCGCGTTGTCGCTCTGACCGATGCCCGCCGTCTCCACGAACAGCAAGTCGAACCCGCCACGCTTCACCACGTCCACGATCTCGTTCAGCCGTTCGGATACCTCGCCGCGGGCTCCCCGGGTGGCCACGGACCGCATGTACGCCCGAGGGTCCTTGAGGCTGTTGAAGCGGATCCGGTCCCCCAGCAAGGCGCCGCCGGTCTTGCGCTTGGTGGGATCCATGGAAACGACCGCGACCTTTTTGTCTTCGAAGTCGTGCAGGAAGCGGCGCACGAGCTCGTCGGTGAGACTGCTCTTGCCTGAGCCGCCAGTGCCGGTCAATCCGATGATCGGAACCGACGTGGAGTCGGTGGGCGCGTCTCCGTTCCGACCCAAGACTTCGGCTTTGGTGATTTCCCGGGCGAGAAACAGATCCGATCCGTTGGGCGACACATTGCACCCGGCGAGATCGAAGTCGCATCCCCGGACGACCTCGTTGATCATACCCTGGAGGCCCATGCGGCGGCCGTCTTCCGGCGAGAAGATCCGCTCCACGCCGTTCTCGTGGAGCTCTGCGATTTCCTTGGGCACGATGACGCCGCCCCCACCGCCGTAGATCTTGACGTGGCTGGCGCCCCGCTCGTCCAGCATCTGCCGCATGTACTTGAAGAACTCCATGTGACCACCCTGGTAGCTGGTGATCGCGACGCCCTGGGCGTCTTCCTGGATGGCGGCGGTAACGATCTCCTCGACGCTGCGGTTGTGGCCGAGGTGGATCACCTCCACGCCCGAGGCCTGGAGGATTCGGCGCATCACGTTGATCGCCGCATCGTGGCCGTCGAAGAGGGCGGCCGACGTGACGATCCGGATGGGATGTTTTTTGCTGTAAACCTTTGTCTTTGACATACTTACGAGCTACGGCGCCTGACCCCGGTGGGGCAGGACTGGAGGTCGGAATCTAGGCTTTAAGTATCGTAGTGGGGCCGATTTACAGCAACGGGCGGCGGTTGGTGTGGCTTTCCGGTCAGCAGCACCGGAATCCGCCCTCCGGGGCCTTCTCGATTCCCATCCGGAGGTGCCACTCGTGGAATTGCTCGATGAGCTCCGGGTACAACTCGAGGGTGTAGAAGGCCACGGGATTGGGGACGCCGGTGAGGTCGGAGAAGCTGAGGAGGAGGAAGAGGTCGCGGCGGTCCCGGTATTCCCGGTAGATCTGGGACCGATAGGGGGCAAAGAAGACCTCCTCGTAGATGTCGCGAGCTGCCCGCAGCCGCCGTCGCAGCGCGTTCCATCTCCCGCGGCCCTCGCTTGCTCGGGCTTCCGGATCGAGTCTGCTCATCATCCGGGCATTGTACTACATTTTGTCCGACCGACGAAACCGCTTGATCGCCCCAGGAGGGTAAAGGCAATGATGCAGCGACATTCCTTTGCGCCGGCCGCGCTCGCGTGCGCCGCCGTGCTGTTCCCGGCCGCACTGTCGGGGCAGGCAAGACCCATCGAACACCAGATCGCCGAGGCGGTCACTCCTCTGCCCGAAGGGCAGCGTGCCGGAGCGACCGTGTACGGGTTCCACGACGAATCCGGGCCGGCCGCCGTGATCCGGGAGGGCACCAACAACTTCGTGTGCCTCGCCGACACGCCGGGGGACGAGACCTTTCAGGTCTCGTGCTACCACAAGTCCCTCGATCCCTTCATGGCCATGGGGCGTGAGCTCCGCGGGGAGGGACTGAGTCCAAGCCAAGTGATGGAGCGGCGCAAGGCGGCCATGGATGCCGGTACCCTCACCATCCCCATGAACGCCGCCATGACCACGCTTCGCGGGGCCATGAGTCCCGACGCGATGCACCCCGACACCGTGTCGGTGTTGAGTGTCCTTTACGTTCCCTACGCCACCGCCGAGTCCACCGGCTTGCCCACTCGGCCCATGGGAGTGGGACAGCCCTGGCTCATGCAGCCCGGCATGCACCGCGCCCACATCATGATCGGCGGGCCGCCAAAGGCGTTCGAGATGACCACGAGCCACCACTAGGCTGACTAGCCAGCGTTCCTCGCTGGGCAAGAACCACAGCACGGTTGTCTGATTGAGGGTGTCGACCGCGAGAATGTCGTCGCCAAAGGTCTTGCAGACATCCGAGCCTCGACTGCTGGGTTTGGGTCCGCAGGGTGTGGGTTGTGGGTGGTCGCCGTCATTTGGGCTCCAAGGATTCGATCACCTCATCGAGGAACCGTGTTTCGAGATCGAGCAGTTGCCGCGTGTATTCCATTGCGAACCAGGTGCTGCCTGTGTGGTATTCGCCGGTCGAGCTGCCTTCCTCGCCATGGTGATCGAGTGCAGCGCGGTACTGCGTCAGCTCCACCCGTCGCTGCTCGAGTAGGTGGCTTGCCTCCGATGAGGGGACGGCATCGAGGAAGCTCAGGCTCACCAGGCCAGGAAGCTCGGCGGGCACGAAGGCCCCGAGCTGTTGCTTGAGAAGGTCGAGGAAGGCTCGCTCACCTTCGTCCGTGACCGAGTACACCCGGCGCGGCCTTTCTCCAGTGGGCTCGTCTCGGTGCTGCACCCATCCGTCTTTCTCCATGCGGTCGAGCAGATTGTAGGCGGTTGGCT
>JBDHAF010000008.1:0-76769 GCA_039588255.1 Gemmatimonadota bacterium | reverse complement strand
ATCCTCGCCGACACCGGCGAGCGGTACCTGTCGAAGATCTACAATGACGATTGGATGCGTGAAAACCAGATGCTCGACGTGGAGCGCGTGTCGGTGGGCGCGCTGCTCGATCTCAAGACCGACGAAGCACCGGAACTCGTCACCGTGGCGCCGTCCGCCACGGTGCGCCAAGCGCTCAACCTGATGAGTACGTACAACGTGTCTCAGCTGCCCGTCGTAGACGATGGTGAGAACGTTGGCTCCATCGCCGAGTCCTCGCTCATGGCGCAGGCGGTGGCGGAGCCGGGGTCGCTGACCAGGCCCGTCCGGGAAGTCATGGAGGAGCCGTTCCCCGTCGTCGACGCCGACGCGCCGTTGGATCACGTCTCCGCGCTTCTGTCTCGGGAGAATCCGGCGGCCTTGGTCCAGAGCAACGGCGGACTCAAGGGCATCGTCACGCGGTACGACGTCCTGCACCAAGTAGCGGGCATCCGTTAACTCGCACACAGTAGTCGCACGCATGGGACACTACCTGCTTTCCGCAGAAGCCACATTCGCCGCCGCACACACCCTTCCGGGCGTGGAGACGTGCGACCGGCTGCACGGGCACAACTGGCGCGTGCGACTCACCGTGCGCGTGGAAGAGGGCGGTCTCGGTCAGGAGGGCATGGGTGTCGATTTTCGCGTCATCGAGCGCGCCGTTAAGGACACCATCGCCCAGTTCGACCACCAGTACCTCAACGACTTGGAGCCATTTACCAACGACGCCCCATCGGCCGAGCATGTGGCCAAGATCGTCTGCCAGTCAGCCGGCGACCGCCTCCGCGACACCGCACCCAACGCGGCGGTGCACGCCGTGGAGGTCTGGGAGCTCCCCAAATACCGCGTCGTGTACCAGCCGTGACGTATCGGGTCACGATCCTGACGGGGGGATCGACACCGGAACGGGACGTGGCCCTGGCCGGCGCGGCACAGGTCGTCGCAGCGCTCCGAGAAGGCGGACATGACGTGTCGGTTGTAGACACCGTGTCCGGCGCGCTCGATGCGGCCCAAGAGGAGCAACTGCTTGCGGCGGCCGTAGACCGGGAGCCGCCCACCCTCGCGGAGCTGGACGCCCTACGGAAGCGGGAACTGGGACCACGACTGGTCGAGCTCCCGGAAGTTCGGGAGGCCGACGTGGTCTTTCCGGTGCTCCACGGACGCCAGGGTGAAGGCGGCGAGTTACAGGCGCTGCTCGAGCTCGCGGGGATCCGCTTCACCGGCAGCGACGCCCTGGGTAGCCACGTCGCCATGGCCAAGGATGTCGCCAAAGGACTCATGCGACACGCCGGCGTCGCCACTCCTGATTGGGCGATGTGGCCCGCGCCGAGCGACGCGGTGGAGGCCTTGGAGCTGCCTCTCGTCGTCAAGCCATCCCGGGTGGGATCCACGGTAGGCCTCAGCGTGGTAGAATCGTTCGGCAATCTCGACGCGGCCGTCTCCCTGGCCAAGGCCTACGACGACGACGTCATGCTCGAGCGCTTCGTCGCCGGGCGGGAGCTCACAGTGGGCGTATTGGGCGACGAGGCCCTTGCCGTGGGCGAGATCATTCCCCAACACGCGCTCTTCGATTACGAGTGCAAGTACACGCCGGGCATGACGCAGGAGATCTTTCCCGCCGACCTGCCGCCCGACGTGACTGCCAGCGCTCAGGACAGCGCCATGACCGCCCACCGCGTATTGAAACTACGCGACATGTCACGCGTAGATTTCATCCTGGATGCGGACGGAGGCCTTTACTGCCTCGAAGCCAACACCTTGCCCGGGCTCACCAGCACGAGCCTGCTACCCCAATCGGCACAAGCGGTGGGAATCCGGTTCCAGGAACTCTGCACCACGATTTGCACCCTCGCCATCAATCGGTGACGAGGAACAAAGACGGCGCGGGGGGGATTTTAAGGTAGATGTTGATGCGATCCCCATTCTCGGTCACCCCCTGGGTGCGGCGGCTCCTCGTCGCCAATGCCGTCGTGTACCTCCTGACGATCACGGTGTTTACCGGCGGCCGCTGGTTCTACGAGCTGTTCGCCTTCAACCCCAGGCTGATCATCGAGCAACCGTGGACATTGGCGACATACATGTTCCTCCACGGCGGCTTCTTCCACCTCGCCTTCAACATGTTGATGTTGTTCTTCTTCGGGCGCGACGTGGAGGACTGGATGGGTGGCGCTGGGTTCGCGCGCTATTACTTCTTGTGTGGGCTGGGCGGCGCTGCGGCGTCGTTCGCCTTCCTCCCCATCGCGCCGGTCAACATGGTGCTGGGAGCGAGCGCCGCGGTGTTCGGCGTAGCATTGGCGTTCGCCGTGCGGTGGCCAGATGCCCGGATCCTAATCTTCCCGCTACCGGTACCGATCAAGGCCAAATGGCTCGTCATCGGCTTGGTGAGCCTCGATCTGCTGTCAGGCCTCACGCGTCTCAACACCGGCGTTGCCCACTTCGCACACATCGGGGGATTCGTGTTTGGGTTCGGGTATCTCAAGTGGGGCCACATGCTCGCACACGGACCCCCGCCCGTCGTGCGACGGGAACGCGTGCGCGTCCTCGCCCACCCTACCGCCCACGCCGCAGACGAAGAGGGACCCGCGCCAACCCCACCGCCACCGTCCCGGCCATCATACGACGATGTCGACCAGGTGCTCGACAAGATCTCCGCCACGGGTCTGGACAGTCTCACGCCCAAAGAACGAAAACTTCTCGACGAGATGAGTCAGCGGCTCCGTAGACGATAGACCGCCGCAGCTTGCTGACTCCACACCACCGCGGCAAATTAGCCGTCCCCATGCTCATCGACTTGGTACCGAGTTTCCTCGAGGCGCTTGCCGCGCCTGATCCCATCGACGGGTACCGCCGGTACTTCGAGGAGCATCAGTCCGTGCTGTCGGCCTATTGGCGCAACTACATTCTCGATCCGGATAGCTCTCAGGCCCAACCGGTGATTGAACGGGCGATGGCCGCGCATCGCGCGGACCTGCACGCCCTCCTGGAGCACCGCGACATCAAGGCCGTCGCCCAGGACGCACTCGCTCGCTGTGAGGACGTACTGCAAGTCGACCGACCCGTTGATCTGTACCTGATGGTTGGTGTTGGCGGGGCCAACGCCGGGGAGCTGGTGCTCGCAGGCCGTGGGATTGCGTTCGTGTGCCTCGAGCACTTCACGGGTCGCCCGAATCCCGAAACCTATGGGCTCGGGTTGTCGCCGGATTTCATCCCTCTCTGGATTGGCCACGAAGTGGCACACGCGGTGCGGTACACCTCCCCGGCGAGCGAGAGTGAATTCGCCCGGATCATTGCCGACGCAGGCGGCTCGTATGACTGCTGGGACAGCAGCAGTCGAGCCACGCTCCGCGAGATGTTGGTCAACGAAGGGTTGGCGGTCGCGGCCTCTCGGGAGATCGCACCGGATTTCGAGCCGCAGCAGTATTTGGGGTATGGCAGTCGACAATACCGTCGGCTGCGGGAGCTCGAGGCATTTCTGCGCCGGGAGATCGTCGCAGAGTTAGATCAGACCGGAATCGGATATCGCCTGCGCTACCTCGCCGGTGGCACCAGCCGTGCGGCCCGCCAACTGGCGGGCAGGGTACTACCCGAACGCTCCGGGTACTACTTGGGGCACCGGCTGGTGGAGAGCCACGTGGCGCGTTTCGGTATCGCCGATGCGCTGCGCGCCCCCGCCGAGGCGTGCCTCGAGACCGATCGAAAATCTGTGGAGGCCCAATCCGCATGACACCCCGACGTAACGCGAAAAAGCAAGATGAACGTCGCCGTAACACGACACTCCGCGAACTGCTGGACGAGCTCGTGCAACATGTGCGCAACGTCGCCCAAAACTCCGTGTCGATGCCCCAGCACGAGCTGGAGTACGCGCAGGACCGCCTCGAGTGGCTTACCGACGAGATCTGGCAGAAGGTGATGGAGTACCCGGACGAGGACTGAGGCTACTTCCCCACACAGAACGACGCGAAGACCCGCTCCAGCACGTCCTCGGCGGTCACGACGCCGATGATATCCTCGAGGGCGCGGACCGCCGACTGCAGATGAACGGCGGCCACCGCCCCCTCCACCCCTGATGCGCGGGCGTGGTGAAAGGCCTCCGTTTCACGGAGGGCCACCTCCAAGGCGGCTCGATGTCGTTCCCGCGTGACCAGCGGCTCCAGGTCGGCTCGCCCGCTGAGGCGGCTGAACGCGAACCGTGCCAGCTCCCCACGCAATTCGGGCAACCCCTCGCCGCTGATCGCCGACACCCGCATACCAACGTCCGCCGCCGCCTCGGGAGGGGCCACATCGCCCTTGGTCCGCACGATGAGAGCCCGGTCCCGCAGCTCCTTCAGGAACTCCGCCTCGTCCGGCCCCAGCTCCCGGCCACACTCCACGCAGAAGATCACCACGTCGGCTCCACTCAAATAGCGCTGGCTGACCTCAACGCCGAGGCGCTCGACCTCACCCGTCGAAGCGCGTAGACCGGCGGTGTCGACCAGGCGAAACGGGAATCCCTCACAGGTGACCGGCGCCTCGATGGCATCGCGGGTCGTGCCGGGGATCTCCGTGACGATCGCCCGGTCGCGACCGACGAGGGCGTTGAACAGTGACGACTTGCCCGCATTCGGTCGGCCCGCCACGACAGCGAGAGCCCCCTCCCGCAGCCGCTCGCCCTCCGCGGCGGTTCGCGAAAGGTCGCCGAACGCCTGCAGCAGGGTGCCCACCGCCGCGGTGATCCGCTCCGGCGGAACCGGACCGCTGTCTTCCTCCGGGAAGTCGATCTCGTAGAACATCAGCGCCTCCAGGTCCAGCACCTGTCGTCGCAACTCGTCCACGCGTAGGGACAGGCCCCGGTCGAGCTGGCCCAGCGCCGCCCGCCGCTGCGCCGGCGCCGTCGCGTCAACGAGATCTCCCACCGCTTCCGCCTGGAGCAGGTCCATCTTGCCGTTGAGGACGGCGCGCCGCGTGAACTCGCCCGGGGCGGCAACGCGGGCGCCCGCGGCCACCAGCGCGCCCAATGTCTCGGCCGGTACCAGGACCCCTCCGTGAGTCGAGATCTCCACCATGTCCTCGCCGGTGTACGATCGAGGCGCTCGGAAGACGACGCACAGTGCATCGTCGATCACCTCCGCCGTGGACGGGTGGATGATGCGACTCCGCGTGGCGCGACGTTCCCCATCCGTGGGGAGCGATTCCACCACCTGCGCCGCCACCTGGTGCGCCCCGTCGCCGGACACGCGAACGACCGCAATGGCGGACCGCCCGCCAGGTGTGGCAATCGCGGCGATGACGTCCTTCAGCATGGAGGGAAAGTTACTACGTCTTGGCGGTCTTCTTCTTGTGAGCTCGGCGGAGGCGTTCCTGGGCGACCATCCACTGTTGTGGCAGACTCGTGAGGTTGCTGGTCGCGTAGTACAGGTTCAGTCCCGACGAGAACTGGAGGAACAACATCGTAAACACCGCCGGCATCACGTAGACCATCATCTTGGTCTGAGGGTTCGGCGGCACGCCGATCTGCCCGATCTTGGAGAGTGCGAACATCGACCCACCCATAACGAGGGGAATGATGAACAATGGATCGGCCAGGGACAGGTCGGGGAGCCACAGGAACGGCACGCCCCGGAGCTCGATGGTGTTGAGGAACACGAAAAACAGGGTGAACAGAATCGGCATCTGCAGCAGAATCGGCAGGCACCCGCCGAGGGGGCTGGCACCATGATGCTTGTACAGCTTCATCATCTCCTGTTGCAGCTTCGCCCGGTCGTTCTTGTACCGCTCCTGAATGGCCTTCATCTCGGGCTGGAGCGCCTGCATCGCCATCTGCGAGCGCATCGCCTTCTGGTTCAGCGGCCACAGGGCCAGACGGATCGCCACGCCGAAGAGCACCAACACCCACCCGTACGCCAGATTCAGCGTTTCGTGCATCCACAGCAGAAGCCGCACGACGATGATCGACAGGGGTCCGATGATCGGCCGGAGGATCCACCCATAGGGGTTCACATCCTCGAGCTCATGACCGATTTGCGAGAGGCGCCGGTACTCCTGGGGACCGACGTACATGGAGAAGCCAAAGCTCCCTGCCGGCACCGGCAGCGACGCCAGCACGTTCATCTCCGTGGCCGCCGACACGTCCCGCCTCGCAATCCCAACGAGGAACCCTTTGGTTCGAGCCTGGGTCCGCGGGCCACCGGTTGCCTGCGCCCCACCGAATTGCGGCTGACCTTCCTGCACTGCAAGGATGGCGGCGAGAAAATACTTCGACTTGATCGCCACCCACTCGAACGGGCCCGCCAGGGAGCGGGATTCCCCCAAATTGAGTGACGTGAACTTGAGCTTGTCGGTGGAGCGATTCTTGGTCACGAGGCCGTACGACCGAAAGTCCACGATGGAGTCGGAGTCCGTGGACCGCAGCCTCGGCCCCATCCCCACGATCACCACGCCACTCGACGGGATTCCCTCGAACTCGCCCCGGACGTCGAAGCGATAGTCGTCCGGACGGAAGGAATACGTGACACGGATCGTGGCGGGGCCCCGTCGGGCGACCCAGGTGAGGGACGCCCCACCCGATCCCACGTCCACCCGTTCGGCGGACGGCTCGAAGTGCCAGTCGGCAAGTGATACCGTGTCGTCGCCGAACACCAACCGGTAGCTCAGAAAGCCCGATTCGGTGGGAATCAGCTGGGCAACTCCGCTATCGCCTGCCGTAAACGAGCGATACTCGAGGAGCTCGGCGCCCACAAGCCGGGCCCCCACGGGGGAAAACGAGAAGCGATAGAGGGGCGACGCCACCACGACCGGCTGCGTCACGACGGGGTCCGACACCGGCACCTCCGCCGGCGTCGAGTCCACCACCGCTGGCCTGGGCAGATCCAGCTCCGGGGCAGCCACGCCAACCTGGGGGGCGGCTTGGGAGTCCACCGGCTCCGCGACCGTGGCGGGCGGCGCCGGCGCCGGCGCCGGCGCGAAGATCAGCGTCGGTAAGATCAGGACGATCAAGATGAGCGAGATCGCGAGGAGAGTGCTGCGGTCCATTAGCGTCGACCGGTCATGGGACGGGGTCGTAGCCCCCCTGTGAGAACGGATGACAGCGGGCAATCCGGCGAATGCCCAACCAGCAGCCTTTGAGGACTCCATACCGGTCGACCGCCTCCAGCGTGTACATGGAGCAGGACGGCGTATGCCTACACGGGGACGGGAACGGGGACGCCATCAGCTGGTACAGCTTGATCAGGGCTCCCACGGCCAAGCGGGGGATCCGCTTCACTCGGAAATCGATAGCAGCCATTGATCGAGATCCCCAGTCAGCTCCTCGGAGGTCGCCTGGTACGCCGCCGGGCGCGCCCGGACCACTAAATCTACGGCCCACAGCCTCGGTAGGATTCGGCGACGCGAGCACTCACGCAGACGCCGGCGGACCCTGTTGCGAGCGACTGCGGTGGCGCCGTGCTTGGGCACAATGAGCCCCAGTCGGGGATGACCGACGTCGTTCGACCGCCAGGAAACATCCAGAAGGGGGGTTCGGCGATGGCGTCCACTCTGCTGGACCGCCTTGAGGTCTGACCCGCGCGAAATACGCCAACTCCGGGGGAGCCCCTCGGACGTCAGCTTCCTCCATGTTTGGTAGGCAGCGAGACTGCCAACCTCTTACGGCCCTTCCTGCGGCGCCGATTCAGAATTTCACGCCCCCAGCGCGTCTTCATGCGCGCCCGAAAGCCGTGTTTGTTGATGCGGCGTCTGTTACGGGGCTTATACGTCGGTTTCATCCGTATCCCTCAATCGAGCCGCGAAAGCTAGTCGTCCAGTGGGCTTGGGGTCAAGGTTGACTTTTCCACATCCGAGAAATACAATCACCCGCCCCCTTTAGAACCATCCACCGCTGTCCTATTGCAAATGGAATTGTCAGCCAAAGAGACCTGGGCGCGTCTGCTCGAGGAGGCGCGTTTGGAGCTACCCGAGGCTACGATGCGGACCTGGCTCGAGCCCGCAGAACCAGTGGCGCTCAATGACAACCGGCTGATCGTGAGCGCCCCCGATCAATTTTCGGTGGAGTGGAACGAGTCCAAGCACGCCCAGATGCTTTCGCGGCTGGCCGCCAGGGCGTTCGGGGCGCCCCTGGACGTCGTTTTCCAGGTGCAGACGGAGCGCGCGGAGCGGCCGCAGATGGATTTCTTTGTCGCCCCGCCCCCGTCTGAGGGGGATGGGAAGACGCCGATGGCCACACCCCTCAATCATCGATACACGTTCACGACCTTCGTTATCGGGAAATCCAATGAGCTGGCCGCCGCCGCCGCCCACGCCGCTGCCGAGGCACCCGGCAAGACGTATAACCCGCTCTTCATTTATGGCGCCACCGGCTTGGGGAAGACCCACCTCATGCAGGCGATCGCGCACGCCCTCGTCGAGCGAAATCCCACGAGCCGGGTCGTGTACATGGGAGCCGAGCAGTTCATCAACGAGGTGATCGAGAGCATCCATAGCCGCACGATGCCCGAATTCCGGCGCCGCTACCGCAGTGAGTCGGACATCTTCCTGGTCGACGACGTGCACTTCCTGGAAGGGAAGGAAATGACCCAGGAAGAGTTCTTCCACACCTTCAACGCGCTCCACGAGGCCGGCAAGCAGATCGTCGTCACCTCGGATCGGGCTCCCAACGAGATTCCCGGCCTCGAATCACGGCTCGTGAGCCGCTTCGAGTGGGGGATGGTCGCGGACATCGGGCAGCCCGACCTCGAGCACCGGATCGCGATTCTCCGAAAGAAGGCCGAGCAAGAACACCTCGAGCTGACCATCCCGGACGACGTGCTCCGGTTCATCGCCGAACACGTTCGCAGCTCAGTGCGGGAGCTCGAGGGATGCATCATCAGGTTGTTGCTCTTCGCGTCGTTGAAGCACCGTGAGGTGACGGTCGATCTCGCCCGCGAGGCGTTGGCCGACAAGATCCGCCAGGGCGACGGTGACGGCTCGGTGTCACCCGCCGCCGCGCCCACGGTAGACCGTGTCCAGGAGGTCGTCGCGCGCCGCTGGGGAGTCACGCCGGAGGGCCTACGATCCAAGTCTCGTACCAAGACACTCACAGTGCCACGTCAGGTCGCCATGTTCTTGGCACGCGATCTCCTGGGGATGCAGCTCGTCGAAATCGGGCAGGCGTTCGGCGGCCGCGATCACTCCACGGTCATTCACAGTGTCGGTAAGGTCGAACACCAGATGCGGAGAGATCGACAGTTTCGAGAGCGGATAGAACTCGCCCGACGAGAGTTGTCCGCACCGTAGTACACACTTGTGGTAAATCGGTGTTGGCAGCCGTGGGAAATGTGTGCGGCAGGGATTGTTCTCCCCACATCATCCCCGCTGACCAACACAGAACCAACACGGCGAATACCACGCAAGCTATGATAAAATCAGGGGGTTATACGACTTCTCCAGATATCCAGAACCCCTACTACGACTACTAGTTATTTATATAGTACAGAGATAGTTATCTCTTTCCACGATTTGGGGCGCAGCATGAAGTTCACAATCACTCGGGAGCAACTCCAGGAAGGCCTCGTTGCTGTTGCGTCGAGCGTTCCAACGCGAACCACGCTTCCGGTGCTCTCTAACATTCTCCTTGAGGCCACAGCCGATGGTGTGCGTCTTGCGGGTACGGATTTGGATATCGCGGTGAGCACGATTGTACCTGCTGACGTCGAGGTAGAAGGAGCCGTAACCCTCCCAGCGAAGAAGCTGGTTGACATTGTGCGAGAGCTACCGAGTGCGGGAATCCACTTTGCGGCGGCCGGTGAGCAACGGATGACGCTCGAGTGTGGGCCATCGCGGTTTAAGCTGCTAGGCATTGCCCGTGATGAATTCCCGAGTTTTCCGTCGGTGTCGTTCGACCAGGCGTGGAAGATGACGTCCGGCGACATCCAGAATCTGATCAATCACGTGGCGTTTGCTGCTTCCACGGAAGAGAGCCGGCCGATTTTGAACGGTGTGCTCTGGGAGATGCGGGAAGACCGGATGCGGATGGTAGCCACCAATGGTCATCGGCTGGCGAAGATGGACATTGCGGTGTCCGGTGGCGCAGCTGCGGCCGATCTCATCGTTCCACCAAAAGCGCTCGAGCAGATTCGGCGGCTGTTTGGGCCTGCCGACGAAATCGATGTGGCGCGGAGTGACAACCACCTGGGGTTCCGAGCGGGCAACACCCTGGTGTTTACGCGTCTGATCGAGGGGCCGTATCCCAACTACGAGCAAGTGATCCCACGGGACAACGACAAGGTCGTGACGGTGGATCGCCAGGCGCTGTCGGCGGCCATCCGACGCGTGGGTATCGTGGCAAGTGACCAGACACACCGGGTACGGCTGTCGTTCAGCAGCGGCATGCTGAAGTTCTCAGTGAGCACGCCGGACCTGGGGGAAGCGCAAGACGAGATCCAGGCGACCTATGACGGGGAGCCGTTGGAGATTGGCTTCAATGCCACCTACCTCCTGGAACTGCTCAAATTCATGCCCACCGACGAGGTGCGTTTCACCCTGAAGGCCCCGGAGCGAGCGGCCACCATGGAGCCGGTTGGCTGGGATGACCCAGCATCTTACCTCTGCCTGGTCATGCCTCTCCGACTGGTGGACTGAGGGGTCGAAGACCTTACGGTCTCAGCGGGCCGCAGTCAGGGGGTTCGTGGCGACGACCGTGGCGCTGAAGCGTTCGAAAACGGCATTGTCGTCTCTCTCCACCGCCGAGCCGATGGTGGTGAGCTGCCGCGCGGCCCCAATGGAGAATCCCACATTCAGCTGGTCAATGCGCACGTTCGATCCGAGATCGACGGTGGCGATGAGTATCACTGGCAGCCGGCCGCCGAACGTCAGCCGGCCGCCGGCTCGGTGTCTCACGTCGAATCCAGATTCGTTGGGCGCGCGCCGTTCCGCGGCGTGGGTTTCCCAACTCAGCTGGAACGTTGACGTGGACAGCTGCACGCCCGCTACGCCTGTCACGGGAAGCTCCTGCTCCCGCACCGTCGGCCGCCCGATGTGGCGCACGGTGGCGCCAAGCTGGACCGGCACTTTCAGCCGCGGGAAGTAGACAACGCCCACGCCTAGCCCGTAGCTCCGGGTCGAGTCTTGGTTGTAGCGGGAGACCGTCGCGCCGATCGCTCCATTCTGAAACGGGTATCCCAAGCCCGCTCGCAAGGTCCCCAACGCTTCTTCCCCGATTAGGCGGTTCCGTTGATAGCCGAAGGCAACGCCGCGGGAGTTGAAGCTGAATCCCCATTGCTCCACGCGAAGGTCACCGCCCGTTCTCTCGAACGTGAGTTCGCCGAGGAGGGACGCTTCGGGAATGATGACCAGACCGGCGGGATTTACCCAGAGCGCACGGGCGTCGGCCACGTTCGTGATGAAGAGATAGTCCTGTGAGCGGACGGGCACGACCTGGGCCGTGATCGGTGCGACGTGGAGACTCGAGAGCCCTACGAGGAGCAGCACGGAGCGGAACACGTTAGCGAAGAATCCTCACTGTGTCGGATTGCAGTTGTCGCACGGGAATCACGATCCCCAGTGCGTCGTTCGACAGCTCGGCCGCGAGTTCGTCTCGACTCACCGAGCCCAAGTATCGGCCGTCGGGTGCGAACAGCGAACGGCCCGACGCGGTGCCCTCTCCCAGCAATGTGAACGGCTGGCCGAACTGCTCGCCCGCGCCGCCAAGCCGGTACACCCGGACCCATTCGACGGGCAGCACGTCGTCGTCGCCCGCCGCGTCCCAGTCACCGCTCCGGTAGGTTGTCACGGCGTTGATGGTCAGACGAGCACCTCCTTGGTCGCGCTGCGCCTCCGTCGAATCAACCCAGGTTGCACCCGGTAGCAGCCCCCCCGCGGGCAGCGTGGGGAAGAAGTTCGTGGTCCGGCCGGCGATTTCCTGGTGCAGCGGGGAGTATGGGTCGCCTCCTGCGAAACCTACCATGTGGCCGGTTTCGGCGAGATGCGCGGTGAACGTCGCACCGCTGGCGGCTGCGATGTCCTGGCGCAGGATGTTCCGTGCGGTTGCCGCGAGCACCGAATCGATGACGAAAGACACGGCCAGGGCGGAGTCGACGTCGGTGATCATTGCAGACATGCGGAATCGCAGGAGCATACTGTCGCTGCGGGTCTGGCCCTGGACATCTCGCTCCACCACCCGGTGGGTCGTAGAGAGATAGGACGCCGTTGCAGGCGCGAAGCGAGCCTCCCAGGGTGTGGGCGGCAGCGCATCTTCGGTGGGCGTACCCGGACCGACCGACGCGCAGGAGGCGACGAACCCGGCGGCGACGGGCCACGTGCAACGCAGATTCATGTGTCCTCGCTCTGTTTGCGACGGCCCCGAGAAAGAGAGTTGGCGGAGCCGTAAGCCGAGTTCTGTTCACTCGCACGAAGCGAGTGGATGGTCATCTATCTACGACGACAGTCACCTGCCGCCTCCGGCAGCCTACCCGCGATTCAAGTGGTCCGGGCCGGACCTCATCGCCTATTTGGCCTTGCTCCGATTGGGGGTTGCCGTGCCACGGCTGTTGCCAACCGCGCGGTGGGCTCTTACCCCACCATTTCACCCTTACCCGTTGCCGGGCGGTCTGTTTTCTGTGGCCCTATCCGTCGCCTTGCGGCGCCCAGGCGTTACCTGGCAATCTGCCCTGCGGAGCTCGGACTTTCCTCGACCCGCCTCAGCGGCGGGGCGCGACCATCGCACTCCACCAACCTCTTGTCTGGTACAAAGATAGCGGCTCTCGGTCTGTGACTCTAGACCGTGTGGTTGACGAACCTCGTCGGCGCTTTGAGCGGGCGTTGAGGTGATTCATCCATGATAGCCGCCCCTTTTTCGGGAGGTTGACCTGCACAGGAATCTTCGGATGGGCACCGTCGCCACGGTCTTGGAAGCGGTGGAGCGGTCCCGGATTGACGCGGCGACGGGAGCGTACGTGTCGACGCTTCACGCACGGAGCGTGAAAGAGGCGATACGTGCTGTGCGCGGGCGGCAGGTGAGTGCGGTCTTGGTGTCCCCGCTCTGTGTGTCCGCCGAGGACATGGGTGAGGTCGCCCGCCTCGCCCGGGAGTTTCCCAGCGTCCCAATGGTTGCCGTCTTGTCCCATCACGACAGTCGGTGCAGCGAGCGACTGCTCCAGCTGGGCTCGTCGGGGGTCGAAACGATGGTGGACTTGAGTCGGCGCGACGGTTGGACCCGCCTGCGATCGTTTGTGGGCCGTCACATGACGCCTACGGCAACCCGCATGCTGTCGCGCATCTTCGAGACGCTGGGAGCGCCTACCCCGGGAGTCAAGCGCTTCTTTGAGTCGCTCGTTGTTCTGGCGCCGAGAACGACCAGCGCTCGGGAGCTGTGCCGGCGCCTGAACGTGTGTGCGAGCACCTTCACGTCGCGCTTCTTCCGCTCGAACTTGCCCTCTCCGAAGCAGTACCTCTCCTCGGTGCGCCTGATCCATGCCGCCGCACTCCTCCAGCTACCGGGACTGTCGGTAGGCGACGTCGCGTATCGGTTGGATTACTCGTCGCCCCAGAGCTTCAGTCGGCACGTCAAGTCGGTTGCGGGGATGACGGGACGGGAGTTTCGGGAGCGAATCACCCTCGGCTCGGCACTGGACGACTTTGCAATGCAATTGATCCTGCCCTATCGGGCGACGTTTCGAACCTTCCATCCCTTTTGAAGCGGGATGGGCCAGCCGGACAGCTCGGGTGAGGAATGAGACCCGGAGGGCAGGATCACTCTCGATCGTCCGCGGGGTCGACGACCGCAAAACGGGCAATGCTTATGCGGACCCGCTCAGCGAGCTCGGCAAGCTGACCGCTCACGGCTCTCAGATCTCCAATGGTTCGCTGTTGGGTGGCCATCGCGGCCGCGGCGCTGTCCGCCTCGTTGGCAGAGCCGGTGCTGATGCTCGCCACATCAGCCATCTTGTCGGCAAGAGTCGCCATCCGTTTGGCCTGGGTCTGGGAGACCGTCGCCGTGGCGTCCACGAGTTCCTTGATCTTGGAGATGCCACGCTCGAGATCCCTGAGGGCACCCTGGGCTTGCTGTGCCACCGCGCCCACGTCCCGCACCTTCTCCTCGCCTGAGGTCATGGCCTTCGACACGGCGTCCACCTGCGAGAGAACGTCACCGATGAGATCAGTGACGTCGCGTGCCGAACTCCCTGCCTCGGCCGCCAGTGCCCTGACTTCGTCGGCGACCGCCGCAAACCCCTCCCCTCCCTCCTCGTTGTGGGCCGCCTCGATGGCCGCGTTCAGCGCCAGGACGTGAGTCTGTCTCGCGATACGGGAGATGGTTCGGGCAAAGGACCCAACCCGCTCCGACATGCCGCTCAGCTCGTGGACGGACTCTGCAGTGATGCGCACCTCATCGCCTATCGCCAAGAGCACGTCACTGGCTCGCTCCACGCTGGAGCGGCTGTGCGTGGCTGCCTCCGCAAGGCTGCGAGCATCGGCGGCCATGGTGTCGGCACGCTGGCTCAGACTGCCCGCCTCCTTGGCTGCCTTCGTGCTCTCGTCACGGCCCTCCTCCGCCAGCTCGCGCTGGGCGGCCATTTCCCGGGCCAACTCGGCGGAAGTGATCGAAACCGATTCGCTGGACGCCAGCACACCGGTGGCGGCCTGCGACAACACATCGGCGAGGATGACGACCTCGTCGGTCTCCCGTTGGACCGCTGCAATCGTGCCAGCGATCTCGTCAAGCATGCGATTGAACGACCGCTCGAGAAACCCCAGCTCGTCGTCGTAGGCAGCCGGGGCTCGCACGCCCAGGGCGCCTCCCTCGGCCCGCCGCATGACGTTGCGTGTGACCCGGATGCGTTCCACGAGGGAGGCGGGAATCCGTCGCAGCGTGGTCACGACTGCCAGGAAGACAAGCGCCTCAACGTACGCCGTGGCGGGCACGGCAGTGAAACCTACAGGAGGATCTACCACCCACGCCCCGTGTACCGATGCCGCGCCGATGTACACGGCAGCCGAGAGGAGCGCGAGGAAGTCGCCAACTCCACGGCCTTCGTTGAACGCGTACGGCAGAGTGGCCACGAAGAACCCGACCACCATGCCTCCAGGTCCGATCAGGGCGACGAAGGCGCCAACCATCAAGATGTCGATGACGGCCAGGCAGTAGATCAACCACCAGGTGAAGGTTCCCGCCCGAGCGACCGAGATGACGCCGAGGTTGGCAACCGCAGACACGATCAGCGTCACCGCGATGGTCAGACCAGAGGCATCGGTGAGGTTCGCCCATTTCACTGCAGCAAGGAGCACGGCGCCGGCTACGATGATGCCCCAACGGCGCTTGATGCTGGCCCGCACTATTTCCGCGTCCTTGAGGCGTTGCTCGTCCAGGTCTACCGCGGAGAACTCTGCGGTCCACGAGCGAAACCGGGCCTCGATGGAGGGTCGCTTCGGAGGAGTTCGGAGAGAATCGTTCATCGAACTCGTGGCGGGTGGCGCGGGGCCCTGGTGTCAGCTCCGTGGCGCGTTGGGATCGACACCGAGATCGCGGATGGTGACCATGGTCTGCACGGCATAGCCCGCCTCTTCGATGGCGGACCTACCGCCCTCCATCCGGTCGACCACCCCAAGGACCCCCAGCACCTTACCCTGAGCCTCCTCTACGGTCTCGATGGCGGTCAACGCCGATCCGCCGGTGGTGATCACGTCTTCGACCACGACTACTGCGGAGCCATTGGTAAAGCAACCTTCTATTTGCCTCTGCGTCCCATGGGATTTGGCCTCTTTCCGGATGGTAAACGCGTCGATTACCGGTGGAGTGGTTCGGCTGGCGACGGAGATGGCATATGCCACCGGGTCGGCTCCGAGAGTGAGTCCTCCCACAAGCCTCGGCTTCCAGTCGGCATCGGCGATCATCTTCGTGCCCAGCGCTCCGATGACCTCCAAGCCCTCCGCCGACATGGTCGTCAGCCGGGCATCGACGTAGTAGTGGGATTTCTTGCCGGAGGAGAGAGTGAACTCGCCGAGGCGGAGCGAGCGTTCCTTGAGCAAGGAGACAAGGGTCATCTGGCGTGAATTCGGGGTCGAGGACACGTCAGAGATAGTAGTAGTGCATACTACTACTGCCTTCCCATTATTGACTTCAAAACCCCCAGGATCCCACTTTTTTCGCCGCCATCACCGTCGCTGGCCGCGGCCTCGGCAACCGCCTCCGCGAACTTCTCCACCGTCGCCGGCCTCTTGGACGGCTCCCGCACCAGCCCTGCCATCACAGCCCTCTCCAGCCCGTTGGAGAATTTGAGCCCCTTTGCCGCTTGGTTAAGCGGACGGGCGTCCGCCGTGAGGAGCTGCTGGAACAATTCTCGCGGGGATCTTCCATCAAAGGGATGGAGGTCGGTGAGAAGGTAATAGGTGATGGTGGCGAGGCTGAAAATGTCGGCCTCGGATCCTACGAGCTCCCCGGAGAGGGCCTCCGGGGCGACGTACTGGAGGGTGCCCACGAAAAACCCGGTGCGGGTCAGGCGTTGTGCCGGGTCGGCCTGGGCGTCCCTGGCGATCCCAAAGTCAAGGAGCTTGACGGTTTGGGTATTGGGATCGTAGACAATGTTTTCGGGTTTCAAATCGCGATGAATGATGCCGGATGCATGAGCGGCGCCGAGGGCCCCGGCCAGCTGGGTCACGATATGGGCCACCAACTTCGGAACCAGACGCCCGGTTCGTTGCAGGAAATCCGACAGCGGCTCACCTTCGGCCCACTCCAGCGCGAGGTAGTACAACCCTTCCTCCTCGCCGAAGGCGTAGGTCTGGACCACGCTGGGGTGCTCCACGCGGGCGCCATACTCCGACTCGCGGAGGAAGCGCTTTCTCGCGTTCTCGTCGGTGCGGAGCCGCGGTTTGAGAATCTTGACGGCGCAGAGCCCGTGCTCCGTATGTTCGGCACGGTAGACCGTGGCAGTACCGCCCTCCCCGACGCGCTCGAGGAGGTGGTAACCGTGGACGGATCTACCTGCGAGGTTTTCCTGGGCCATAGGAGAGGGCGAAAGTAATATTCGTTCTTGAAGTTCGGCAAGTTAGAGAGGTCGACATAAAGTACTTAACCAAGGTGTTCGCTCTCCTCGCTGCCGGTGTGCTCACCGGGAGCGTGTCGGCCGTCGCGCAGAATGGTGGCAACGGCGGCTCGTCGTGGGTCGGACCGTGGCACGCCGCCATGGGTTTGGCCGGCCGCCTCTCCTCCGACTCCGCGGGCATGGCGGATGTCCTGGACGCCGCCGCATCGGAGCTTGCCCTGGGACGGCCGGAGAGCGCCCTGGAGATTCTCTCTCGTCACCTGCTCCCCGACTCGGTGGCGGAAGGCGCCCCGCTCGCCATCCACGCGGCGGCGCAGTACGCCCTCGGCGTATATGTCGAGGCGGGAAGAGTGTTCGACCTTGCCGCCGGTCATGCCGCCGGACTGCGAAGGGGGATCCTTCGCGGGAGGGCCGCGGAGGCCTACGAGCTGGGCGGTCGCAATCTGCGAGCCGCCACACTCTATCGGCAGGCAGCGGTGGACTTCCCGGATGCGGCCGGGTGGCTGGCGCTCCGGGAGGCGTTGATCACCCGGGAGTCGAAAGCCGCCCTCGAGCTCCTCAATCAAGCGCCCCTTGCAGGAGGCGAACTGGCCGCCGAGGCCCGGGCCATGTTCTTGGCGAGAGAAGGAGATCCCGGCACGGCCGCGGAGGCGTTGGCAGACGTGAGTCACTTCGCAAAGGCGGCGGAGCTGGCGCTCGAGGCGGGATGGAACGAGCGGGCGCGGGATTTGGCGTACCAGGCCATCGCCCGTCGCGACCGCCGGCAGGCCTTGAGTGGTGTGGCGATGGCCATCGAGGAGTTCCCGCCAGTGACGTCGGAAGAGCACATGGCGGTTGCGCGGGCCATTCTGCGCTACGGGCGAGCAGCGGATGCGGTATCCCATTCGGCCAATGCGGTTGCAGTCGGTGATTCGTCCGTCGCAACGCTGATGTTTCACGGGGAAGTAACCGAGGCGAGTGGCAATCGGTGGGGGGCGCTCCGGATCTATGAGGCGGCGGCACAGCCTGAGGGTGAGGAAGTGGGTGAGGCGTCGTACCGCCATGCCCGCACGTACGTACGCTTGGGCCAACGCACCAGAGCGTTGCAGGCGTTGCGCGGGTTTATGACCCGGTATCCGGATCACCCCCGGGCACCGGCGGCGACCTATCTCATGGGCGACCTGAGGCAGGACCAGGGGAGGCTCCGGGAAGCAGACAGCCTCTTTGGAGTGATTAACGAGACCTGGCCGGCCGACGAGTTTGCGTCGAACGCCCGTTCCCGGCTGGGAGCTCAGGCGTTGGCCCGAGGAGACGTCGCGGCGGCGATTGAGATCTTTCTGGTCGAGGTCGAGCAACGGGGAGCCCGGGCCCGAGCCGCTCACTATCAGATCGGGCAGCTGGCCATCGAAGCGGGAGATACGGCTGCGGCCCAGGACGACTGGGGCAGATTGGCTCGCAGCGATTCCATTGGGTACTACGGAACGATGGCGCGCCAGGCTGCCGGGCTTCCGCCTCCGGTCTTTGCGCTCCCGCCCCCGACCGAGCCCTCTCCCGCAGTGTTACGGCAACTCGCCGTGCTCGACTTGCTCCAGGAAGTGGGATTCGACCGAGAGGCTGAGGCGCTGATCGAGCACCTTGGAGATCCGGACCATTGGAACGTCACACAGCTCATGGACGTGGCGGAAGGGTTGATCGCCCGGGGACAGGCGAGGGCTGCCGTCGCCATCGGCTGGCGCATTGCCTCGCTCCACCGCCTCAACGACCCGCGCGTCCTCAGGATCATCTTCCCATGGCCGAATCGTCAATTGATCGAGCGAGAGGCCGATGAGTTCGATGTCGATCCCTTCCTGCTGGTGGCGTTGGTGCGTCAGGAATCGGCGTTCGACGCGGATGCGACATCCCGCGCCGGTGCCCGTGGGATGATGCAACTCATGCCCGCTACGGCTCGCGGCCTGGCGCGCCAGCTGCAAGTGGACTGGGACAACGCCTTTCTCGGCATTGCCGATGCTAACGTCCATCTCGGGGCGGCGCATCTCGCGCAGGTGCTCCGACAGTACGATGGGGAGGTCGTCCCCGCCTTGGCGGCGTACAACGCGGGAGGATCCCGGATGCGGCGTTGGTCCAGGTATCCGGAAGCTCGAGCCGGAGATTGGTTCCGGTTCATCGAGCGGATTCCGTTTCCCGAAACCCGGGGCTATATCCAAACACTGTTGCGAAACCGCGAGCTGTACAAGGCCCTGTACGGCGAGAGCAACAACCCGTGAGCAATAGCGCCGTTCGGCGCGCGATCCATGTGAGCACGGCGGCCCTTGTCGTGGTCGGCGGCACGGTCGGGTGGGATGACCTGAAGATCTGGATGACCGGGCTGGCGGTCGTTGCCATTGCGGCCGAGGTCATGCGCATTCGGTTCCCCGGGTTCCAGGCCTTCCTGGCCAGGGCCGTCCCGGCTTTCCGCCCCGAGGAATCTCACCGGCCGAGCGGGGCATTGTGGCTGTGCTTGGGCTACACGGCAGCGACCTGGGTACCTATTCCCGGCCCGGCTGCCGGCGTGCTCGTGGCGGCTGTGGCGGATCCGGTCGCGTCCACTGTTGGGGGTCGTTGGGGTAGGGGTGCGGCCAAGTCGTGGATCGGCACAGTGGCGGCGATGGTGGTAGCGGCCCTGTCGCTCGCCGTACTCGGGCTGGCCCTGCCGTCCGTGGCAGCCGGGGCTATCGCCGCCGCCGCCCTCGAGCGATGGTCGCGTCCCTTGGATGACAATCTCGTGGTAGCGCCGGGTGTGGCGCTGGTAGTCTGGGTAACAGGCTAACCTCTCGCTCCTAACGCTTGACAGCCCGGCCGCTCTTGTATCAGAATTGCCAGGGTCGGTTTTTTCGCACAGCATATTTGCAGGAGGAGTACCAGATGTCCAAAGGGAAGGTGAAGTGGTTCAACGACGCGAAGGGCTACGGCTTTATCGAGCAAGAGAGTGGCGGTGAGGACGTGTTCGTGCACTTTTCCTCCATTCACATGGAGGGTTTCAAGACCCTCAGCGAGGGACAAGAGGTGGAGTTCGAAGTGGAGTCGGGCGAGAAGGGCCTTCACGCGTCCAGCGTGTCGCATCCGGGTTCCTGAAGCCGTAGTCGACCATCCCTAATTAAACCCCGCTGGGATTCCCGGCGGGGTTTTTTTGTATACTCCATCGACTATCATGGACGACCTTCCGAGACCCCAGCTCTTCTTGATCGACGGGTACGCGATCATCTATCGAGCGTTCTTCGCCATGATCGCGCGGCCGCTCACCACCGGCCGGGGCGAGAACACGTCGGCCGCCTGGGGCGTGTCCAACTTCCTACTGCGAATCCGCGAGCGGTATCAGCCCGAGTACCTGGTCTGGGTCCACGACGCGGGCTCATCGTTCCGCAAGGAGACCTACCCCGAGTACAAGGCCACCCGCGAGAAGTTGGATGAGGAGCTGCAGGATACGTTCGACCGTTCGGTGGAACGCATCGAACAGCTGCTCGAATCGTTCCAGATTCCGCTCGTCACCGTCGACGGATACGAAGCTGATGACGTGATCGGGACTCTGGCGACGCTGGCTGAGGGCGCCGGCTTACACACGGTCATCGTATCCGGTGATAAGGATTTCTACCAGCTCATCGGACCGAGTATCTCATTGCTCAATCCTGGACGCGGCGGTCCTGCGGCGGTGCAGGAGGAGTTCGTCACCGAGGCAACCGCGGCCAATCGACTGGGTGTGCCACCGGACCGCGTTATCGACTACCTGGCGATGGTGGGCGACTCGTCGGACAACGTGCCCGGGGTGAAGGGGATCGGTGACAAGACGGCGCGGCAACTGATCGCCGATTTGGGCGACCTCGACTCCATCCTCTCGCATGCAGCGGAAGTGAAGGGCAAGCGGGCCCGCGAGGCGCTGCTGTCCGAAGCGGCTGCAGCGAGGCTCAGCCGCGACCTCGTGACCATCCGCAAGGACGTGCCGGTGGAGTTGAACCTCGATGCGTTCGGCACGAAACAAGGCGACGCCGCACGGCGGCGCGCCTTGTTTACGGAGCTCGAGTTCCACACGCTGGTGGAGAAGGCAGGTGGTGAAGCCGTAGCGGCTGCAGGCGAGGTTGGATGCAAGCTGGTTTCGTCGCTTTCCGACATCGACGAACTCGTCGCGCAGCTGCGCGGCGCGGCAATGCTGGCAATCAGTACGCACGGCCCGTTTGGTGATTCGTGGGGCGCAGGCCTGGACGGGGTAGCTGTGGCGGTGGACCAGGAGCGTGCGTGGTACATCCCGCTACGACACCGACCGCCGGACGGTGACTTGCTGAACGACACTGCGCCGTTCAACGCGCCGCCGTTCGCGGACGAAGCGATGGCGGGCCTCCGGTCTTTGCTGGAAGATTGCAATGTCCCCAAGGCCGGCCACAACCTGAAGCGGGACTGGTTGCGGCTTCGCACCGCGGGCGTGGAGTTGAGTGGCGTCGTCTACGACTCCATGGTTGCCAGTTTCCTGCTGGATCCGGGCAAACGTTCGCACGCGTTGAGCGCCCTGGGCGTCGAACACCTCGGTCTGCAGGTTCCTCCGTACGAAGAGATCGTCGGCAAAGGGAAGATGGAACGGCCGTTCGCGGAAATAGCGGTGGACCGGGCGGCCGAGTACGCAGGCCGGTACGCGGCAGCGGTGCTTGCGTTGCGCGACCACTTCGCACCACAACTGGAGTCCGCCGGGCTCCGGCGGCTGCTCGAAGAAATCGAAATGCCGCTCATCGGCGTGCTCGTGGCAATGGAATGGCAGGGCATCACGTTGGATGTGGAGCGCCTTGGAGGGCTGTCCGCCGGTTTCCGCGATGAGCTGGAAGGACTGGAACGGGCGATCTACGCCGAGGCCGGCACGGACTTCAACATCAACAGCACGCCCCAACTCCGTCACGTCTTGTTCGAGAAACTCCAGCTCCCAGTCATCAAGAAGACCAAAACCGGTGCGTCCACCGATGCAGACGTGCTGGCGCAACTGGCGAGTTCAGGCTTCGAATTACCGAAGCTCCTGCTGGAATACCGAGAGTTGACAAAGTTGCGCTCCACATATGTGGACGCTTTGCCTCGCAGCGTCAATTCGGTCACGGGACGGGTGCACACGAGCTTCAATCAGATTGGCGCGGCGACTGGGCGCCTTTCGTCGTCTGATCCAAACCTGCAGAACATTCCGGTGCGCACGCAGCGCGGTGCCGAGATCAGGCGTTGCTTTGTTCCGGCGGCCGGTTGTGTGTTCATCGCGGCCGACTACTCGCAGATCGAGCTGCGGGTGATGGCGCATCTGTCGGATGACCCGGCGTTCATCGACGCGTTCGACCGGGGCGGCGATATCCACAAGGAGACGGCAGCCATCATCTTCGATGTGGCGGCGGACGACGTGACTGGCGAAATGCGGGGTCGCGCGAAAACCATCAATTTTGCAACCATCTACGGGCAGGGTCCGTTTGCGCTTGCCCGGCAGCTGGAGATCACACAAGACGAGGCGAAGGATTTCATTGCGCGGTACTTCGAGCGCTTCGCCGGCGTGCGGACATTCCTAGATGCGTCGGTGGAGCGAGCGCGGGAGCGCGGGTATGCGGAAACGTTGTTCGGAAGACGGCGATACATTCCGGAACTGAGGGACAAGAACTTCAATATCCGGTCGTTCGGTGAGCGCACGGCGATGAACTCACCGATCCAGGGATCGGCCGCCGACCTCATCAAGATCGCCATGGTCAATCTGCACGGTGTGCTACAGAAGGCCGATCTCGGTGCTGCGATGCTGCTGCAGGTGCACGACGAGCTGGTTCTGGAGGCACCAACCGGGCATGCTGACGAAGTTGCAGCCATTGTGCGCCAGGAAATGTCTGCGGCTGCGAGCCTCAAGGTGCCGTTGGTCGTGGACGTGGGTATCGGTCCCAACTGGTTGGACGCCAAGCATTGAACGGCATCTGTGAGTTCGCCCATCGGCGGGAAGGTATGATCTACGCGCTCGACGGAGGAATGTGGTTCCACCGCCACAGCTACAACGGCGAACCGATGGCCCATGTGGTGTCGGCCGACAAGGAGTTGCTATTGCGCCTAGGTGAGGAAATCGGAATGCAGCCGGAGTGGCTTCAATACAAGCGGTTGAGGGACCCGCGCACGGGGAAGCGTGTTGAAGCGTGGCACTGGGACCTGAGAAGGTGGTCGCTGGAAGCGGGCCTGCGAATGGTGGAGAGGAAGGTGGGATAAAGCGAAGATAGGGCTATTCGGTGGACCGTTCCGGTTCTGCGGGCAATCGTACACCGGGCCACCAGTTCCAGCGTCCGGCGATGTGCATGACGGCGGGGACCAGGACCATGCGGATCAGAGTGGCGTCGAGCAATACCGCCACTGCCAGTCCGAACCCCATCATCTTGGCTACGATCGCTCGTGAAAAAGCGAATGTGCCAAACACGATCATCATGATGGCGGCCGCGCTGGTGATCACCGAGGCGGTGACGCTCAGCCCTTCCATCGTTGCGAGATCGTTCTTGTGCGTGCGGTCGAAGGCTTCTTTCATACGCGAGAGGAGAAAGACTTCGTAGTCCATGCTGAGTCCGAACACGAGGGCGAACACCAACACGGGCGTAACCACGTAGATCGCTCCTGTAGCGCCGGAGAGGCCGAAGAGTCCGGCTCCCACCCCGTCCTGGAACACCAAGACCAACAGTCCGAACGCCCCTGCCACGGACAATGAGTTCATCACGACCGCCTTGACCGACACGAGAATCGATCGAAAGGCGATGAGCAGCATGATCGCCGTGATGGCCAACACGAGACCGATGACCGTGGGGAGTTGATCCAGGAGGTCGTTCTGCAGGTCGAGGCTCGACGCGAAGAAGCCGCCCACCCGGATCTGGACCGAGTCGAGCCCCCGCATACCGTCACCGGCCAAACCGCGCAGCCGCCTCACGACATCCATGGCACTGGTGTACGACGTGCTGTCTTCGATCGTCACGTCCATCAACGCCGTTCGGCCGTCGGGTGACACGTATGTGGCAAAGAACTCGGGATACCGCTCCCGGGCGCGGTCGAGGTTGCCGTATAGTCCGAGATAGGCCAATCGCGACATGCCGGGGCGGATGTTCACCGGCCCCCTGATGGCCGAGACCCTCGGATCTGCTGCGATCGAGTCGGAGAATCGACGCAGGCCGTTCACGAACTTGGAGCTGACGATCCGCTCCCCGGGGGGCGCCTCGAGGGTCACGCGAATCGGGAGTAGCGCGTTGCGGGATCCGATCTTGCTCTCCAGACGCTCCGCCCCCGCTGTCGACTCCGTACCGGTGGGAAACCAGTCCCCCGCCGGAAGACCGATCTTGATGTGGACGAGCGGCCAGGTGATGGTGCCGGCGATCGCCAACCCGATCGCCAGGGCACGCCACGGATGTTTGGACAGCCACCGTGCCCATCGCTCCCACGCGGTGGGCTTGTGATACCAGGCGAGTCGCCGCGCCAGCCAGCTCGGCCAGTCGATTGTTCTCCCCAGGATGGAAAGCGTCGCCGGCAACAGCGTAATAGCCAGCAGGACAGCCAGGGAGACCACCAGCAGGCCGCCGATTCCCACCGATCGGGTCTCGATGATCGGCGTCAGGAGGAGGGATCCGAACCCGACGATCACGGTGAGGCCGCTGGTAATCACGGCCCGCCCAGCAGTCTGGATTGTGCGAACCGCCGCCTCCTTCCGGCTCCGCCCCCGATTCATCTCTTCGCGGAACCGGTTCACCACCAGCAGGGAGTAATCGATGCCCACCGCCAGGCCCACCATGGTGACAATGGTGAGGACGAAAACGGACATCTCGTGGAAACTGCTCGCCACCTGCACCGCCGCCAGGGAACAGGTGATGGCAAATACGCCGACGATTATGGGAAGAACCGCCGCAAAGAGGGCGCCGAAGGCGAGAACGAGAACTCCCGCCGTGGGCAGGAGGGAGAGAAGCTCGTTCCGCTTCGCGTCCTCGGCGGTCACGGTGCGGATGTCGTAATCGAGGGCCGGGTTGCCCGTGACGAGGACCTCGTAATCGCCATGGCCCGGTAGCCGTTCCATCGTCCGGCCGAGGAGGGCCCGGAAGCCGGGGGTCAGGTGTCCCGCGCCCACCGCCTCGTCCGCCGTGATGGTGGCGATGAATGTGGTGGTGAGCCTGTCATCGCTCACCATACCCGAGTCACCGGCGGTTAAGAAGGAAACCACCTGGTCGATGTACGGCTGGGAACGAGCGGCGACCGTCAGGCGATCGACGACGTTTCGGTAAGGCTGGCTGTCCACCACCATGGGGCCGGTTATCACGACCGCCATGAAACTCACGGTGGGCCGGTCGAAGCTCTCCAGCATCGTCTGCGTTACTTGATGCGATTCCGTCAAACGCAGAGAGCGTCCCTCGCTGCGGAGAACCTCTTCCACATGCGCGGCACGAGGTATTGCCAGGGCGGCCACGACACCCCAGAGGGCGATGACCAGGAATCTCAGGCGGACCACGGCGCGCGCCAGCGCAGTCAAAAAAGAACCTCCACTTTACTAGGCCGGGCCACCCGGTCGCGCGCCGTCGGGGAGGGGGGAGCGGATCGGGTGTTCAAAGGCGTGAATCATAGACGAGTGGGTGGCCGGATGCTAGCGGTCTCTCGGTGGAAATTCACGCGGAAGGATGGGATATTCCATTCATGCGCCGACTCCTGATCCTCGCCGTATTCGTCGCCGGCACTGCCGTCGCTTTTAACGTTGGGAGGCGAGTTCCGGTGGTGGAGGAGCCGCCGGACAGCTCCGGGTCGGTCGTCGCGGATCTGGGCGGGAGCGTCGAGCCCCGTCGTGAGCGGTCGGAAGAGGCCCGGCGGGCGACTCTCAGGGCCATCGTCGCTGAGGACACCTACCTGCCCGCAACCCTCGTCGAGTCGGACTCCGTTCTGAGACGCTGGGTTGATCGGGAAGCCCGCCCCCTGCGGGTCTACTTCGAGCCGGCCACGGTGTCCGGATACACGGCGGCCATGGGCCGCGTGGTGCGGGACGCGTTTCCTCGATGGCGCCGTGTGGGAGGCATCCCGGTTCGGTTCGAGTTCGTGCGGTCTCCCGACAACGTCGACGTGATCGTTCGCTGGATCGAGGCGTTCGATGTCCGGCGAGCCGGTCAAGCCGATCTCGTGTGGCGCAGCGACGGCCACCTACAGCAGGGCACACTGACACTGGCTACCCACTCGCATCTCGGCCGACCGTTTACGACGGAGGCCGTCGAGACCGTCGCCCTCCACGAAATCGGTCACCTCCTGGGCCTCGGCCACTCCGACCAGGAGCGGGACGTGATGTACCCCACCACGTCCGTGCACGATCTCACCAGCCGCGATCGACGGACGGCAATGCTGCTCTACTCTCTTCGCCCAGGGTCACTCAAGGGTCCACCCACTCGCTAACGGGGGGCGCCCCTCGGGAGCCCTATCCGATCGAGCGCCTCCACCAAGAGGTACGCGTACGTCGCGTATCGGGCGACGCCTCTGAGCGGGAAGGACTGCGACCACTCGTCCCCCGGCTGGTGGTAGCGATCCCATCGGGTCCGCAGGCGCTGTGACGCCTCGATAGAAAGCCCCTCGTATGGTCCCTGTCCGGGGATGATGAAGACGGCGGGCACGCCCTCCCGCCAAAACGGATAGTAGTCGGAATTGGGCCGGGCAAACGAGGTACGCGTTGTCCATCCGGCCGAACTGGCCACCTCCGTAGCCAAGCGACCAAACACCGATCCCGTGCCACCGGCAATCTCCCAGGTCTTGGGTGGGGCCGGGGGAGCGCCGGCATCGAGATTGACGACGCCGAGCATCCGGGCCAGCGGCCACGCAGGTTCTGCGACGAAGTGGTCGGACCCGAGCAGGCCTTTCTCCTCTCCCGTGAGGAAGAGGAGAAGCAAGGAGTGTCGGAGGCGGTCGGTCCGCGACGCCGCGGCCTTGCCGATTGCGAGAAGCATGGCGACGCCGGCGGCGTTGTCAGAGAAACCGTTGTAAATAGAATCCCCCGTCTCGTCGGGCTGCCAGACGCCCAGGTGATCGTAGTGGGCGGTGAGAACGATGGCCGTGTCTCGCGCTTCCGGGATGGCCCCGGCCAAGTGGCACGCCACGTTGTGGCTCGTCACACCGATCGACTCAAACGCCGTCTCCACCGTGACCCGCACGTTCAATTCCCACGGCAGGTCTCCCGGCGAGGCGAGCCTCGATAGGTCGCGGACCGCTTCAGAGAGTTCCGGCCACGCTGCAACGGACGGCAGCGACGGAAAGAACGACGACTCGGCGGCGCGCTGCAAGTACAGAGGAGGGGTGCCTCGCAGCCATTCCACGTATCGCTGCGTCGCGTCGTCACGCACCAGGTTCACGATCCCGACGGCCCCTTTGCGTCGCAGGGTGTCGCCGGCAGCCGCCCGCAACACTGGTGTACTCGTAATCGCCACATTTCCGGTGAGGTCGCCGTCCAAGCCCGACAAAATGTCATCCTGCTCACCGACGAACACCGCCGGTCCCTGAAACCCGCTCAGCGTTGAGACGAGCGCACCGGTCGGCAGAAACGCGGTGGCTGCATCGAACATGCGTGCCTGTTCGTCATTGGCGATTGTCAGCGTGGTGCGGCGCAGATCGAATGCCGCCCGTGCGACTGCCACCGGATGCAGAAACCGGCCGTCTAGCGGGGCGAGGCCAAGTGACGCACATGTCGAGGCGATGTACCCGGCCGCGATGCCCGCGCCACGCGATCCCATGGCGCGACCCTGCAGGCTGTCGTGTGAGAGGAACTGTGTTACGGAGCTCACCAACAACGTGTCGATCGCATTCTCGTGGGCTTGCGCCGACGCAGTATCCACGTGGCGGGCAAGGTTGACACAGGCGAGGATAGCCAGTGCCATAGATGGGCGGAGCATAAATCGTGGTGCGCAGGGGACTCGGGCCAAGCTCGTCTCACTTTCCGGACGTCCGGGTCGCGGCTAAGATAGAACGTTGTGATGAATCTTCTCGCACTCCTGCTCGCGACGCAAACCCACCCGGTCGCCGAGATCGATACGATCATTCGGGATGGTATTCGGGGCGGGGTCTATCCCGGTGCCGTAGTAGTTGTCGGCACGGCGGATACCGTGCTGTTGGCGAAGGGCTACGGGGGGCTTACCTGGTCGAGTGAGTCTGCCACGCCATCTGCCGACTCCACGCTGTACGACCTGGCCTCCTTGACCAAAGTGCTGGCGACCACGCCGGCGATCATGCTCCTCGTCGATCGTGGCCTCGTCGATCTCGACCGGCCTGTCCGGGAGTACCTGCCGGAGTTCGTTGGAGAGGGCAAGGCCGCCGTTTCGGTGCGAGACTTGTTGGCGCACACCTCGGGACTCCGCGCGTTCCTGCCCTTGAACACGCTGACAGACAACGCGGCCGACGCCCGGGCCGCGGTGATGTCGGAACCTCTTCGCTGGCCTCCCGGTGCCCGCGTGGAGTACAGCGATCTGAACGCGATGTTGCTTGGCTGGGTCGTCGAAGCGGTGTCCGGGACGTCGCTGGACGATTTTGTGCGACGCGAGGTGTACGAGCCCCTCGGGATGGACCAGACACAGTACAACCTTCCCCGCAACGCCCGAAGGCGTGCGGCACCGATCAACGTGTGGCGTGGTACACCGATCCAGGGAGTCATTCACGACCAGAATGCCGCGCGGTTGAACGGGGTGTCAGGGCACGCGGGGCTGTACAGTACGGGTCAACAGCTTGGGACCTTTGCCCAAATGCACCTCAGACGCGGCACAACGGACGGCGGCGTGCAACTACTGGCGGCCGAAACGGTTGACGCGTTTACCCGGCCGGGACGGGGTCAGCGGGCGTTGGGTTGGGAGACCAACGATACGACAACGAGCGAGAACACGGGCACGCTGCTGTCACCGTTGGCGTATGGACACGGCGGATTCACCGGCTCGTCGATCTGGATCGATCCAACACGGAATCTGTTCGTGGTGTTGCTGACAAACCGGGTGTACGCCCCGCGCACGGGCCGATCGATTACGCGCCTGAAGGCAGTTCGAGGCAGGGTTGCGGATGCTGCTGTGCGGCTACAGGAACGATCGTGTCGGTTGCTGGAAGCGCTGGGAGGAACGGCGCGCTGCTGATACTGCACGGCGGCCGTGGCTCGTGGTCGTGCCAAGCGCTAACTTTCGGAGCAGCCACAGGGAGTGCCCATGATAGACGCAGATATGGTTCGCAAGGCACTGCGACAGGTGAAGGATCCGGAGATTGGCCTCAACATTATGGACCTTGGCTTGGTGTATGATGTGGAGGTCGACGAGGGTGAGGTACATGTGAAAATGACGCTCACATCCCCGGGCTGTCCCGCCGGCGCACAGATCATGGGCGACGTGGACCAGACAATACGGATGCTGGACGGTGTGACGGGTGTGGAGGTGGAGTTGGTGTGGGAGCCGTTCTGGACGCCGGATCGAATAGACCCGAAGGTCAGGTCATTTTTGGGGCACTGATCTTTCACGTCCATTCAACGCTTGGAGGAGCTCGGCCTCCCCGAGCGCTTTACACTGCCACCGTTTCAGATCGTCGACCTTCCGCAACTCCCTTGATGTAGTGGGAGCTGCAACGGCAATGGCCTGTAAGGTGCCGTTCGGGCACAGCACGCCTATCTCGATCCCCAAGTCGCTGGCGGTACGTTGGCGAAGTGCCTTGAGGCGTTCGATACGCTGTTGGGCACCCCGCGAGACTTTCGGCCGCTTCGGCCGTTCGACCTTGGGGTATTTGTCCGCCGGAGTGTCCAGACCTACCTGGACTGCCTGTATCAGCTCCTCGCCGTAGCGCCGGACGGAGGACGCCGGCACTCCACTCAACGATCGCAATCGTCTCAGGGTCGTCGGCGCGGACCGCGCCAAGGCGGTGAGCGCGTCGTTGCCCAGCACCCGGAACGGGGCGCGGTCGAGGCTTGCGGCCTTTCCCTCCCTCCATTCGTGCACCGCTCTTAAGACGGCGAGCGACTTGGGCGGGAGTGATTTAGCGTTCTTGACCCGGAGGAATCCTTGGCCGTTGCCGCCGTTGGAGGTCCAGCGGATCCTCTCAAGGCGTTTGAACTCCTCTTCGGCCCACTCCAGGCGACCTTGGTCCTGGAGTCTGCCCCGTAGCTCGTCGCGCAGCCTGAGCAGATAGGCCGTGTCGGATGCAGCGTACGAGATCATCTCCGGCGTGAGCGGTCGGCGAGACCAATCGGCGCGCTGCATCTTCTTGTTCACCTTGACGCCGAAATACTTCTCCAGCAGCGACCCCAGGCCGACGGATGGTTCACCGAGCAGTTGCGCGGCGATGCGGGTATCGAAGAGGTGCTTGGCCCGAAAGCCGCAGTCCCGGTCTAGGACTCGGAGGTCGTAGTCCGCGTCGTGGAAGACCACCTCGACCGCCGGGTCGGCCAGGATGCGGCCGATGGGTTTGAGATTGCTTACGGCCAGCGGATCGACGATGGCCGTGGCGGTCGCGGAGCTGATCTGGACGAGGTAAATGCGATCGACGTACCGGTGGTAGGACGCCGCCTCGGTGTCGAGGGCGACGAGGGATTGCTCCTTCAGATCGCCGGTGAAGGCCTCGAGGGCATCATCGTCGGCGAGGAGGAGGGGGTGCTTGGATGCGGCCGATTTCCCCATGCTCACCGAAACATGGCACACCTGCACGCCGGACGGGAGGGCCATCGCCAACAAGCCATGGCAGTTTTCTACATTTTCCAGATTCCATGTGGAAACTGTATAACTCTTTTAAATACAACACTTTACAGTGAACAGACCAAAGACAGTGTTAATACACTTTAGCGACACTTACTATACATTTTTGGGCCGATTTGGCGCGACGGGCCACCGTTTTCTTGTCTCGTGGTCTGCGCTGATTAATTATTAGCGCCCAGTCTTTATCAGCGGACAGGATGTGAGCTCGCTCCACTCCATCGACCTCGTGGTTTACCCGGACGACTGTGACGCGAACGGCCAGGTCGGCAATCCTGCCTTGGTACGGCTTTTTGAACGTGCCCGCTGGGAAGCCTTCGCCAGGGGGCCGGGCCTGGACCTGTTCGAGCCCGGGACCGTGTGGCCCGCCGTTCGCAAGACGACCGTCGACAGCTACGAGAGCATCCGTGCCGGCAACCTGATCACGGTGGACACCACGCTCGCCCACCAAGGGGAGACGACGTTCGCGCTTCATCAGACGGCGCGCCGCGCTACGGATGGCGTGGTGGTGGCGGAGGGCGATTTCTTGATTGCCTGTATCGACGGTATGGGGGAGCCAGTGCGGGTCCCCCAGTCAGTGAGTCGCGCGTTCGGTACTCGTCCCTCGATCCGCCCGGGGGAGACCCAGCACCTGGCGCTGGGCGAGGTCGCCACCGCAGTGGATATTCAGGGCGACGGCCCTGCCATTCTCTTCGTGCACGGGTTTCCCTTGGATCGCACTATGTGGCGTCATGTGATCGCCACGCTGAGCGGATGGCAACGCATCGCTCCGGATCTTCGCGGGATGGGCTTGAGTGAGACACCGGAAAACGGCTACAGCATGGCGGACTACGCCGATGATCTCGCCACGCTGCTTTCCGCGCTCCGGCTGGAGAAGGCGGTGGTGTGCGGTTTGTCCATGGGTGGCTACATCGCGTTCGAGATGTTCCGTCGCTACCGAGACCGGGTCGCGGGCTTGATTCTGATTAACACGCGGGCCGAGCCGGACAACGAGACCGCCATGAAGGGCCGGGACAACATGATATCCCTCGTGGAGCGAGACGGTGCCAGTGCCCTGGCAGACCTCATGATGCCCAAACTCCTGGGGCCGAGCTCAATGGCCGCGATGCCTCGGGTGGTAGACCATGTCCGCACCATGATATGCGGCACCCCCACCAAAGGACTGGTCGGGGCTCTCAAGGCGATGCGAGAGCGGGAAGACTCCACCTCGCTTCTCCCGACCATCGACGTGCCCACTCTCGTCGTGGGGGGACGGGACGATCAACTCATGCCGGTGAGCACTGCGCGGCAATTGGCCAGCGGGATCCACGGGGCCCAGTTTACGTTGATCCCAGAGGCGGGGCACGTGATACCCCTGGAGCAGCCTATCGCCTTGAGTAGGGTTGTCGGAGAGTTCTTGGAGTCGCTGCGATAAAGGGAAGGAGGGAGTGTGTCACTCCCCACTTCCCACTTGCTCCATTCTACTTACTGCTTCCCACCGCCTCTGATTCCGCCGCGAAATCCGCTAACAGGTCGTCAATCGTCCGGCTGTGGTGCATCGAGCAGAATTTCGGCCCGCACATGGCGCAGAACTCCGCGCTCTTGAAATACTCGGCGGGAAGGTCCTCATCGTGGTATTCCCGAGCCCGGTCCGGGTCGAGGGAAAGGCGGAACTGCTCGTTCCAATCGAATTCGTAACGCGCCTTAGAGAGGGCGTCGTCCCGATCCCGAGCGTGGGGACGTCCACGGGCGATATCGGCAGCGTGTGCGGCGATCTTGTACGCTATGACGCCGCTCCGCACATCCTCGGCGTTGGGCAAGCCCAGGTGTTCCTTTGGTGTCACGTAGCACAACATATCGGCGCCGTGCCAACCGATCATCGCCGCTCCGATGGCGCTTGTTATGTGATCGTATCCTGGAGCAATGTCGGTGACCAACGGACCTAGGGTATAGAATGGCGCCTCATCGCAGAGCTCTTTTTGCTTCCGGACGTTCATTTCGATCTCTTGCATCGGAATGTGTCCGGGCCCCTCCACCATCACCTGCACGTCTCGGGCCCAGGCACGTCGCGTGAGTTCAGCGAGTGTCTCCAACTCGGCGAACTGCGCCTTGTCGCTTGCGTCGGCAAGTGACCCGGGGCGTAGTGAGTCCCCCAACGAGATGGTAACGTCGTACGCGCGGAGAATCTCCAGCAGCTCGTCGTAGTGCTCGTAGAGGGGATTCTGTTTCCGGTGAGACATCATCCACACGGCGTGGAGCGATCCTCCCCGGCTCACGATACCGGTCACGCGCCCGTGCACGAGTGGCAAATGCTCGAGCAACAAGCCCGCGTGGACGGTCATGTAGTCGACGCCCTGCTGGGCTTGCTTCTCAATCACGTCGAGCATGTCCTGGGCGGTGAGATCGGTGACCTGATCTACCTGCAGCACCGCCTGATAGATGGGCACCGTACCGATGGGAACCTCGGACGCGGCGATGATCGCCTCGCGGGTGGCGTCGAGATCCGCACCGGTGGACAAGTCCATGACGGTGTCGGCTCCGTGGCCGATTGCCGCCCGGAGCTTGCGGAGCTCCTCGTCGATGTTCGACGTGACCGCCGAGTTGCCGATGTTGGCGTTGATCTTGACCCGGGCCACCTTGCCGACGGCCATCGGCTGGAGCTTGCCCGCCAGGTGGTGAATGTTGGCGGGGAGGGTCAGCCGTCCCCGGGCGATCTCGTCGCGCACCAGCTCCGCCGAGAGTTCCTCCCGGTCGGCAACGGCGCGCATGGCTTCGGTGATCTCGCCCTGCCGGGCACGGTACATCTGGGTGGGACACGCATCCTTCATGGGACTTCCTCCGCCGGGATCAACCGGATCAGGTTCAAAGGGTGTGATCTCAGCCTGCAGAGCGGCAGGCACCCCCGTCTCCGACTCTATGATAGGGAATCTAATGAGTGAGCCGGAGGGGTGGCTACGGGCTCTTGCGTCCGCAGAGGCCCCCGGGGAGGTTTGAACAGGCTCACCATTCCCGGGAGTCGCACATGAACGTTCGCATTGCCGTGGCAGCCTGCGCTCTTGCCCTCGGTCTTTCGGCCCCGCTGGTGGCACAACAGCCGGCGACGGTGGTGCTGCGGGGCGGTCACCTCTTTGACGCCGTTGGCGACCGAACGATGTCGAACCCCGGGTTGGTGATCCGAGCAGGGAAGATCTTTGCAATCGGTACAGGGCTCGACGACGACATCGCACCCGTTACGGTCGTGGAGCTCGGGGACGACGAGTATGTCCTCCCGGGGTTCTTCGACCTCCATGCCCACTACGCCATCGATCTATTTGGCCGTGGCCGCGTGGACGAGCGGGTTGCCTATCCGGTGCTTTTCCTGGCCAACGGTGTTACGTCGACGTTTCCCGCCGGGGAAATGAACCCGGTCGAGATGCGGGACCTCCGAATGCGCATCGACCGCGGCGACGCCGTTGGTCCCAGGATTTTCAACTCCGGTCCGTACTTCGGCACGTCGAGACCCGATTGGGACCGCAGCATGTCGGCGGAAGAGATCTACGCCGACGTGGATTACTGGGTCGCACTAGGAGCTCGGGGTTTCAAGGCCAAGGGCATCCAACGCGATCAGCTGCAGGCACTCGTGGAGCGGGCCCACATGCATGGCATTACGGTGACCGGACACCTGGGATCTGGTTTTCGGAACACGGTGAACCCGCGTGACGCCATTCTGCTCGGCATCGATCGCATCGAGCACTTCTTGGGCGGCGACGGGATGCCCGCGGAGCGACCCGCGTACTCGTCGTTGGAGAGCCTCGAAACCGACACGCCGGAGTTTGCGGCAATCGCCGAGCTGTACATCACCCACAACGTGTTCTTCAATGCGACCCTCTCGGCGTATGGCTACTATGGCGAGAGAGATCCAGAGGTCTACACGTACTTCGTCGAGGAAAAGAGATTCCTCACACCGTACATGCAGACCGTCATCGCAGCGCGGGAGCCACGGCGGGTGAGTGAGCAGTTCGAGAAGATCTACTGGGTGAAGCGGAAGACGATCGAGGCCTTCTACGATGCCGGGGGCGGTCACCTCATCACCCTCGGTACGGACCACCCGAGCTGGGGCGAATTCTTTTCGGGTTTTTCGGTCCACCGGGAGCTGTTGTCGTTTGCCTTGTCAGGAATACCGCCGGCTGACGTGATCAAGTTTGCTACCTCGAATGCGGCGCGGGCCCTGGGCGTGGGAGACAGGCTCGGCACCATCGAGACGGGGAAGCTGGCCGATCTGGTGGTGGTGAGGGGGAATCCGTTGGAGGACATCCGCAACACGCGCAATGTGCGGTGGGTCATCAAGGCGGGCCGGATGTACGATCCCGGTGAGCTGCGCGCCTCGGTGGAGGGCACCATCGGTCCGCGGAACGCCGATGAAGAGTTGGCATGGATGCCGCGGGGTCGAGGAGAGGGTGGCCGCGACGAGTAGGATCGTGTTGCCTGCGGCGTTCTTCGTTCGCGGCCTCTTGGTGAGGGGGGTCGCGTTCTGGGTGTTCGTGCGACTCGTCGTCGCGGCTGGATCCCTCGCAATGCAGGACCCGTTGATCGCTGATCCGGTGCGCGAGGCGTTCCGGCTCACGCCGCCGGCCCTGCTTGCGGTGGTGATGTTGGTGTACGGGCTCGTGTTGATTGACGCGCGCCGGCGGAACAACCTCGTCTTTCTGGCCAACATGGGGGTCGGTCGCATCGTGATCGGCGTGCTCGTCGTCGGCCCGGTGTTGTTGGCCGAGCTCATCGTCGGTGTGGTGCTGTGAAGCAGCAGGCTCGACTGGCTGCCGAGTCCATCGGCAAATCTTTCGGGAGGCGGCAGGTACTCGCCTCGGCATCGCTGTGGGTTTACCCCGGCGCCATCACGGGGCTCGTTGGGCGCAACGGCGAGGGCAAGTCCACTTTGTTCAAGATCGCCGCAGGTCTTCTCCGAGCGGACTACGGCATGGTGCGATACGAGGAGCACCGCTTCTCACGGACGCACCTGCCCGACATGGCGAGACGGGGCTTGTTCTTCCTCCCCGAACGATCCCTGCTATGCCGATCGCTCACGCTGCGCAGGCACTTCCGCGCCATTGAACATCACTTCGGGGATCGACACGTTGAGAAGGCGGTGGATCTCCTGGACCTCGGTGGGCTCCTGGACCGGGAGGCGCACCGGCTATCGGGTGGCGAGAAGCGACGGGCCGAGTTGGCCCTCGCCCTGGCCCGGGGCCCCGGCTGCCTTTTGGCCGACGAGCCCTTCCTCGGCATCGTGCCGCGAGATGCGGAACTCTTGACGGAGGTGTTCAAGCAGATAGCCCGAGACGGGTGTGCCGTCGCCATCACGGGGCACGAGGTTCGATCGTTGTTCGACACGGCGGATGACGTTATCTGGATGACGGCGGGAACGACGCACACCCTGGGGACACCAGCGGAAGCGAAGGAACACCGTCAATTTGTTCGGGAGTATCTTGGGTTTGAAGCGCTGAGGTAAGAACCCCTGTGGATAAAGGAATCGTTGCATGACAAAGCATAGCGCCCCACTCGCGGTGTGCGCATTGGCTGTCGCCGCCTGCGCGGGCGACACTTCGGACGCGACTGCACAGGCCGCCACGATCGACGTCGAGAGAATGCTAGCCGACGTGGAGTTCTTGGCAGCCGATTCACTGGAGGGGCGGCTAGCGGGATCGGTAGGGAACCGTGAAGCCCGGGAGTTTGTGGCCGCGAGGTTTGCACGACTGGGCATTGCGGCATTCGGTGACTCGTACGTGCAGGAATTCACGACCACGCGCCGTGGTGTGGAGCTGCACGGCGCCAACGTGGTGGCGTACGTGGAAGGGACGGAGGTTCCGGATCAATTCATCGTGATCACGGCGCACTACGATCACGTGGGGGTTCGAGACGGCGAAGTGTTCAACGGCGCGGACGACAACGCCTCCGGCACGGCCGCGCTGATGGCCCTGGCGGCGCATTTTGTGGCGCACCGGCCTCGGCACTCGATCATCTTCGCAGCGGTGGACGCCGAGGAGCGCGGCATGGGTGGATCCCGCTCGCTGGTGGAGGAGCCGCCGGTAGAGCTCGGACAAATGGCCGTGAACGTGAATATGGACATGGTGAGCCACAGCGAACGTGAGCTGTACGTAGCAGGGACTCACCATTACCCGTTCTTGAAGCCGATCGTGGAGCGCGTAGCGGTACCGAGTGAGATGGCGCTGCTGTTCGGACACGACAGCCCCGATCTGGGGAACGACGATTGGACGAATTCTTCGGATCACGCGCCGTTTCACAGAAGCGGCATCCCGTTTCTCTATTTCGGCGTCGAAGACCACGAGGACTATCATCGGGCGTCGGACGAGTTCGACAAGATCAACGCCGAGTTCTTCGCCAGTGCCGTCACTACCATCCTCAGGGTGGTGCTGGAGTTGGATGGCGACCTGGAGTCGGTGATCGCAGCACGACAGTAGAAAAGGAGTGACGCACATCGTGGGCACCGAGAGAAAGAGCTGCGACTGGCCGACGGGCGACGATCTCATGATCGCATACCACGATGAAGAATGGGGCGCTCCCCTGCACGACGACCGCAAGCTCTTCGAGTTTTTGGTCCTCGACGCGTTTCAGGCGGGCCTCAGTTGGCGGACTATTCTCCACAAGCGGGAGAACTTCCGGAAGGCCTTTGACGGCTTCGATCCCGAGCGGATCGTCCGCTACAACAGGAGGAGCGTGGAGAGGCTGCTACAGGATGCTGGCATCATTCGCAACCGGCTGAAGATCGAAGCGACATTGGCAAATGCGAGGGCGTTCCTCCAGGTGCAGCAAGAGCATGGCTCATTCGACTCCTACATCTGGCAGGTGGTGGGGGGAGCGCCGCGGCAGAACAAGTGGCGATCGTTGAAGCAGCTGCCGGCGAGCACGCCGGCGTCGGACAGCATGAGCAAGGAACTCAAGAGTCGTGGCTTCAGGTTCGTCGGGTCTACCACCTGCTACGCGTTTATGCAGGCAGCCGGCATGGTCAACGATCACCTGGTCCGGTGCTTTCGGTACAAAGAGGTGCAGAAGCTGGCGTAAATGACGGAGCTGAAGTTTCACGTCCCTGAAGTCGGGGGCGAGGTTTCGGCGATACTGGCGATGCCCGACGGGAGCCGCGTGGTCTACATTCTCGGGCACGGAGCCGGTGCGGGCATGCGGCATCCGTTCCTGGATCGCATGAGTCGCATCCTGGCGGAGCGTGGCATCGGCACGTTCCGCTATCAATTCCCCTATATGGAATACGGGAAGAAGCGACCGGACAGGCACCGCATTCTCCATGGCACCGTCCGAGCGGCCGTCGCGGCGGCGACCGATGCGGCGCCCGACCTACCGCTCATTGCCGGTGGGAAGTCCATGGGCGGCCGCATGACCTCGCTGGTTCAAGCGTCCACACCGTTACCGGGTGTGGCCGGGCTCGTGTTTCTGGGCTTTCCTTTACACGCGCCGAAAAAACCCGGGGCGGAGCGGGCGGACCACCTGCAGGATATCACGGTTCCGATGTTGTTCCTCCAGGGCACGCGGGACTCCCTTGCGGACCTCGCGCTCCTTACCCCGGTTGTGGACCGGCTGGGATCTCGGGCTACCATGCACATCGTTGAAGGTGGGGATCACTCGTTCAAAGTTCTCAAGCGCTCGGGTCGCACGGAGGACGAGGTATTCGACGAACTGGCCGACACCATCAACGACTGGACGGGCCGACTGACTTAGCCGCCCGCGGGTGGGTTCTCCCATTCATCCAGGGTTTTCGGCCAATCGCCCTTGAGCAAGCGAGACAAAGCTCGGTCGGCCAGCAGTTTTCCCCCTGTTTGACAGTTGGCACAGTAGTTCACCTCGTTTTCGGCGAACACGACCCGCTGGACTGGTGCCTCGCAGACGGGACACGGTTGGCGGAACCGCCCGTGCACTGCCATCCCGTCGTGGAAAGCAGTGACTTTGTCGGGGAAACCATCGCCCAGGTCGCGGCGGAGGCGCTCGATCCATGTGGTGAGTGTCGCGATCGTGGCCGCGTGCAGCCCCTTGATCTCCTCATTCGTCAGTTGCCGTGTGCGCTTGAGGGGCGAGAGTCGCGCCGCGTGGAGGATCTCGTCGGAGTAAGCGTTGCCGATGCCGCTGAACAGCCGGGGGTTGGTGAGCGCGCGCTTGAGCGTGCGGTTTTCTTGGATCAAGGCGGTGCGAAATGCTTCCGCCGTCGAGTCGAGCACTTCGAGGCCGCCGGGGTCATGCTCGGCGAGGGCATGATCGCCGCGGACTACGTACAGGGACGCTCGCTTCTTGGGACTCGCCTCGGTGAAGAGCAGGGTGCCCGCTGCAAAGTCAAACGCCGCGAGTCCCACCTTTTTGGGAATGCGGTGCCCGCGTGGCGTCCAGCGGAGTCTGCCGGCAATCATCAGATGGGCGACGAGAAAAAGCTCGTCGTCGAAGCAGAACACGATGCGCTTCCCGATGCGTCGCAACGAGCGGATCGTCTCGCCCTCGATCGCCTGAATCGGCGGCTCGACTGATCGAAGCACGAATGGACTCGCCAACCGGACGTGTTCGAGCGTGGCTCCACCCACGTAGCGTTCGAGGGCCTCGAGGTACAGCGTGACGTCAGGGAGTTCGGGCATGTCCCATGGTGGGGGTGAAGACCGCGGTCTCAATCCCCCCGATCGTGCACGTCCACCACCACTCGCGATTCCCTACCGCTGGTGTGACCCGGCGTGGACTCGGCCCCCGAGTCGAAGTCGACGTGCCAGGTTTCTTCAGAAGGCCGGCGGTGGGTGGCCCACCAACTCGTCGCGTCCCCGTCGGACCATGCGGGAACGTCCGTGATCTGTTCGAGCCGCTCCAAGAGGGTTGTTGCGTCCGCTGGTCGGTGCACCGGGTCCTTCTCGAGGCACAGTAGAACGAGTCGCTCGAAATCTCGGGAGATCGGGTTGTCGGTGCGGCTCGTTGGTGGGTCCGGTATGGTGTTCATGTGATGGCCACAAACCTCGATGACGCTCTCCCCGGCGAACACGTGATCACCCACGAGCAGGTAATATCCCACCGCGCCCAGAGCATACATGTCACTCTGCGGGCTCGCCGCGGTGGACTTGTTGATGACCTCGGGAGAGAGGTACAGCGGCGTCCCGGTAAGGGCAGTCGTTCCAGTAATCGTGGGATCGTTTCCCTGCGGCTCCAACTCCCGCACCAGGCCAAAGTCCAACACTTTGATCACGTCCTTGGCCCCACCCCGTTCGCACAGCATGAGGTTGGAAGGTTTGATGTCACGGTGGATGAGGCCTTCGCCGTGGGCCTCGGCGAGGGACCCGCATGCCTGCTTCAAGATGTGGAGTACACGCTCCTGGGGCTGCGGACCGTACCGGCCCACGAGCTTGTTCAGTGTGATGCCGTCGAGGTACTCCATCGCATAGTAAAAGATGCCGTCTGGAGTCCTACCGTAGTCGTAGACCGCCACCGTGTTAGGGTGTGTGAGCTGTGACGTGAGTTGCACCTCCCGCTCGAATCGGGCAATGCCCTTTGGGCTAGTGCGGTCCGCCCGGAGGAGCTTGATGGCGGTGGGGCGGCGGAGCAGTGAGTGACTGGCACGGTACACCTTGCCCATGCCCCCCTCGCCGATCTTCTCGTCGAGCCTGTACTGCCCGAGTTGCTCGGCCACGGTCACGTCCTCTCGGAGCTTGCCGATGACGTGAGAGGAGACGAGGATTCCCGCCGAACCGGCAACCAGGAGTCCCAGTAGGATCCACAGCCCCTTCTGCAGCTTGTAGAATGTGTCGAAGGCTTCACTCTCGTCGACCTCGGTGGTGACACCGAAGCCGTACTCCTCCAGCCACGTCCAGGCGCCCACCACGTCCACGCCTCGATAATCCCGATAGCCGTCAATGTCGACAGTGTCTTCGCGCGACGTGGCGGAGGCGGCCATCCTGGTCAGGGGCCAACGCGCGAGTGGCGTCGGCGGGTCAAACCCCTGCACCAGATTGCCACCGGGATCGCGGATGCTCATGCGAAGCACCGCACTCGCGGCGGTATCCGGGAGCAGCCCGATGGAGCGGAGTTGATCGTCGAAACGGCTGTCGGAGATCATCAAGCCGTTTTCGTCGAACGCGTACGTCTCCCCCGACCCGCCCAGGCGGGCCACCGAGAGGATGTTGGTGAAATCCTCCTCCGGCCTGATGCCGAACGCGAGAATCGCGATCACCCCCCCTGATTCGCCGATGACCGGTGCCCCCACGAACATGATGGGGCGGCCACCGCGATTGACCGTCGCGTCCGGCAGGTTGGGTACGGGCATTTCGACGGGAAGGGTCACGACGGTGTCGCCTTCGAACACCCGGCGGATGTCGCTGAGGAGATCGATGGCGGCCGGTTGCCCAACGGTTTCCCGGAACTGGGCGGCGAGGGACCGGGCCGTGGCATCGACCACGAAGTAGCCCTCGTAGCGATACGATTCAACGACATCGTCGAGCATGTCGGCGAGGTCGGCGGCCTCCGCCGATTCCAGCAACCCTTCTGCTCCTCCGGGGGTCCGCTGCGCGCGCCGCACCAGGGCCTCCACCGTCGAGCGGAAGCGAGGATCGCTGGCATGATGCCCGGCGGCAACTCGATGATTCTCCAACCACAGCTCGAGGGCGGCCACGTCAGCAGCGAGGATGGTGGTGAGCTGTTCGCGAAGACTGTCCCCGATGGCACCCCGCAGGGTCTGGTTCGTCCCGAACCCGAGAGCCGCCAGGGCCGCCGCGGCGATCAGTGGAACAAGCCAGGACCGGACCTGAACGACGGACGTCGTGGCTGCGCTCGTCGGAGTCCGGATTTGCTGGTCGGTGGCGGGCACGCTGCCGTTTCTGGGGCTACTGTGATCCATGGGAAGGGCTAGAATCGCTTCCGGCTCATTCTTTCACAAGAGGATGCGCGGTGGATCTGTCGGCTGACGGGACGCGGAGAATATCTTCGTATAGACATGGATGAGGTCCTGGACAGTATGCGCCGGGCGCTCTCGGAACGTTACAGGATTGACGGTGAGATTGGGCGGGGCGGCATGGCCGTGGTGTATCATGCGGATGAGCCACGGCGGCAACGCGAGGTCGCCATCAAAGTCCTCGATTCCAATGTTCGAAGCGTCCTGGGTAGGAAGCGGTTCCTCCGAGAGGTATCCGTGTTGTCCGGACTATCCCACCCGAACATCGTTCCGATTCTGTCCGCGGGCCAAGCACAGGGCTTCCTGTACTGCGTGATGCCGTTCATCGACGGAGAGACGGTGTTCCGCCGGATCCGGTCCGACGGACGTTTGCCTGTATCCGAAGCGGTGTTGGTTGCGCGAGAGGTGGCCAGCGCTTTGGCCTACGCCCACGACCGGGGAGTCGTTCACCGGGACATCAAGCCGGAGAACATTCTCCTGTCGGAAGGACACACCGTCGTGGCCGATTTCGGAATCGCCCGCATGCTCAGCGACGTAGGTGGAGACACGCTGACCCAGACAGGGTTGATCATTGGGTCGCCGCGTTACATGAGTCCCGAGCAGTCAGCGGGACAGCGGCAGATCGACGGTCGTGCGGACATCTATGCACTCGGCCGAGTTCTCCACGAAATGGTGACCGGGAGGCTGCCGGATGATGATGCGGTGGAAAGTGGGATCCTGGACGTGCCGAAAGAATGCGCCAAGGCGCTCGCAGGCGCCCTCGTCGAAGACCGGGAACGCCGGTTTCGGTCGGCCGCGGAGTTTACCGCGGCATTGGATTGACGTCGCCTAGATCGGCGTGAGTCCCACCGGCTCGTGCCGCGGTGTGGGCTCGCCCTACGCACCCACGTCCGCGTAGTGTTTGTTCCACTCTTCCCGCAAGCAGAACGGATCCAAGCCAGCGGCTCGATCAACGATCAAGACGCCGTCGAGGTGGTCGATCTCGTGTTGGAGCAGCTCGGCCAGTGTTCCCTCGGCCTCCACCACCTGCTCCTCACCACGACCGTCGGTGTACCTCACGCGGATGCGGTAGGCCCGCTGGACCTGAACCATGAGGTCTGGGAACGAGAAGCAGCTGTCCCACACCAGAAAGTCCTCGGTGCCCACGTCGATGATCTCCGGATTGAGGAGCAACCAAGGTTCGTCCACCTCGATATAGACCATCCGCATCGGTGCGCCGATCTGGGACGCTGCCAGACCACGGCCCAGTCCATGGCGAGCTTGGAGATCCCTGAGCGTCTCCCTCAAGTCGGTCGCAACCAATCGCACGGCCGGCGATCTATGATTGGTGACCGCCTCACAGCGCATGCGTAAGATGGGGTCACCCAACAGGCGAATTCGGTGTATTGTCATTTCGGGGCCACTCCCCGGTTCCAAGTGGACCACCAATCTAGGGACGAAACATGATTGCGGCCACAATTCTATCCGCCGGAGCGTCGTCCAGGATGGGGTACCCCAAGGCTCTCTTGACGTTCCATAATGGCACGTTCTTGCAGAGTATCCTGGACGCTACTGCGGCCGCAGGAATCCACCGCCGCATCGTCGTGATCGGGCCAAATCCCGATAAGATTTTGGAAAAGCACGACTTACGTGACGTGACCGTGGTGTCGACGGAACAATTCGAGGCCGGTCCCATCGGATCGATCCGGGCGGCGGTGAGGGAGGTGCAGGGGCATCCGGTGGACGGGATTCTGGTCTGGCCGGTGGACATGCCCCACGTCACGATTGCCACTGTCGAGACGCTGTTGGATGCCTTCCGGGAATCGCACGCACCCATTGTGGTCCCGGTATTCGCGGAAAAGGGAGGACACCCGGTGATCTTCGGAAGGGAAGTGTTCGACGAGTTACTCCAGGCTCCCGATTCTCAGGGAGCCAAAGCCGTTGTCCGGGCCGACCCGTCCAGGGTGTTGAGAGTTCCCGTGACTGATGCTGCCGTCGTCGAAGACCTCAACACCCCGGGCGAGTATCGGACCCTCCAGAGGCAGGAGGACGAGAAGGTCCGGGGGTAAGCGCTATTCGGAAATCTCCACCCCTCCCCGGTCCAGCCCGGGAAGACCGGTGATCCGTAGCTTCAGCACGTACTGCACATCCAGGTCGTCCCGCCAGATTCCGTAGATATCCTCCCCCACGAACCTCATGGGCTGATACTTGTCGGGCATTGCCAGGGTGCCCAGGAAGCGGCCCCGGCCATCGAAGACATCCCAATCGGGAGATCCCATCCCCAACTGCGGGTTGAAGTCCTCGATCTCATCGTCGCTCAGCTCGCTGGGTACCACCAGGTGCTGCACCCAGATGCTTCCGTTCGGCCCCTGAAGGAACTGGGCGTACGCCGGAAAGCTCTCGCCGAAGGACATTCCCTGTTCGATGATTTGGAATGCCTGGGGAGGGAGCCCCATTGTCTCGAGAATATTCCTGAATGCCGTCTTTATGACATCGATGTCCCGCTCGGTGACGGCAGCCACCTCGAATGGCTTGCTGATGACCCTGGTGAGTGAGCCGGCTTCATACAGTCCGATGCGATAGTCGTCGTTCACACCGTGCCACACCCCCGTGCCGCTCCCCAGCGTCCACATGGGCTCCGGCGTGAACAGCTTCATCTCCGGTGCGCCGCCGCCGCTGATTGAGATGGTTTCTCCCGAACGGAACCGCAGCAGTGTATCGACCGCGGTTCCTTCTACGTCCCGAATGGCCACCACGTCCATGGTGTCAGGCGTCTGACCCGGCTCGAATGCCAACCGCCGCACCTGGTTGACTATGGCGCCTGACTCCGTCGCTTCCCACTTGAAGGGAACGCCCTGTTGCATTCGTACGGGGAAGCTTCCCACTGGGGTGCCGTCGGCGGCGTAGCGGTTGACGCGTTGATTGCTCATGTCGGGAACGTAGAGCGTATCCCCCGCGCCCAGGAGAATGGGTGCGGCGCCCAGCTCCATCTGGCCGGGGCCGCCACCCTTGCTGCCGAAGGATAGCTGGAGGGCCCCCGTCTGATCGAACGCCCTGATCAACGAGGCTTGCGTATCGAGAACGTAGATGGACTCATCGGACGACACCGCAATCCCCCCGATGGACCCGAACATGTAGTCGGGATCGCCATCGGCGGTTCCGATCCGAAGCTCCTCCTCCACGCCCCAGCCGGTGTTCACGTTCCACACGCCTTCGGCGGGGTTCTGCACGATGGTGACACCGGCGCTATCGGTTACGGTCCCCGCCCAGTCGATCGAGTCACCGCCGGAACACGCTCCGAGAGCGAAGCTCGCCAAGACGGCAATCGGGAAACTTTCGGTCTTCATTGCTCCTCCAAAGAGAGGAATGATTTTGAGAATATGCACATTGAATTAGGGCCGATCACCCGCGGCCGACAACACGCTCGTCAGCGAGCGGTCAAGAAGACTATACCAGTGGCTCGCCATCCGCAGCTATGATCCTGTAAACTGCTTATTAATAACAGGTTACGTCAGCGTCACGAGGCATTAACACTGAATTCACAAACAAAACCGTTAAATTAGTTGCAATACGTCGCCGATTCCGGTAACATTCGCGCCCCTATGAATTATATGTCACCGCGTTTGGCTGGCCAAAAGGGCCTTCGGGGAGAGATTCTCCTCCAAGTCAAGAAGGCGCAACCCCTTACGGCTAAAGAACTTGGGGAGATCTTCGGCGTCTCGGCAAATGCCGTCCGTCGGCACCTCAAGGAGCTGGAGGCCGAGGGATTGATGGTCTACGGCCGGGAGCAGCGGGGCACAGGGGCTCCCACCTACGCCTATCGGCTCAGCGCCGACGGGGAGGCCCTGTTTCCCAAGCAGTACGAGCAAGCCCTCACCCGACTCATCGGCCATGTGGTCGACAGCGGGGGGAGAGACGCCGCCATCGCCGTGGTGGAGGAGCAGTACGCCGATTTGCGCCGACAGCTGCGGGGGACGGAGGAGGACTCCACGCCGTTCGACCGGTTGAAGACGGTGGCCGGTGTGATGGAGGATGCGGGCTTCATGGCGGAGTCGTCGGAGGAGGACGGCCAGGTGAGACTCTCGGTGCACAACTGCGTGCTCCACGCCGTGGCCAGTTGCCTGCCGGAAGTCTGCGATACCGAGTTGCGGTTTTTGAAAGAGGCCCTCGGCGCTCGCGTCGAGCGCAAGAAGCACATCATGGGCGGATGCAACGCCTGCGAATATGCCATCGATTTCCACGGCCCGGTGCCGCGGGACGCTGACGGGGAATGACTGTGATCGAAGCCCAAGTAAACGAACCATACAAGTACGGCTGGGTGACGGACATCGAGGCCGAGACCGTCCCACAAGGCCTGAACGAAGACACCGTCCGCCTGATCTCGGCGAAGAAGCAGGAGCCAGAGTTCATGTTGGAGTGGCGGCTCAAGGCGTATCGCCATTGGGAGAAGATGACGGAGCCCGATTGGCCCAACGTCACTTATCCGCCCATCGACTACCAGGACATCACCTACTATTCGGCGCCCAAGCCCAAAAAGGTGTTGAACAGTCTCGACGAGGTCGATCCGGAGGTCATCAGGACCTTCGAGAAGTTGGGGATCCCCCTGGGCGAGCAGAAGCGACTGGCGGGTGTGGCGGTGGATGCGGTCTTCGACAGCGTATCGGTGGCCACGACGTTCCAGGATACCCTGGCCGAATCCGGCGTCATCTTCTGTCCGTTCTCGGAAGCGGTCCTCAACCATCCCGAGCTGGTGGAGAAACACCTCGGTTCGGTCGTCCCCACGGGAGACAACTTCTTTGCCGCGCTCAACTCGGCGGTGTTCTCCGACGGGTCCTTCTGCTACGTGCCGAAGGGTGTGCGGTGCCCCATGGAGCTGTCGACGTATTTCCGCATCAACAGCGCCGGGACGGGGCAGTTCGAGCGCACCTTGATCATCGCCGAGGAGGGAGCCTACGTGAGCTACCTGGAAGGCTGTTCGGCGCCGATGCGAGATGAGAACCAGCTCCACGCTGCGGTGGTGGAACTCGTGGCCATGAAGGATGCCCAGATCAAGTACTCCACGGTCCAGAACTGGTATCCCGGCGACAAGGACGGCAAGGGCGGCATCTACAATTTCGTCACCAAGCGGGGTAAGTGCGCCGGCGACAACTCCAAGATCTCCTGGACGCAGGTGGAGACCGGGTCGGCGATCACCTGGAAGTACCCGAGCTGCATCCTCCAAGGTGACAACGCGGTGGGCGAGTTCTACTCGGTGGCGGTGACCAACAACCACCAGCAGGCCGACACCGGCACCAAGATGATCCACATCGGCAAGAACACCCGCAGCACGATCGTGTCGAAAGGCATCTCGGCCGGAAAGAGCCAGAACACCTACCGGGGCCAGGTCAAGATCATGAAGGGCGCCGAGAACGCCCGCAATTACAGCCAGTGCGATTCCATGCTCATCGGTGACCAGTGCGGGGCTCATACGTTCCCCTACATCGACGTGCGGAACAGCACGGCCACGATGGAGCACGAAGCCACAACCTCGAAGGTGGGGGAGGATCAGATCTTCTACTGCCAGCAGCGGGGTCTCGACCCGGAAGATGCGGTGTCGATGATCGTGAACGGCTTCTGCAAAGAGGTGTTCCGGGAGCTCCCCATGGAGTTCGCGGTGGAGGCACAGAAGCTCCTCGGGATCAGTCTCGAGGGGAGCGTCGGTTAACAACGGTCTTGGAGCGACGAACGGAACAATGCTTGAGATAAAGAACCTGCACGCCACAGCCGAGGGCCAGGAGATCCTTCGGGGGATCGACCTCACCGTGAAGCCGGGAGAGATCCACGCGATCATGGGTCCCAACGGCTCCGGCAAGAGCACGCTCGCGCAGGTCCTGGCGGGGCACCCCTCCTATGAGGTCACGAAGGGCTCGGTGAAATACCTGGGCGAGGATCTGGTCGACATGGAGCCGGAAGACCGGTCCCGGGCCGGGGTGTTTCTCGCGTTCCAGTACCCCGTGGCCATTCGCGGCATCACCAACGCGTACTTTCTCCGCTCGGCCGTCAATGCAATCCGCAAGCATCGCGGCGAGGAGGAGTACGATGTGCTCGACTTCGTCGAGGTGCTCGAGGAGAAGCTGAAGCAGATTGGGTGGGACGACAGCCTGATGAACCGGCCGGTGAACGACGGCTTTTCCGGCGGTGAGAAGCCGAAGCTGGCGATCCTGGACGAGACGGACTCCGGACTGGACATCGATGCCTTGAAGATCGTCGCCGACGCGGTGAACAAGCTCCGGCGGCCCGACAACGCCACGGTGGTGGTCACCCACTACCAACGGCTGCTGGCCTACATCGTTCCCGACCACGTACACGTTCTGGCCAACGGGCGCATCGTCAAGTCGGGCGGCAAGGAGCTGGCCCTGGAGTTGGAGGAGAAGGGCTACGACTGGCTCAAGGAAGAGGCGGCGTAGGCTCATGGCTCGAGGCAACGAAGCGGTGGGCACCGACCAGTTCGTCGACCAGTACCAAGCGTTCGCATCCAACGGTGCCGCGGGGGCGCCGGCGTGGCTCAAGCGTGTCCGGGAAGAGGCGTTGGAGCGGTTTACGGCGTTGGGGTTCCCCACCACCAGGCAGGAGAAGTGGCGCTTCACCAACGTGAAGCCCATCACCCAGCACGCGTTCACGTTGGCGGGGGATGCAGAGACGCTCGTCCCCGAACAGCTCGGCCCGTATTTCTTTCCCATCGAGGGCGGGGCTCGCCTGGTTTTCGTCAACGGGAGGTTTGCGGAAAGCCTCTCGACGGTTCCTGAGCTTGCACCCGGCGTGAAGGTCCAGAACCTGGGGGCGGCGGTAGACGAAAGCCTGGTAGAGGAACACCTCGGGCGCCACGCCCCGGCGGACGACAATGCCTTCACGGCGCTCAACACGGCGTTTGCGGGAGACGGTGCGTTCATCTACGTCCCGGCCAACACGGTGGTCGAGAAGCCGGTGCAAGTCCTGTTCTTCACCACCGCCGGCAGTGAGCCCATCATGTCCCACCCGAGAAACCTCGTGGTGGTGGAGCAGGGTGGATCGATCCGGCTGGTCGAATCCTACGGTGGAGCGAGTGGACACCCGTACCTGACCAATGCGGTCACCGAGGTCTCGGTGGGGGACACCGGCCGAGCGGACTGCTACCGCATCCAGCGAGAGGGTGACGAGGCGTATCACATTGCCACGACGAATTCGCGTCAGGGGCGCGACAGCTGGTACTCGATGACGCCCTTGGTGTTCGGTGGCGCCCTGGCGCGGCACGACATCTGGATGGCCCTCGATGGCGAGGGAGGTGAGGGAACCCTGAACGGTCTCTACGTCGCAGGCGGCAGCCAGCACGTGGATCACAACACGGTGATCGAGCACGCGGTGCCCCACTGCGACAGCCACGAGTACTTCAACGGCATCCTCGACGAGCGCTCCCACGCGGTGTTCAACGGGAGGATCATCGTACGCCGTGGGGCCCAGAAGACGGACTCCAAGCAGACGAACAACAACCTGCTGCTGTCCGAGGACGCCAGGGCAGACAGTCAACCGCAGCTCGAGATCTATGCCGACGACGTGCGGTGTACCCACGGCGCCACACTCGGTCCGCTGGACGACGATGCGCTGTTCTACCTCCAGAGCCGTGGCCTTGCGGTCGAAGCGGCCCGGGCGCTTTTGACGTATGGTTTCGGCGTGGAGATTCTGAACCGTGTGGCGGTCCCGGAGGTCCGCGATGGTATGGACCGGGCCATCAAAGAGCGGCTCCGAAGCGGTAGCGGGGAAGCGGCCCCTTGAGCGTGCCGCCGCTTCTCGCGGAGGATGAGTTGTCTTCCACGGCGGCTAGGAGATTCGACGTCGAGGACGTGAGGCGGGATTTCCCGATCCTGCATCGAAGTGTCAACGGGAAGCCGCTGGTGTATCTCGACAACGCGGCCACCGCCCAAAAGCCGCAGGCCGTCATCGACGCGATATCACGGTTCTACTCCTACGAGAATTCCAACATCCATCGAGGTGTTCATTACCTCAGCGAGCACGCGACGGCTGCTTATGAGGAGGCCCGTGAGAAGGCGCGGGTATTTCTCGGGGCCAAGGAGTCACGTGAGATCGTTTTCGTCCGGGGCACCACTGATGCGATCAACCTCGTCGCCAGCGGTTATGTGCGTCCACGTCTCCAAGAGGGCGATGAGATCTTGATCTCCCAGATGGAGCACCACTCCAACATCGTTCCGTGGCAGCTAGCGGCAGACGAGCGCGGAGCGAAGATTCGGGTGATCCCGATGACGGAGTCGGGGGAGCTGAAGCTGGATGAGTTCGACACGCTCTTGAGCGAGCGAACGAGGATCGTGGCGGTGGGGCACGTGTCCAATGCCTTGGGAACGGTGAACCCTGTTGGGGAGATCGTGACGGCCGCCCACGAGCGGGGAATACCGGTGCTGGTGGACGGCGCCCAGGCCGCGCCGCATCTGCCCATCGACGTGCAGCAGATGGGGTGCGACTTCTACTGCTTTTCGGGTCACAAGATGTTCGGACCCACCGGCATCGGGGTGTTGTTCGGACGGGCGGAGTTACTCGAGGCGATGACACCGTATCAGGGTGGCGGTGACATGATCCGAACGGTGAGCTTCGAAAGAACGAGCTACGCGCCAATACCCTCGAAGTTCGAAGCGGGGACTCCGAACGTCGCCGGCACGGTGGGGCTTGCCGCGGCGATCGACTATTTGAGTGGGTTCGATTGGAATGCGCTGACGGCCTATGAGGACGAGGTCCTCAGGTATGCACACGAGACGATCGGTGCGGTTCCTGGGGTTCGAATCATCGGAACCGCAGAGCACAAGACGGCGGTCCTATCGTTCCTCCTCGAGGGGATTCACGCCCACGACGTCGGGACCATCGTAGATCAGGACGGGATTGCGATCAGGACGGGGCATCACTGTGCGCAGCCAGTGATGGACTTCTATGGGGTGGCGGCGACCGCTCGTGCGTCGTTTGCTCTCTACAACAAGAAGGACGAGGTCGATACCCTGGCGGCGGGGTTGAGGCGGGTCCGGGAGGTGCTTGGGTAATGTCGGATCTGAGGGAGCTGTATCAGCAGATCATCTTGGATCACAATCGGGCGCCGCGGAACTTCAGAGAGGTAGAGGGAGCGAACCGGGTCGCCGACGGCAACAACCCTCTCTGCGGTGACAAGTTCAAGCTGCTCGTACGGGTGAGCGACGGGGTCATCGAGGACATCGGATTTCAGGGGTCGGGTTGTGCTATTTCCAAGGCGTCGGCTTCGCTGATGACTTCTGCCGTCAAGGGGAAGACGACGGAGGAAGCGGAAGCGTTGTTTGACGCGTTTCATGAAATGATCACCGGAGCAGAAGTTGGGCGGGACACCAAGGTACTCGGCAAGTTGGCCGCGTTCTCTGGCGTGAGGGAATTTCCGGCGAGGGTGAAGTGTGCCACGCTGTCGTGGCACACCCTTCGGGCTGCGTTGGATTATACGGAGAACACGGTGTCGACGGAGTAGCTGTCGTTCCTCACAAACGAAATCAATCGGGTCAACAATGGAATTCGAGAGGGTCGCTGAGGATGCCAACCTGGGCGAAGGTCAGCTGCTGTCGGTAGAGCTCGGTAGCGGCGAGCGCGTGTGCCTCGCGCGGGTGCGGGGTGAGGTCTTTGCGGTTCGGGATCGGTGTACCCACGCCGAATACCCCCTCTCCGACGGGAGCGTCGGCCCGGACTTCGAGCTCGAGTGTCCGCTGCACGGAGCGGTGTTCGACTTGCGGGACGGAAGCGTGAAGTCCCCGCCGGCCGATGAGCCGGTGAGGACGTATGAAGTCAAAGTCGAAGCGGGAGCGATCTGGATTCGCTCTAACTAATCGTCCTTCAGATCATCGTGCGACGGCAGTGGTCGGCAATGTCGTACAGATCCTTCCGCGGTAGTGGGCCGACCAACGCCCTCGTGCCACCGCCCTGCTTCCACATGACGATCTGGTAGCCTCGCGATGACCACGTCACCAAGGTGTCTCCCGCCTCGGCGAGCATGTCCATCACGTTCCCCTCCGGCACCATCAGGTAAGTGAGCTCCTGTCCGCCGATCTCGTACTCGACGGCCACACCCTGGATGCCACTCACGTAGGCGAGCCTTCCACCCTTCAGGGTGGCGTCGGGAATGTTGGGGACGTCGATGGTGTAACCGGCCTGCGACTCGAACCAAGAACGAAGAAAGGTAGGCTGATTGGTCTGCACCAGGGCCGGGCCCGTCACCTGGTTCATGGCGATGTCGACCCAGGACTCGGCGTGTATGGCCCGTTGGGGTGAGGGCACCGCGAGCCAGATGGCCAAAGCCGCGGCGGTTGCCAGGGCACCCGCTCCCGCGGCCCCCAGGAGGTCCCACCGGAATGTGCGCCGCTGGCCCGCCATGTGGTCGGCGGCGAGGCCGGCGTAGACGCGCTCCCGCAGCCGGGCCGGCGCCCGCTGGGCGTCGGCAATGTGCCGTAGGCGGGCAGCCAAATGCAGGTCGATGACCCCAGGGCCGGTGTTTCCGTTATCGTAATTGTGCAGCTTCATTGTGCAGCTTCATGGTCGTCTCAGCTTGTTCACCACTCCAAATGGTCCAAGTCCAGGTCGGCCGAATATTGCCGTCTGCAATTGGGCGAATCGTATTCCCCGGTGGAAAGTTCCGAGGTCCTAGCGCCCCGGTCCTAGCGCCCGGAGGCAGAAACCTCAACCAGGTAAACAATCGGGTTGTCGGGCGAGTTCCTTGACCGGTGCCGGAGTATCCGGATACCACCGCATCTCACGCGGTGCGATGGATACGAAAAGGAGCCCTACGTAGGACCTCATAGTTAGTAGCTGCTGCAACTACTCTCTGCAGAGTTGGCATCGTGCTACTATTACCGCTGCATTTTGCCAGCGCGGGGGTTGATCGGGGTGCCAGCCATGGATTTCGATGTTGTTGTCGTTGGAGGAGGTCACGCCGGGACGGAGGCGGCGTGTTCGGCATCCCGCTTGGGTGCACGGGTTCTCCTGGTGACGTCGACACTGGAGACGATCGGCCAGATGTCGTGCAATCCGGCCATCGGAGGAGTGGCCAAGGGGACCGTGGTGAGGGAGGTGGACGCCCTGGGTGGGATCATGGGACGGGCGGCGGACCGAGCTACGATTCAGTTCCGGATGCTGAACGGGTCGAAGGGACCCGCTGTGTGGTCTCCCAGGGCGCAGTGCGACCGCGGGCTCTACCGACGGGCGGTGCGTTCGCTGCTGGAGGAGCAAGAGACACTGCACATCGTGCAGGGCACCGTCGCGTCCCTCGAGATTCAGGATGGTCGGGTGGCCGGCGTGGTCACCAACGACGGTCGCCAGTTCAGTGGAGGGTCGGTGGTCGTCACCGCAGGCACCTTTCTACGGGGTCGGATCCACATCGGGATGGAGACGCAGATCTCCGCGGGGCGGGCAGGGGACGCAGCGGTCGTGGAGATGGCAGAGCAACTCGAAGCTCTGGGCCTCGAAGTGGAGCGCTTCAAAACGGGAACACCGCCGCGTGTGGACGGCCGATCGGTGGATTTCTCGAGTTTGGAGCGGCAGGACGGTGACTCGGACGATTATCGCTTCAGCCAATTCGAGCGTGTTTCGCGGCCGGCCCAGTTGCCGTGTTGGATCACTTCGGCGGGGGAAGAGGTAAAGGACGTCATCCGAGCCCGAATCCAGGATTCCGCTCTATATGGCGGGGCGCTGGCCGGGAGAGGTCCTCGGTACTGCCCTTCCATCGAAGACAAGATCGTCAAGTTTCCGGACGCGGAGCGGCATCAGATCTTCCTGGAGCCTGAGGGCTTAGACACCTCGGAGCTCTACGTCAACGGGCTCTCCACCTCTCTGCCAGTGGACGCGCAGATCGCCTTTCTCCGAGCGGTCCCGGGCCTCGAGAAAGCCCGCATGACCCGCCCCGGATACGCCATCGAGTACGACTACTATCCGCCGCAGCAGCTGACGCCGTGGCTCGAGGTTAAAGCTCTCGAGGGCCTTTTCTTCGCGGGGCAGATCAACGGGACCACTGGATACGAGGAGGCAGCGGGGCAGGGGGCGGTTGCCGGGATCAACGCTGTCCGCCGCCGGAGGGGAGAGGAGCCCATCGTCCTGGGGAGAGACGCCGGCTACATCGGAGTCCTCGTTGACGACCTCGTGACCAGAGGAGTCGACGAGCCGTATCGTTTGTTCACCTCTCGTTCGGAGTATCGGCTACTACTCCGCCAGGATAATGCTCTCAAGAGGCTTGGACCGGTTGCGTCAGAGCTCGGAATGCTGACAGACGAGGAGGAGCACGTGCTGGAGGGCAGGATCCGAGAAGAAGAAGAGGTGCTGAGGGCCGCCAGGGAGACCTCGGTGAATCCGGCCCAGGTGAACCCGTATCTGGAGAAGTGTAATGAGCGTCAAGTTATTGGTAAACAACGAATTATAGAACTTGTCAAGAGGCCTCAGCTGCGGTTGAAGGCGCTCTTCGAGTGCTCTGGCGACCCGATTCCCGACGCTGCAGAGGAGTCCTGGGTATCAGCCCAGGTAGAGCTGAAGTACGGGGGGTATTTGAGGAGGGAAAGGGAAGGAGCCAGAAAGCTGGCGGATCTGGCTGGCTTTAATCTGCCCAAGGACATGGACTACGAAGGGATCCAGAGCCTCAGCACCGAAGCGAGGCAAAAGCTGGGGCGAGTGAGACCGGAGTCCCTGGCTCAGGCTGGGAGGATCCCCGGGGTGTCACCCAGCGATCTCCAGAACCTCGTCTTAGAGGTCATGAAGAGGAAGAAGCCCGCCGCGTAACCTTCCACGTCAGGAAAGCTGCTTGACCTGTGATGTTTCACGTGAAACACACAGCGGATTTGGTTGTGTTTCACGTGAAACTCAGTGTGCCCGGCAGAGTGATCCACGCGAAAGTTCTTTACTCCCTGACCTTTGTACCGTATATTCGGTCCGTGGCGCTTGAAGGTCTCGCTCTCTATTTTCTGTTGCATAACCTATTGAAAATAAAGTCATTATCTCGTAATGGGTCTAGTCGTAGCGATTGCGAACCAAAAGGGCGGTGTGGGTAAGACCACTACGGCCGTCAATCTTGCAGCATCTCTGGCAGCGGCGGAGCGGACGACCCTGCTCGTGGACGCAGACCCACAGGCCAACGCGACGAGTGGAATCGGCATCGACCGGCACGTGCTGGATCGGTCGCTCTACGACGCGTTGATGGGGGAGAGGTCATTGACGGACGTGATGCGGCGCGGGGTCAACCTTCCTGTGCTGGACGTCATACCGGCCACGCAAGATCTCGTGGGTGCGGAGATCGAATTGGTGAACAGGCCGGGCCGCGAGACGGCCATGCGTGAAGCACTGCAATCGACGCGCAACGAATACGAATACGTACTCATCGACTGTCCGCCGTCACTGGGCTTGCTCACGTTGAACATGCTCACGGCGGCGGATGCGGTGTTGATTCCGATTCAATGTGAGTATTACGCCCTTGAAGGTCTGTCTCAGCTGTTGAACACCATCAAGCTCGTACAGCAGAACTTCAACTCAGACCTGGCGATCCAGGGTGTGTTGCTCACGATGTACGACGCGCGGCTCAATCTCTCCAAGCAAGTTGCGAATGAGGCGCGAGAGTACTTCGGCGGACAAGTCTTCAATACGATCGTCCCGCGCAACGTGCGTATTGCGGAAGCTCCGAGTTTCGGCAAGCCGATCTTGCTCTACGATGTTCAGTCGGTCGGTGCCAAGAGTTACTTGGCGCTGGCACAAGAATTCATCCGCTCCTGCGAAGCCAGCGCTCAATCGGATTCACCTGTTGGCGCACCCTCCGAGATTCCCGTCTAATGGACAAGACACGCCGCCTGGGTCGTGGACTCGAAGCGCTCCTCGGACCGACAACGGTCGCCGAGGCGCGCGAACAGGGTTCGCTGACCCAAGTACCGCTCAACACCGTTCGCCCAAACCCGTATCAGCCTCGCCAGGCGTTCGATCAAAAAGCCCTGGACGAACTCAAGAGTTCGTTGGATCAGGCAGGTCTACTGCAGCCGATCATCGTTCGTCCCTCGGCAGGGAATGGCTTCGAGCTGATCGCAGGGGAACGACGTTGCCGCGCCGCAGAGGCGTTGGGTTGGGAAGAAATCGATGCAGTGATACGTGAGGTGGACGATCGCACGCTTCTCACACTTGCGCTCGTGGAGAACCTCCAACGTGATGCCCTCTCGCCGATCGACGAGGCTCGGGGGTATCAGCGGATGATCGAAGAGTTTGGCGTATCACAAGGCGAGGTCGGCGAGCTCGTAGGCAGGGACCGATCGACGGTTGCGAACGCACTGCGCTTGCTCCGATTGCCACAGTCCGTGCAGGACCTCGTGCACAGCAACAAGCTCTCCACCGGACACGCACGTGCCTTGCTCCAGGTGAGCGATCAACGAACGGTTCCCGGGCTGGCCGAGCGAATGGTGACGGACCGACTGTCGGTTCGAGAAGCGGAGGCGTTGACGCGGAGTAAGAAGCCGAGCAAGCGTCGTCCGCGATATACCCGCAACGACTCCCCTCAACACGCCCAGATCAGGCGCGTCGAGGATGTCCTTCGTACGAAACTCGGAACGGATGTTTTCGTGGCGACGCGTGGAAAGGGTAGCGGCCGCATCACGATCAACTTTTACTCCAACGAGGATTTGGCGCGCATCTTGGCACTTGTGCTTGGAGAACCGTTCGACGGATGAGCAAGCGTCCAAACGTTACGGTTTCGATTCATTGGGAGGGCAACCCCGAGTCGCAGCTCTACAAGATGCCCGCGTGGGTCTTCAAGACGCTGGCAGTGGGCAGCGTCGTGTTTGTCGTGCTGGTGGCCATCGCCGCGGTGCTCTATACACCCATCGTTCGCACGGCGGCCAGAGTCCCGGGATTGAACGCGGAGATCGTCCGCCTCACGGACGAGAACAACCAGGTACAGCAGTTGGCGGCGACACTCGAGGTACTCCAGGAGCGGTACGATCAAATCCGCACGGTGCTCGGCGCCGAGATCATCACCGAGCCGGTGGCTCCCAGCATGGAGCGCCCGGACGGACTGCCGGTTCTGCTCGCGCTCGTCGCCCAGGCCCCTGGCGCCGAGCCATCATTCGGGCCGCGGGGCCCTTCCCTGCCCCTGTATTGGCCCCTCGACTCGCTGGTACACGGTGTGGTGACACGGGGGTTCTCCTCTGAAGGCGACGATCTGGAGCCCCACCCCGGCATCGACATCGCCGTCTCCCGGGGCACGCCGATCCGAGCGGCCGGAGGCGGAGTGGTAGCCGAGGCGAGCTTTCATCCGGAGTACGGACTGTTTGTGCTCATTGACCATCCCGACGGATACCGCACGATGTATGGTCATACGTCACGGCTTTTAGTATTTGCCGGCGCTAGCGTGGACGCCGGCCAGGTCATCGCCCTATCGGGCAATACGGGCAGATCGACGGCTCCACACTTGCATTTCGAAAAGCGGCGGGGCGACCTTTTGCTCGATCCAAGGACGACGATTGGGGAGGATTCTTAGCATGGCGAAGAAGGACGATCATAGCGCGTCACAGGAAAAGGTACCGGGTCGGGAGCCCGGGCTCTCCGTCGTAGCTGGCGGAATGTCCATCACTGGCCGGCTGGACACCAACGGCGTGGTGAAGGTGGAGGGCACGGTGACCGGAAGTGTGCGGGCGGAGCGGCAGGTGCTCGTGGCAAAGGGTGGCTTGGTCGATGGCGACATCCTGACCCGGGAGGCCGTGATTGGTGGGGAGGTGCGCGGCGCGATCTATGCGGACGAAAGGGTGGAGGTCCAGGCCAGCTCCCAGATCAATGGGGACATCACCACCAAGCTCATCCTTCTCCAGGAGGGTGGTGAGGTGAACGGGCACCTCCGGATGGAAGACCCCAAGGCCCTGGCGCGGAAGCCCGGAGAGGGTGACCCTGCGGTAGAGACCGACACGCCGGAAGAGCCGGCCGAACAGAGCGATGAGCCGTCTTCATCCGAGGCAGACCAGGCACCAGTGCCATCCTGGCAACCGCCGGTGGCCCAAGGCGCCCCGAACCACTGACTGGGACCGCCAGTTGGGCCATTTGTGAGGTGTGTGGCCTCAAGGCGTTGATTTTAAAAGTGATAGACTCATCGAACAGGGCGCCTGAGGGCGCCCGTTTCATGTAATGTCTTTATGATGTATCGACTATGTCGTCTTAATGTCTCTAGGAATTAGTGGCAAGAATGGCAGTTTCCCTCGAGGACCTCACTGGCTACCTGAACGAGTTTCTAGCCGTTGACGAGATCCCTGACGGCCCCGGCGCTTTCAACGGACTGCAGGTTCAGAACTCGGGGAAGGTGACCAGATTGGCAGCGGCGGTGGACGCGTGCCAGGCAAGCATCGATGCCGCCGCCGAGTCCGGAGCGGACTTGCTGGTGGTTCATCACGGTCTCTTCTGGGGTGATGTCCAGCCCGTCACCGGTCGTCACTGGCGGCGACTGAAGAAGCTCCTGGAACACGACATCGCCCTGTACAGCGCTCACATTCCCCTGGATTGTCATCCAGAGGTGGGTAACAACGCCCTGTTGTCGAAAGCACTGGAAATCGGAGAGTGCCACCCGTTTGGGGACCACCACGGGGTGACTATTGGCCTCGCGGGAACCCTGACAGTGTCGAGAGAGGATCTAGTCAGTCGGGTTGCTGAGATATTGGGGGAGGACCCCCACGTCATCCCCGGCGGTCCTAAAGACGTCAAACGCATTGCAGTGGTCACCGGGGGGGCCGGCTCAATGATCAATCAGGTGCGGGATGCCGGCATCGACACATTCGTCACCGGTGAGGGAACTCACCACACGCACTTCGACGCTGAGGAGTGGGGCATCAACGTCATCTACGGCGGACACTACGCCACCGAGACGTTTGGCGTGAAGGCCTTGGCTGCTCACCTAGAAGAGAAGTTCGGAACGCCCTGGGATTTCTTCGACAACCCCACCGGGCTCTGACTCAGAGCGGTCCCGGGGGCGACCCTCATCACCGGGCCTCGAGGGCGATCCGGGCGTTGCGACGCATGCCGTTGGCTCCGGGCCGCTCCATCGCTGTCTCTCCGAACCGGCGGTCGAACTCACCGTCGGTCATCTCCGTCAACTCTTTCAGGTCGATGCTCGCCCACTGGGGATCGTGGCCGAGGACAGGGTCGTTCGCCGGGGCCGCAAACTTGTGGTTCCAGGGACAGGCGTCCTGACAGACGTCGCAGCCGAAGATCCAACCGTCCATTTGAGACGCCAGGGTGGCGTCGATCTCCCCTCCGTACTCGATCGTCAGGTAGGAAATACAAAGCCTGCTGTCCAACTCCCTCTCATCGGCAAAGGCTTCAGTGGGGCAGGCGTCGAGACAGGCGCGGCAGCTGCCGCACCGGTCCGATTCGAAAGGCGGGTCCAGCGCGAGGTCGGCGTCGGTGAAGATCGACGCTATGAAGAGGAAGGAGCCGCGGCGCGGATCGATGAGCATCGTGTTCTTTCCGATCCAGCCCAGTCCGGCCCGCTGGGCGAGCTCTCGCTCCGGGACCGGTCCGGCGTCCACGAACGCTTGAGCGATGGTACCTGCTCCTCCCAGCCTAATCACGTCGCCGGCCAAATGCTGGAGCGGCTCGTGCAGCGCCCGGTGGTAGTCGGTCCCTTGGGCGTACTTGGCGACCTTGCCGCGCTGCGGATCGGGAGGGGGATCGGGGTTGTAGTAATCCCGAGTGAGCACCACCGCCCGCGTTGCGCCGGGAACGATCTCGGCCGGCTCCCTCCGCTTCCGGGCTTGGCGGTGCATGTACGTCATGGTTCCCGCAAAGCCGTCTTCGAGCCACTGTGAGAGTCGCTGGCGGTGGGGCGTTGGTGAGAGGTCCGTGATGCCGCAGCGATTGAAGCCCAACTTCCGGGCGCAATCCTTGACGCGAAGGGCGCGCTCCTCAGGACTCACAAACGCATGACCTCTCGGCGCCAGCGAGCAAAGCGAACGACATCCTCGAGCGGAGGCACGGCAGCCTCATCACCGTACGCGGTGTACATTCGCCAGCGGACGTATTCCCGCGGCGGAACGGGAAGGAACGGCGGCCGGCGGTGCCACCCCCGTCCGCGGAAGGCCCAGACGAGGCGAATGAGGTCCAGGGCGAGCCGCGGGTTGACTGCGGCCCGAACCGTCAAAGCCACTGCCAATCTCAGCCAACCACTCTGACTAACGGGCTTCGTGTTATGAACGTTCTCGTGCAAATTCTGTCCCTTGGCGGCGCCGGACTGATCCTGCTCGCGTTCTTCAGTTTGCAGAGAGGCTGGTGGAAGAGTCATGGACGACTGTACCTCTGGGCCAACCTCGTTGGGGCCTCGCTTCTGACGATCGTCGCGGTCTACGATCGCCGTGCGGGCTTCATCGTCCTCGAGGCCACCTGGTTCCTGGTGACCCTATGGGGGCTTGTGAAACCACCCGGGCCCGTCTCCGCCCTCGACCCTGAATCTACAACTACGCCCTGAGGTCGTCCCTGAACCTCATCGCGTCCTGGATCTCCCCGAGGTAAGCGGCGAGTTCGCTCGCCTTTCGACCGGCGTCCCAGCCCAATTCCTGAGCCGCCAGGTCCACGACGCTCGGCGCCTCGGGGACCGCGTGGCCGAGCACTTCATGGAAGAGATGAATCCGTCGGATGAGGAGGTCCGACAGGGTGATCGCCATTTCGCGTCGGGTGGCGTGTATCAACTCGGCTCGAATCGCCGGGTGTCCCCCGACTATTGGCCGGGCGAGATCGGGGTCTGAGGCAGCCAAATTCACGATCGCCGCCGATTCCGTGCCATATGCCCGCACCAGGTGCTCGGCCGTCTCCAGGCTGAAACCCTCCCTCTTGATCTCCTCCATCAGGACGCTCAGGTCTCGAGTAGCCCCGCCAGGGAGGGGGACGGTGTTGGTGGGTGCCCGCCCCGCCACTCTCCGACCATCAATCTCGTGGAGTTTGGCGGCCACCCGGTTCACCGTCTCCTCCGCCACGGCCCGGTATGTGGTCAGCTTCCCGCCGACCACCGATATGATCCCGGTCTCACTCTCTAGGATCCGGTGCTCCCGGGAAACGGCGCTTGGATCCTTTGCCTCCTTGCACGCCACCATCGGACGGATGCCGGCCCACGTGGATACGATGTCGGCCGGCTTGAGGCGTGCCTCTGGGAAGAGGGCGTTCGCCGACCGGAGCAGGTAGATGACGTCGTCGGCGGTGGCCCGCACCAGATCGGGGTCGGTCAAGTCATCGGTGTCGGTCGTCCCGATGTAGGACAGCTCGCCCCACGGAATCACGAACATCACCCGTCCGTCGATGGGGGAGGTCATGGCAATGGCCTCCGTGTTGGCGAGGCGGCTCCGGGGTACGGCGAGGTGCACCCCCTTCGTCCTTCTGAGAACGGGCTCGCCGCCTCCGTCCTTGGCACGTAGGTCGTCAGACCAGGGGCCGCTGGCATTGACCACGACCTTGGCGCGAATCGTGTAACTTGAGTTTGTGACGCGGTCCGTAGCTCTAACGCGGCGGACCCGGCCGTCGGCTGGTTCGAAGTCGTCCACAACGACGTAGTTCGTGATCAGTGCTCCGTGTTCGTGCGCGGCTCGGACGTTGGCCAACGTGAGCCGCGCGTCGTCGCACTGTGCGTCGTAGTAGCGCCCACCGCCCTTGAGGCCCCGGCTGCGAAGGTTGGGTTCGGCCCGCTGGATTCGTTGCTTGCCCAGCATCCGATGCCTTCGCACATTCCGGAACAGTGCTAGGATGTCGTATAACGTGAGTCCGGCGGCGAGCTTCCACCGGGAGAGTCGGCCACCGGAATGGATGGGGAAGAGGAATGATCTGGGCCAGACGAGGTGGGGCGCGATCCGCAGGAGGATCCGCCGCTCCCGGCTGGCTTCAAAGACCAGGTGTAGGTGGCCCATCTCGAGGTACCGGAGGCCACCGTGGATTAGTCGGGAGGACCGGCTGCTGGTTCCTCCGCCGAAGTCGCCCTTATCGACCAGGGCGGTGTGGATGCCCCGCATGGCGGCGTCCCGGGCGATGCCAGCTCCGTTGATGCCGGCACCTATGACTAGTAGATCTACCGGGTCCGCTGCCATTGCAGCGAGATTCTCGGTGCGGGTTGCCTGAGAAAAGGGGGAGTCCACGGGCACGTCAGCTCACGATCAAGATCAGCGGCCGAGCACCTGGTTCAATTGGCATCGCCGGCTCATCCAACCGGGCATCCAGGTGCTGGACATTGCGTGTGGGAAGGGACGGCACGCCATCGCGGCCGCGGAGCTCGGTGCAGACGTCGTCGCCATCGACAGTGACGCCGACCGTCTGGAGGCAGCCCACGTGCGTGCTGCCGCGTGTGGCGTCTCGATAACGTGGGAACGTGCCGATCTCACCACCGTTTCCCTGCCCGAGAAGGCGTTCGACGTGGTTCTGGGGTTCAACTATCTCGACCGGAGCCGCATGGAAGACTTCAAGGGGGCGTTGAAACTTGGTGGTCACTTTATTTACGAGACCTTTCTTGAGGGCCAGCGGGAATTCGGCTGGGGCCCGACTTCACCCGAGCACCTGCTGAAGCCAGGCGAGCTTGTCGCCCTTGTTGAGCCGTTCGAGGTGTTATTTGCCCGAGAGGTGATCGAGCCGCTTGATTCGCGCTCCGCCGCGCTCGCAAGCGTCGTCGCAGTGCGTCGCGAATGATGGCTCTCCCTGCCCGCCGGCCACAAGGGTCACTACCTTTCTGCAGAACATGAATTCCTCGAGTACTGGGTCACGGGTTGCCATTGTGGGAGGTTGCAGGAGCCCGTTCTGCAAGTCGGGAACCTCGTTGAAGGACGTTCCCGCAGTCGACCTCGCGCGCCGCACCACCGTAGAACTCGTCCACCGCCTGAACCTCAATGGCGATCTCGTCGACGAGATGTACTTCGGCCAGGTCGTTCCCAGCGTGCTGACGCCGAACATCGCAAGAGAGGTCAGTCTCTTGCCGCAGTTTCCCACGTCTATCCCCGCCGCTTCGGTCAATCGCGCGTGCGCGTCCGCCAACTCAGCCATCGCTCACGGTGCGGACCAGATTCGAAACGGGTACGCCCGCGTCGTCATCGCCGGCGGGGCGGAGAGCCTGTCGAACGTCCCAATTCTCCACTCGAAGCGTTTCAGCGAGACCCTCGTGGCCCTGAGCAAGGCGAGAACCCTCTCCCAGCGGTTGAAGCTGGTGGCGGGAATCCGGCCCAGGGACCTGGTCCCGGTGGCGCCGGCGATTGCCGAGCCTTCGACGGGCGAGTCGATGGGCCAGTCGGCCGAGAAGATGGCCAAGGAAAACGGGATCAGTCGGGAGGACCAGGACATCTTCGCCCTTCGGAGCCACAGGTTGGCGGCCGCGGGCACCGAGGACGGCCGCGTCGCGGCGGAGATTGCGCCCTTCTTTAGGGCCAGGGGCGAGCCGGTTTCAACCGACAACGGCATTCGGACCGACAGCACCCTGGAGAAGATGGCCCAGCTCCGCCCGGCGTTCGATCGCAAGTACGGCACCGTCACGGCGGCGAACTCGTCGCCGCTGACGGACGGCGCGTCCGCCGTGCTCTTGATGAGTGAGGATGCCGCCCAGTCACTGGGGTACACACCGCTGGCGTTCATCCGGTCGTACGCCGTTGCGGCCCTGGATCCCGGCGATCAGTTGCTGATGGGTCCCGCGTATGCCGTCCCCAAGGCCCTCGACCGGGCCGGGCTCACGTGGCGGGAGCTAGGTCTCGTCGAGATGCATGAGGCCTTTGCGGCCCAGGTGCTCTCCAACATCCAGGCGTTCGAGTCCAAGAAGTGGGCGGAGGAACGGTTGGGCCGGTCGGAAGCTGTGGGACAGGTGAGTCGTGACACGTTGAACGTCATGGGTGGCTCGCTCGCCATCGGGCACCCGTTTGGAGCGACCGGAGGCCGGATCACGTTGACGTTGGCGAACGAGATGGTGAGGCGAGACGTACAATTCGGACTGATCTCTGTGTGCGCCCAAGGAGGGATGGGGTTCGCCATGGTGCTGGAGCGCCGCTGATGACCATCTTCACCACGGACACCCAGAACGGCATTGCCCGTGTCGTCTTCGACCTCCCCGGCGAGTCGGTCAACAAGATTACGGCCGAGGTGCGGAACGAGCTCGAGCCTCTCCTCAGCCAGCTGCGCGGAGATGCCAACGTCCGGGCGGTCGTGTTCATGTCCGGGAAGAAGGACAACTTCATCGCCGGTGCCGACATCGACGAGTTCGTACGGCTGAAGTCGAGCGACGAGGCACTGCAGCTGGTACGGGGCGGGCAACAACTGGTCAATCGGTTTGGCCAGCTCGACAAGCCGGTCGTGGCGGCCATCCACGGTGCGTGCTTGGGAGGCGGCCTGGAGACTGTACTGGCCTGCGCCTACCGGGTTGCCACGAACCACCCCAAGACCCAGCTGGGTCTCCCGGAGGTCCAGCTCGGCATCATTCCCGCCGCGGGTGGATGCCAGCGCCTTCCGCGACTGATCGGCGTGCGTGCGGCGCTGGACATCATTCTGGCTGGGAAGGTCGTACCGGCGCGGAAGGCGCACCGGCTCGGCATCGTAAACGAGTTGGTACACCGGGCGATTCTGGAAGAAATCGCGATGAAGGCGGCGCGGAAGCTCGCCGAGGGCTGGAAGCCCAGGCAGCGGAAGGGTGGCCTGGCATCGGCCCTGCTGGACAAGAATCCTCTCGGACGCCGTGTCGTCTTCGCCACGGCCGAAAAGCAGGTGAGGAACAAGACCGGTGGCCACTACCCGGCTCCACTCGCCGCCCTCGATGCCATCCGGCACGGTCTCAGGCACGGCATCGATGCCGGTTTGGACCGTGAGGCGAAGCATTTCGCCGAGCTGGGCGTGGGCGAGGTGTCCCGCAAGCTCGTCCAGATCTTCTTCGCCACGACGGCGATGAAGAAGGACACCGGCGTTGAGGGCCCCGCCCCGGAAGTGCAGACAGTCAGGAACTTGACCGTCGTGGGCGCTGGCTTCATGGGAGCGGGAATCGGTGGAACCGCGGTGCTGCGCGCGGGCGTCGACACCCGTCTTCGCGACACGAATCTCGATCGCGTGAAGAGTGGGGTGGATACGGCGCGCAAGATTCTCAAGGATCGTCTCAAGCGAAGACGATTGACCAAGTACGAGCACCGGCGATTGGATGCACTCGTGTCCGGTGGTACGGATTGGTCGGGTCTCGGACGTTCGGACCTCGTCGTCGAAGCCGTGTTTGAGGACATCGATGTCAAACATCAAGTGTTTCGCGAGCTGGAGACACAGGTAAGTGACTGTTGTGTGTTGGCCTCGAATACCAGCACCATACCGATCGCCCGCATAGCAGAGGTGACGCGTCACCCCGGTCGTGTGATCGGGATGCATTTTTTCTCGCCGGTCGAAAAGATGCCGCTCCTCGAAGTGATCGTTACGGATCAAACAGAGCCGTGGGTTACGGCCACGTCGGTGGATTTTGGCCGGCGCATGGGTAAGACCGTCATTGTAGTGGCGGACCACCCCGGGTTTTGGGTCAATCGCATTCTCTCGCCGTACCTCAATGAAGCCGGGCGGATGGTGAAAGAGGGTGTGCCGATCGAAGACATCGATCGCAGTATGAAACGCTTTGGCTTTCCCGTCGGCCCGATCACCCTGCTGGACGAGGTCGGGTTGGACGTGGCGCAAAAGGCGTCACTGGTGATGCATGAAGCCTTCGGCGACAGGCTCACGCCGATCGATGGACTCGTTCGGATGATCGACGACAATCGGTTGGGTCGGAAGAACGGCAGGGGGTTTTACCGGTATGACAAAGGCAAGCGGAAGGGAGTCGATCCGTCGGTGTACGAGGTGTTCAACGTCGACGCCCGACCCGTCCCCGATGGGGATATCGAGAAGCGGCTGGTCTTCGCGATGTTGAACGAGGCCGCCCGGGCGGTGGAGGAAGACGTCGTGCGGTCTCCCCGTGATGGTGATATCGGTGCAATCTTCGGTATCGGGTATCCTCCGTTTCTCGGTGGGCCGCTACGGCAACTCGACGATTTGAGCGCAGGACATGCCGTGGACGCCCTCGAGCGACTCTCCCAGGCCTACGGGGAGCGGTTTGCGCCGACTCCTGTACTACGCCAAATGGCGGATTCCAACCTCCGTTTTTACCCTAACAGTTAACGGATTCATTCACATTGCTTCGAAGCACATTACTCTGGCTCAGTGAGCGTGACACGATCTTCGAGCTGGTCAGACGGAACGGTTTCTCGCGCAAGTTTGCGAGTCGGTTTGTAGCTGGGGAAACGTTAGATGAGGCGATCGACGCTGCACGGGCGTTGAACGAGAAAGGGATTTCGACGAGTCTCGACCTCCTCGGTGAAAGCGTCACCGATGAGCAGGAAGCGGCGCGGTCTCGGGACGAGGTGGTCGAGATACTGGATCGGATCGCGGAGACCGGTGTTGATGCGAACGTGTCCGTGAAGCTCACGCAAATGGGTCTCGATCTCAGCGACGAGATATGCGTGGCCAACATGTTCAAGGTGCTCGAGCGAGCGCGCACGCACGATATTTTCGTGCGTGTCGACATGGAGGGCTCGCCCTACACGGAACAGACCCTCAAGCTCTTCACGGAGCGCCTGCAACCCGAGTTCGGTGATCTCACCGGGGTCGTGATCCAGAGTTACATGCGACGCTCGGCAGCCGATGTCGACATGCTCATCGACAAGCAGGCTCGGGTGCGACTCTGCAAAGGAGCGTATGCCGAGCCGGCGGCCATCGCCTTCCAAGGGCGCAAGGAGGTAGCTGATTCGTATGCCTCGTTGATGCAGCAGCTGGTGCAGCGAGGGAACTATCCAGGTATCGCGACGCACGACGAGGACCTGGTCCAACGAACCGTGGACTTCGTCAAGAAGGAGAACATCTCTCCTGACCGATTCGAGTTTCAGATGCTGTACGGTGTGCGGCGCGATCTCCAAAACGAGCTCCACCGCGACGGATACAACATGCGGGTCTATATCCCGTTCGGGACACAGTGGTATCCCTACCTGATGCGGAGGTTGGCCGAACGCCCGGCCAACGTCGCGTTCATTACCATGAGCGTGGTGAAGGAGGCGTTTTCAAGGAAGTGATGCCGGACGGGTCGCTGGGCGGTTACTTCGAGAAGCACTCCCGACCGCCTACCTTCGAAGGGTCCGATGGCGCATCGTACTCTGTAGACATTTACATCGATGAGGAGCCCGCTGCCGACAAACCCTTTGCGGCGGCGCTGATCTTCGTTCGATGGTCGGAGGATGGGGCGCAACCGGTGGGACACCTGGAGACGGAGCACTTGGCTGTCGGAGCCCATCGATCGGACGTGAAGAGTGTGCTCTACGCGCTGTCGCTCCACGACGTCAAAGAACACCTCGAACGACTCATCGAACAACAGAAGGAGTTGCCAGACTGGTAGAGCGGAAACGAGGGATCGTGCTATCCACCGTCGGAGGGACCTACCGGGTGTTCGGCGGTGGAGGGACGATAGACGCCTCGCTTCGCGGCCGGATGAAGCGAGGAAGCACGCAGCGCGTTTTGGTGGGCGATGAGGTCATCCTCCACGTGCATGGCGACGAGTCGGTGACGATCGAGGAGATAGCCGAGCGGCGCACGCTCTTGAAACGACGAACGCCCGGCAAATCCAGGGGCGTCCGGGCGATTGCCGCGAACGTGGACCAGGTTGTGGTTGTGGGCGCTGCGGACCATCCACGATGGGATCCCCACCTCATGGACCGATTCTTGGTCATGGCAGAGGCCAACCGCTTGCCCGCCGTGGTCGTGGTGAACAAGTCGGACCTCGTGGATGACGCGGCGGCTCTCGGCGGGCCGTACGAGGCGGCGGGTTACGATCTGCTCGTCACCTGCGTCAAGCGGGGGGAGGGCATCGAGGCGCTGCGACAACGGCTGGCCCAGCGCGTCTCACTCTTCACCGGGGCCACCGGCGTGGGGAAATCCAGCCTCCTCAACGCCCTGCAACCGGGGCTCCGTCTCCGGACCGGGGAGGTGAGTCGCCGGAGCCGTGCGGGTCGGCACACCACCACCGCCGCCGAGATGCACCCGCTGCACGAGGGAGGGTTCGTGGTCGACACACCGGGCCTCCGGGATGTGGGGTTGTGGGGCATCGATCCTCGGGAGTTGGGAGAAGCCTTCCCCGAATTCGCTCCCCACATCGGGCTCTGCCAGTTCGACAACTGTCGCCACGTGGAGGAGCCGGCCTGCGCCGTCGTCGCCGCCGCCGAGGCCGGTGAAATCCACGCCACCCGGTTGGAATCGTATCGCAGGTTTCTCGAGGAAGCGGTGCAGGCGGCCAAGCATTGGGAGTGAGTTGAGTTGGGCACTAGATTGCTTGACGCCCGCATCGCCGAAATCGATGTTGAGCTGGAGCGACGGCTTCCGGGCCGTCGGATGCGGTTGAGCGGTGAGGATCGTTCCCACTCGGAAATCGAAGCCTTGGAATTCCTGAAAGGTCGGCATGGCTGACGGTTCTCTTCCTCCGCTCGTCACGACGTTCACTGGCGAGCGGTACCACGATGTCGATAAGACAGGTGAGTTGATCGCGCCTCCCTACGACGTGATCTCCACGGAGCAACGACGAATTTACCGGGAGCGAAACCAGTACAACATCGTCCGCCTGATTCTTCCCGGAGGGAACGGGGATCGCTATGCCCACGCGGCGACGATTCTGGATTCTTGGCGCGGGCAGGGCGTGCTTGCCAAGGACAGTGAGCCCTCGGTCTATGTCCTCCGCCAGGAATTCGACACACCAGATGGGCAGCCCCGGGTGCGGACAGGGGTGATCGGTGCCGTGGCGGTGGAGCCCTATTCCAACGGCCGGATTCGACCACACGAGAAAACCCATCGAGGGCCAAAGGAAGATCGCCTCGCCCTGATGAAGGCAACCCGGGCGATGTGCGAGGCCCTCCTGATGATGTCTCGGGACAGCGATGGATTGCTCCTCGAGCGGCTGCAGTCGGCTACCGCTGCGGAGCCCGACGTTCGCGCACAGCTGTCGGGAGCCCGCATCTCGCTCTGGCGGATTTCGGGGGAGGAGGGCGAAGCGGTCGCCGCCGCTGCGTCCGGCGATGACGTGCTCTACATCGCTGACGGACACCATCGATACGAGACCGCGGAAACCTATAGAGGGATGGTTCCGGAGGCGGATCGAACCCTGGGCATGATCGTACCGGTCGACGATCCCGGGCTGGAAGTCCTTCCCACCCACCGAATCGTGCACGGAGATCCGGTGGACCAGGAGGTGCTCATGAGTCGACTGGAGCCGGTGTTCCACGTGGCGCACCTGGCGTCGACCCATGATGCGGAATCCCACCTCAGGACCCCGGACGAGCAGGCCCGGTGCGTGGTGTATCTACCCGGACCGAAGTACGTTGGTCTCCGGTTAAAGGAAGGGATTGAGTTCTCCCACATGCCGCACGGGGAGGACCCGACAGTCAACGCCATCGACGTGACGAAGGTAGACAGTTTAGTTGTCGATCAACTTCGGTCGATGTCCGCGACAGGGGCGAAGGTGACCTACAGTCCCTCCACCAAGTCGGCAATACAAACTGTCTATTCCGAGGGTGCAGTCGGGGCGGTTCTGCTGAAGCCCACGACCGTGGAACAGGTGCTGGCGGTGGCGGATGCCGGGGCGTTTATGCCACAAAAATCGACGTACTTCGACCCCAAGGTGCCCAGCGGCCTGGTGGTCCTGGGGTGGTGATCCCCGAGGAAAGTCAGAGAGGAGCCCATGAGTCCGCGTTCACGCGAGAAGATTCTCACCAACCTGGAGAACGTCTACCGGGAGGCGTACGACCGGGCGAAGCAGGCCGACGACGCGGGGAGGATGATGGACCTCGACGCTTCCTATCAGCGCGAGCAGCTCCTGCTCGAGGTGTTGATGGACATCCGAGATGCCATCCACACGATCGGTAACGAACCGAACGAGAAGACTGCCCTCGAGAAGCTGCAGGCCTTGAAAAAGCTTACGAAGCTGCGCTGACGGCTTATTTTTTGCCCATGGAGCAGACCCAAGCTAGCTCGCGCGCGCAGCGTTCGGCCTCCAGCAAGCTCACCAAACCCGATCTCCTCGACGTTTACCGTTTGATGGTGATATCCCGTCTCTTGGACGACGGGGAGATCAGACTCAAAGGCCAGAACAAGATCTTCTTCCAGATCTCGGGCGCCGGGCACGAGGCAATTTGTGCCGTGGCCGGCAAGGTGCTGAGGCCCACGCACGACTGGTTCTATCCGTACTATCGAGACCGAGCGCTGTGTCTGGCACTCGGCATGACTCCGACCGAGATGTTGCTGTCCGCAGTGGCAGCCGCGGACGATCCGAACTCGCATGGCAAGCAGATGCCCTCGCACTGGGGGCACAAGGCGCTGAACATCGTCAGCTCCTCGAGTCCCACAGGCACCCAGTATCTCCAAGCAGTGGGATGCGCCGAGGCCTGGCTCCGCTATACGAAGATCGACGGCATTCCCGATGGCGAGTCCATGATCAAGGGGGATGAGGTCGTCTATGTGAGCTCGGGGGACGGAGCAACCAGCGAGGGCGAGTTCTGGGAGGCAATGAACACCGCGAGTAATCTCAAGCTCCCCGTGCTGTTCATGATCCAAGACAACGGCTATGCCATTTCAACGCCCATCGAGGTGCAGACGGCCGGGCAGTCCGTGTCGAAGCTCGTTTCCCAGTTTCCAGACCTGTACCTCGAAGAGGTCGACGGCTGCGATCCCATCGCGTCGTATGATGCTGTGTCACGCGCAGTGGCGTATTGCCGTGCCCGGAAAGGCCCAGCGCTCGTTCACGCTCACGTGATCCGGCCGTACTCCCACTCGCTTTCGGATGACGAAGGGGTGTACAAGTCCACCGCCGAGCGCGAGGAGGAAGCAAAGCGAGATCCATTGGTCACGTTCCCCCGCCGGTTGATCGAAGACGGAGTGGCCACGGAAGACGATATCGCGAAGATCAAGACCGAAGCCGAGGAGGAAGTCCAACTCGCCACCGACCTCGCATTGGCATCACCGCAGCCCGCTGCGGAAACCCTGCACCTGCACGTGTACTCGGAGACTGTGGATCCCACGAGCGAGCAGTTCGACACCGAGGAGGATCCGCAGTTCGGCGGGAACCCCACCACCATGGTGGACTTGCTCAACAACTGCATGAGGGAGGAGATGCGTCGTGACCCGCGTGTAGTCCTCTTCGGAGAAGACGTGGCCGACGTCTCTCGCAACGCCCACATCGAGGACGTGAAGGGCAAGGGTGGGGTTTTCAAAGTGACGTGGGGATTGCAGCGGGAGTTTGGTGGCGACCGTGTCTACAACTCACCACTCGCGGAGGCCAACATCGTAGGCCGCGCCATCGGCCTTGCGACGCGCGGCATCAAGCCCGTGGTCGAGATCCAATTCTTCGATTACATCTGGCCCGCGTATCACCAGATCCGTAATGAGCTCGCGTGTATGCGCTGGCGAAGCGATGGCGACTTCAGTTGTCCGGTCGTCATTCGCGTGACCTACGGCGGATATCTCAAGGGTGGAGCCATCTATCACTCCCAGACGGGCGCCGCGGTGTACACCAGCATCCCCGGCCTCCGGGTAGTGTGTCCGGCGACCGCGTTGGACGCGAACGGGCTGCTTCGCACTGCCATTCGGTGCGATGATCCCGTCATCTTCCTCGAACACAAACACCTGTACCGTCAGACATACAACAAGGCGCCAAACCCGGGGCCGAACTTCATGATTCCGTTTGGCAAGGCACGGGTCGTCCGTGAAGGCTCGGATCTCACGGTCGTCACGTATGGCGCGGTGGTGCAGCGTTCACTCGTCGCCGCGAAGAAGGTTGCCGAAGATGGTATCGACGCCGAGGTGATCGACTTGCGGTCCCTGAGCCCGGTGGACTGGGAGACCATCGCCACGTCAATCCGGAAGACGAACAAGGTCATCGTGGCGTACGAGGATAGCTTGTCGTGGGGATATGGGGCGGAGATCGCGGCGCGCATTGCGGATGACCACTTTTCGTGGCTCGACGCACCGGTGCGGCGAGTGGCCGCGACGGACACGTTCGTGGCGTACTCGCCGGAGTTGGAGAACGTGATCTTGCCGCAGGTCGCGGATTTGGACGCGGCGATGAGGGAAGTAGCTGGATTTTAGGGAGCCGGCGTCGCGCGGCCCAACGCCTCTCGGATTTCGCCCGCAGCGTCGATGGCCGCGTTGACGTCGATATTCAACGCCTTCGCCTGCTGTGTCACCATCGTGAGGTTGTCCAGCACGGCGCTCACGCCCGCCGAACGCAGCCGCAGCAAATCGAATCGCATACTCTGAATCGCTAGGGCGCACGACTCGAACTGCGCCTCCACCTTTGTCCGGCGATCCAATAGATCTGCCAGCGTCCGCCGCTGGCGGTTCAGCAGCTCCAAGTGTCGTTCGCTTTCGGGACCCGGACCCTCGGCCTTCAGCTCCTGGAGCTGGAGATCCACCTTGGCCAACGCGTCGGCGTCCACCTCGCCCTCCATCTGGTTCAGCGTCCGGCCCAACTCCACGGCGCGATTCATGAGGGAGTCCACGGTGGGGACGATCTCCGGCAGCATCTTCTTCTCGGAGTCGGGGAGGCGTTGGACCATCTGCATAATGGCTTGCCGGTCGCTCTGAATCTGGCGCATCTGCCCGGCAAACTTGCCGTAGTTACCGGTGGTGGCCTCCTGTGACGCCGGCGCCTGCGGTTGGGGGAGCTGCTTGCTAGAGCCCTTCGCCTTGGACTTGGGTGCCTCGATGGCGTCCGCCGCTGGCGGCCGGTTGATCACGTCGCGCCAGCTGTAGCCCGAGGTCCACAACTTGCCGTAGCTGGATGCCATACCGATTCCCCAGGGAATTGCGCAGAAGAGGAACCACGGCGAGTCGATGCCCGTCAGCAGGTTCAGCATCATCAGACTGCCGTTCACCGACACGTAGGAGGCAAAGCTGCTGCGGAAGTCCCGGACGATTTTCGGCTCGCCGGACTCCGTCCCCTTTGCAGGCTGCGTGCGAGGACGATCCCGTGGGGCCACCCGATCTCCACGCGGTCGCCGGGCGGCAGCGTCGCGGGGCCGCCGGCGTGCCGGAAGCGGCCGCTCGTCCTCGTCCCACTCACGCCACGGCCGCTCGTGCCTGCGGCTCGCGCCCGAGGGACGGCGGCGAGAGGGGGCCGAGGAGCGCGCCGGTTTGCGGTACGGAACCGACGTCCGGCTCTCGAGGGCGCGACGCAGGGCATCGGCAGTGGCCCATCGGCTCTCCGGGTCTTTCTCCAGACAACGGAGAATCGTGGCAGCCAACTCCTCGGGACACTCGGGGCGACCCACCATGATGTCCGGGGGGGGCTCGGTGATCTGCTTCATCAGAATGCCGGGCACGGTGGGTGCCTTGAAGGGCACGTGGCCCAGGAGCATCTCATACGCCACCACGCCCAGGGAGTAGAGATCACTGCGAGCGTCGATTTCTCGCTCGCCTGCGGCCTGCTCCGGACTCATGTAGGTGGGTGTCCCGATCGCGACACCCGTGCCGGTCAGCGTTCCGCTTCCGACGTCGGACAGCGCTTTGGCGATCCCGAAGTCCGTGACCATCACTCGGCGACGTGTGCCATCCAGCAGGATGTTGTCGGGTTTGATGTCGCGGTGGATGATTCCCATCGTATGGGCCATTCCCAACGCGTCGGAAGTTTCCTTCATGATGCGCCGAACTTCCTCGATGGGAAGCTTGCCGCGTCTCTTGAGCCGTGCCCCCAGAGCCTCGCCGTCGACGAATCCCATGACGAAGTACACGAGCCCGTCGGCTTCGCCAACCGCATGGATTGGGACGATGTGGGGGTGGGAGAGACGCGCCGCCGTCTGGGCTTCGCGTGTGAAGCGAGTCCGGATCTCCGAGCGGTACGCCAGCTCGGGCGGCAGGACCTTGATGGCAACCCGGCGCTTCAGCCTGAGGTCCCGGGCGACGTAGACGACGCCCATGCCGCCACGTCCGATCTCCCCCTCGACGGTGTACTCATCCTTGAGGGAGTCAGCCAGTCGTGCAGCAAGCGATGGGGTGTTCGTTTCCGCCATCAGGCTCCTGACTCGGACTATTGCAGCGCGCGATGAGGACCCTGCGTAGACAGGGTGGCCCGCCAGTGCCCGCTGCAAAGAACAGACCATACCCCCGACTCGCCGGTGAAGTTCGGCAGAGCGTTGGGGATATGGCATCGGGTCCCAAGTGTCCGTAGATTACTCGGGCTCATACCTGCTGGCAACCGTTCAGCGAAAGCACCCGCGGTATGTCCATGCGAACGTTCAGCGACGAACAGGGGAAGACCTGGAAAGCCGAGAGAATTGGCCGGACATCGGGGATCGTCAGCTCTGAAAAGGGGAGTCGATCGCTCCCCGAGCCAGCTGATATCATTCGGTTCGTCTGCGAGTCCGACCCTGACGAGGCCCAGCGGGAGACCACGATGAAGGCGGGGCTGCTGAGTGACTCCAGTGACACCGACCTGGTCTCGTGTCTGGCGAAGGCACGTGAAATAAGGAGAAGGTAACAGACCATCTCCCCGATGGCTGTCATTTTGGCAGCGATGATCTCCAGCGCCGATGTCATGACTGTCAGGAACACCGCCGTTCGGGCGGTGTTTTTGGTTTTAGGGGGGCTGGCCAGCGGCATGATCGGTGCTCCTAAGCCCGCAGGCCGACCACGTGAGAATCCGCCGGGATTGGAAGCGATAAATGGACGATCAAATCATGCAACGACTACAGCTGCCGGTGCTCCCGCTGCGGGAGTTGGTACTCTTCCCGGGGGTGACGGCCCCCGTCGGAGCGGGCCGGCCCGGCACGCTTCGGGCGATTGAGGCGGCCTTAAAGACGGAGGATCGTCTCGTTTTCGCGGTGTCACAGCGGGAGAACGTGGAGGCGGTCGATCCCGAGATCCTGCACACCATCGGCACGGTAGCCAAGATTGGACAGGTGCAGCGAGGCCTCGGCGGGATCCAACTCCTCCTTCACGGCGATTACCGCTCCACTGTGCTCCAGTACACCAAGACGGAGGACCACATCCAGGCCATGGTGCAGCGCGCCCCGGACCTTCCGCCTGCGGATCCCGACGATGCGCCGTTCAACGCGCTTCACAAGGAACTGCGGGAGCGCGCGGCTGAGCTCGGCGAGAAGACGGGCATCGCCGCCGACATAGTGGAGCAAGTGCTTCAGACGGTGAGCGACGCTGGAGCATTGGCTGACGTTGTCGGCGGGTACCTCGACATCTCGCCCAAGGAGCGGCAGGCGTTGCTCGAAACGCTGGGTGTCGAAGAGCGGCTGCGGCGGGTGCTGATCCATGTCCAGCGGCAAATCGAGCTGCTGGACGCCCAAGAGGACATCAAATCCCAGGTCCAGGAGGAGATCGGCCACCGCCAGCGGGAGATGTTCCTTCGGGAGCAACTCAAAGCGATCCGCAAGGAGCTCGGAGAAGAGGAGTCGGAAGGAGAGCTGGACGAGCTGCGGGCGCGATTACAGCAGCTAGAGCTTCCCGACGAGGCGCGCAAGGAGGTGGAGCGAGAGCTCTCGCGTGTGGTGCGGACCTCGCCGGACTCGATGGAATCTCAGGTGATTCGGACATACTTGGAGACCATCGCCGAGTTGCCGTGGAACGAGCGCAGCGAGGATCATCTCGATCTCGAGGACGCGGCGAAGATCCTGGACGAAGATCATTACGGCTTGCAGGACGTGAAGGATCGGGTGCTGGAATTTCTGGCGGTGCGGAAGCTGCGTCAGGCGAGGGAACGAGAGGTCAGCGAGGGCGGAGAGGATGAGCCGGCTCTCGGGAACGAGGATGACAAGCAGCCGAAGGGTCCCATCCTGTTGTTTGTCGGACCGCCAGGTGTCGGCAAGACGTCCATAGCAAAGTCCATCGCTCGCGCCATGGGCAGAAAGTACGTACGCATCTCCCTGGGCGGCGCCCGGGACGAAGCCGACATTCGCGGCCATCGCCGCACCTACGTGGGCGCGATGATAGGGCGACTGATGCAAGGAATGAAAACGGTGGGAACGAAGAACCCCGTCTTCCTCCTCGACGAAGTCGACAAGCTCGGCGCGTCGTACCAGGGCAACCCGGCGTCGGCGCTCCTCGAGGTGCTAGACCCGGCGCAGAACGACACGTTCACCGATCACTACCTGGGCGTGCCGTTCGACCTGTCGGAAGTCCTCTTCGTGGCGACGGCGAACTTCATCCAAAACATCCCGGGGCCGCTTTTGGACCGGATGGAGGTGGTGGAGTTTTCCGGGTACACGGAGGCGGAGAAGGCGGCGATCGCCCGCCGCTATCTCTTGCCGCGGCAGCTCCGGGAGGCGGGGCTCGACGACGGCCAGCTGGAGTTGGGTGACGCCGCCCTGTGTGGCCTCATCTCCGGGTATACCCGGGAGGCGGGAGTCCGCCAGCTCGAGCGGGAGCTGGGCCGCGTGGCGCGAAAGGTGGCCCGGCGCATCGAGGCTGGGGAGGTAGCTCGCTTCGAGCTCAAGAAAGAAGAGATCAGTGATCTCATCGGGCGGCCCACGGTGCATCCTGAGCGAGCCGCTCCGGAAGACCAGGTTGGGGTAGGTACCGGCATGTACTACACCCCGGTGGGTGGCGACATCATGTTCGTCGAGGTCTCGGTGATGAGTGGCAAGGGGGAGCTAGTCCTCACCGGTCAGTTGGGTGACGTGATGAAAGAGTCGGCTCGGGCGGCATTGACGTATGCCAAATCCCACGCCGAGGAGCTGGGGATCGATCCCAACCTGGTGAAGAACAAGGACATTCACATTCACGTGCCTGCTGGAGCGATCCCCAAGGACGGACCGTCAGCCGGCGTTACGATGGCCACCGCGCTGATCAGCGCCCTCTCCGGGGTGCCGGTGAGGTACGACGTGGCCATGACGGGAGAGATCACCCTCTCGGGCCGAGTCCTCCCCATCGGAGGCGTGAAGGAGAAGATTCTCGGCGCCAGTCGGGCGGGCATCTCGAATATCGTGATTCCCAAGGAGAACCTCCCCGACCTCGAAGACCTCAGCAAGGATGAGCGGGAACGGATAAGGGTCCATCCTGCTGCGGACCTGGGTGACGTTCTCGATGCTGCGCTCCGCCGGGCAGACCGGACGACCGGTCCCATAGACACCACCCCGAAACCAGATCTCATCACCACCCTGACTTAACTGCATCTGTCGGCGG